>JANYKI010000137.1 GCA_025361645.1 Methanothrix sp.
GCCATGCTGAGTACGGCAGATCTGTCGAGGACCTGACTGGCGTCTTCTCCATCGAGAAGTTCATCCAGCTCTGGGGCAACTCCACATGCGGCGCAATCAGCGTTGACTGGCTGCCCTGCGTGTAGATAGGCTAACATTAAAGCCGGCTTCGGGCTCTTAATGCCCGGAGTTCAAATTTTATTCTCTTTATCATTCGGTAAATTTATCTGCCATTAGCCTGATTAGTAGAACTTGTGCATGAGAAACGTTTTCAATTGCCAGATCAAAAACAGATGCATTAGGGGTCAATTGCTTTTTAATGCCGCTCTTGATCCTTATGAAAAGAGGAGGGGACTAGATGAGAAAACTGATAGCTGTTTTGGTTATTATCGCCATGGCCGTAGTAGCCACTGCCGGTGCAGCCAACTACATGTACGAAAAGGCATCGGTAAAGGGCGTTGGATACAAGAACGTAGAGATGATCATTTCCACCCAGACCGGCTTTAACGGCCAGAAGCTGGTAGAGAAAGAGTCCGGCTCGGGTAATGTCATCACCGAGAGGACTGAACTTGAAGCGGAGAGGCAACTTGAAAGATTTAGAGGCTTCGTCTTCGACAACCTGCCACCTGTTAGTCCAACCGACAAGCAAAACGAGAACGGCGAATTCCCAATACCTATTGGCGCTTGGGTTCCAATTGGATTTCTGTCGTATCCGGGGTGCGATTGGCCAACCGGCGGATGCCCCATGGACTACATCAACTTCACAAAGGTTGCTGAGTTCGAATACATGCCCGTTTCTTACCAGACCGGCACCTACGATCAGAAGTGGGTTGAGAAGCTGTGCGTGCAGAACTACAGAATCGGCGCAGTTTTGACTGAGATGTATACCCATGCTGAGCACCTGCAAAAGACCACTGAAGTCAAGACAAGAGGATATGGTAGCGCAAACTTTGGCGAAAACCCGGATAACGGAAACGATGGAAGCTGTCCAGCTTGCTGTACCGGTGTTCTCGAAGCTAACCTGAACAGCAACGTCATCGGCGTTGCCCACATCGGCTGGATCTCCCGCGATCCCAACGCAGACGGCCAACTCAAGGGCCGCCATGCCGAGTACGGCAGATCTGTCGAGGACCTGACTGGCGTCTTTTCCATCGAGAAGTTCGTCCAGCTCTGGGGCAACTCCACATGCGGCGCAATCAGCGTTGACTGGCTGCCCTGCGTGTAAATAGATCAATTATAAATTTTTTTATGTGTCTTATCGGATTTTCTTTACTGGATGCAAAATCCGGCGGGATGTAGGATACTTCTGTGCCGCCTTGAGCGCGGATCGACTTTTTCCCGTGCAAATAACAGATAGATTTATATCAAATAAAAACGTCAGAGTATACCTGTAGTTAAAAGATCGCAATTTTAGGCGATAACGCATCTACACAAAGGGATAAACAATTTGTAGCATTAACATCGGGGGTGAATGTAGCATGAAGGGAGTAGTAGGAATAGTAGTACTTGCAATTGCCCTTATGGGGCTATGTGGTACTGTGATGGCCAATCCGCCCATAGTTCCGCCCGTACAGTATGAGCAGTTTTGTGAAGCACATAAGGTATCCGGAACAGGAATTATCGATGTCAGCACTTCGGTAATCGACAAGAAGATCGCACTCGAGTATTTCAACACCATGAATGGCGACGGAGATCTCGAGCTGGACCAGGAGACCGCATACTCACAGAATGCCGACAAGCTGAAGAGGAATGTGTCCTCAGTCAATGGTGGAAATGAATCCGCCCTGAACCTCATCCAGACCACGAAGTTGACCTATGCAGGCGAGACGCCCCTGACCGGTGGCAAACTCCTCAACTCCAAGGCTTTCTACGGAGGCATTGGTGCCAATGTGCAGGAGCTTTTCTCGGTGAATGAGATGGAACAGGATCAGACCGCGTTCTTTGCCTCCACCACGCCCTATGAGACGCCCTACGGCAAACCAGAGGATCTGCCTGGCCTGCTCAAGAGCGCCGGCAGAGACACCGCGTTAGTCGAGGATCTCATGACGGCCAGCAATGGTGTATATGTTCCGTCCCATCTGGTTGGTCTCGAGACCAAGAACTCCTTCAATGGTACCTGGGGCACCGACGCAACCTGGCACAAGATATTCTACAAGGACATCAAGGCTCACGAGATGTTCACGGGTGTGTTCGAAGCCGAGAAGACCATTAAGTTCCATGAGAACCCGGTGCCAGAGAGAATCCGTGCACCTTGTGAAGGCATAGACTGCTAGGCTGAGAAAGCCTGCAGTTTTTCTTCTTTTTTTTTTTAGCAATATTCGGGGGGTTCGCATGAAAAGACAAATGATTTGTATAATGATAATATTCATCCTGACGGCAGCCCTGGTACAGGCCACTGTTGAGGACTCGGGCATGGCATCCGGTGATGTTTCGAGCAGCCCCTGGACGGGTTCCACATCGCCCTCGTTGCCAACATTTTTGCCCAGCCCCTGTTCCGGTGACTATGGTAGCCTCACCGTGAGCATCGACCTTACTGGGCCAACGTCGTCAGAGCAGGAAAATTTGTATACAACTCCCGGCAAACCGTTGGACTTCATGGTCACGGTAAGTAACAAGGAGGGTAGAACGGAGGTGGAGGCACAGGTCGGCGTCAAGCCGGAAGGCTGTCCATTTGAATGGTTTAGCTGGACGACCACTCCCTTGACCATTCCGGCCGGAGTCTCGCGTTCTGTGGCCCTGCAAGTTTTTCCGGATACAAATGCTGTAGCCGGAAAGTACAGATTCGCGGTGGAGGCCTCGGCCAAATGCCGCAGCTCTGATTCATGTTACCAAAATTTCAAGGTGCAAGCATTCGACTACGCCTCAGAGACCACGATCGCCGGCACGGGCCAATTTCAGATCACTAAAGACCTCAGATCCATGAACTCGGGGATCAAGTCCACCAAAAATGTGCTGTTTTCGGGCAGCGTGGATGCCCTGGTGAAGAACGAATACCTGGTGGACAGGGCGTTGGGCAAGAATGCCAATTTCCAGGAACAGGATGCAGTTGACAACTACAATGCCGTCTCTCTTGGGGATGCACTTGTCGGAACGGAGATCTTCAAGAGTTCTGCGATCTTCGGAGGAGTGGGCGCCAAAGTCCGGGAAAGCTATGATGTGCAGCAGATGGAGTTCAAGAACCAGGATTTCACATTGCATCAGACGGGGTCTCTAAAGAAGACGGCAGAGTTCAAGACGGCTGATAACTTCACTGGATATTACCTGATAGATGCTAAGCAGGTAATTCCCGGCCAGAAGAATCTGAAGGAGTTTGAGGAGTATTTCGGATCCTTTGAAATAAACCGGAGAATACTCTTTCGGGATGCCGCAAAATCCAAGACGCCATGCCAGGAAGGAGACTGTCTGAAAGCACCGAGCATTAAAGCACCGACACCAAGCTTTACCAGCCCCTGCTTAAGCGGCTCATGCAACGACTTCGTGGACCGGCTGAATTCATTCGGCAAGTGAGCATGAGCGTTCTTTTTTTTGGTATTTTCATGCATTTCGGCAGCCAAAACCTTAAAATAGCCTCCAGAGAAACTGTACCCGGGTGCTAGGGTATCAGGAGAGCGAAGGCCTGGACTTTTAAAAATGTGCCCGATTCAGGGGCAACCAGGCAAGAGGAGGTTGTGTGGATTGAAGAGAGAATTGATTGTTCTAGCGTTTATTGTCATGGCAATAGTTGGCATGGCAGCTTCTGCCAATTACATGTACGAGAAATCGTCTGTAAAAGGAGTGGGGTATAGAAGCCTGGAGATTGTCATCTCCACACAAAACGGCTTTAATGGGCAAAAGCTGGTGGAGAAACAGTCCGGCTCAGGAAATGTGATCACTTCCAGAATTGAGCTTGAAGCTGAGCGGCAACCTGCAGACCTGTCATGTGAATGGCCGACGGGGTCAAATCCCATGGACTACATCAACTTCACCTCGGAGCAGGAGCTGGAGTACATGCCAGTCTCATATCAGACCGGCACTTATGACCAGAAATGGGTGGATAAGCTCTGCGTGCAGAACTACAAGATAGGTGCTGTGCTTACTGAGATGTACACTCATGCCGAGCATCTGCAAAAGACCACCGAGATCAAGACCAGGGGATACAACAGCAATATAGGCGGCGACACTACCGTACCCGCTTGCTGCACAGGCGTTCTTGAAGCTAACCTGAACAGCAACGTCATCGGCGTTGCCCACATCGGTTGGATCTCCAGAGACCCCAATGCAGACCCACAGCTTAAGGGTCGCCATGCTGAGTATGGTCGATCGGTTGAGGACCTCACGGGTGTCTTCTCCATTGAGAAGTTCATCCAGCTCTGGGGCAACTCCACCTGCGGTGCCGTCAGCGTTGATTGGCTACCCTGCGTGTAAGTATTAACTTGAAAAAATAGCGCCGCAGGCCAATTCGGCGCTTATTTCCTTTTTTATAAGTATCAATCCAACTATCCGACTCATCATTCTACAGGGCGGACTGCCGGGATGCTAGTATTTAAGGGAAGAGGTGGATATAACAGAGAGACGAGTCAAAGATAGGTGAATTTAAATGAGCAAGAAAAAAGGTGCTAAAGGAATGCCCAATGACGGGCCCGGCAAACACGATCCCTCGAAACCACAGAAGAATAAGTCAGACGCGCCACTCTTCAATAAAATGAAGGGCGGAATAACGAATGAGCGACCTCGAAAGACTCGGATCTGAGTGCGGCTCGGGCGCAAGGCCCGGCCACGTGCCCGTGTGGAGGGGACGGGAGGCCAGGTGTGGGGCGTTGTTTCGGCTGGATTAATCCTGTTGCCCGTTATTGAGCAAGAGCAGGCTTATGGACATCCCGGAGAAGATGGTCTGGATTCCCAAGATGGAGAATATCATGGCCATCATGGCGTTGGATGCTGCATCTAGCGCTCCGAAGCCTGTGGCCCCCCAGCTCAGCATGACTTTCAGGCCGAGAAGGCCGCCTACGGCAAGCAAAACCATGCCAATGAAAAGCTCCTTTTCCAGAGAGTAGTAGCTGATCATCTTTTTAATTCTTCCTGGGCGAGAGAGGCCATAGAATGCCCCGAAAGCCTCAAAATAAAGTCCCGCCAAGAGCATCTGGTAGCCTATGATTGCCAGCAGGCCGCCCAGGATCAGGGAATGCATCCTTGATCCGCCCTGCAGATACACTCCCGCGAACAGGGTCAGCCCAAAAAAAAGGATTAAAAGTCCGGGAACGAGAAGAAACGGCACAGGCCGGTAGAGCATCATGAAACGTACATGTCTCCAACCATCGGTAAAGGAGTGAAGCTTGGACAAACCTTTGCGTGGGGAGTAGGTGATGGGTACTTCAGCAACTCTCAGATCTTTGTGGGCCGCCTCAATGAGCATCTCGGAGGCGAACTCCATCCCTCCTGACCGAAGATTCAGTTTTTTTAGTGCATCTTTGCTAATGGCACGAAGGCCACAGTGGGCATCAGAAAGGCGGCTGGAAAAAAGTGTGTTTAAAATCCAGGTGAGGACCGGATTTCCAATATAACGATGAAGAGCAGGCATGGCGCCAGGAAGAATCACTCCCCTGAGCCGCGACCCCATAACCATGTCATAATTGCCGCTTTGCAGGATGGCGATCATATCTGGAATGGCTTTGGGATCATAGGTCAGATCACCGTCCATGAGAACTATGTATTCCCCTACCGCCTGCTCGAATCCGGCCAGGTAAGCATTTCCGTATCCCAGCTTTTGGGGCTTGATAACTTTTGCCCCGCATGAATTAGCAATTGCAGCCGTCTCGTCGCTCGAGCTGTCTGCCACCAGGATCTCTCCTGCGAGATCCATCTCTCGGAAGACCTGCTGGGCTCTTTGGATGCATTCGCAGATCGTCTCGGCCTCGTTTCTGGTGGGGATGATCAGGCTTATTTGGGGCACATCACTTAGCGTTGTGGTTTTATCTGTTAAGCTTTTCCTTCAATTTCAAAGGGTCTCCGGCTCGACCTCGTGCTTGAAAGACAGCCTGACCTTGGCCCGAAACTGCACTATCTTGCCCTCGACAAGCTTTGTGTCCATCTCCACCACTTCGGCCATCCTCATGTTTGTCAGCTTCCCTTCTGCGTGGTCTATGGCATTGCGAACAGCTTCTTCCCAGTCTTTGCTTGAGGTTCCCACCAGTTCGATGAAATTATAGACGCTGCTGCCAATTGCGCTGTCCATATTGTCCATATGTTTTATAATGGTCGTTTCTCCTTGATATAATTTTTCAGGATCGACCATTTGGTTTAAACGGCATACGGTCATTGATCCGTCGCGAAAGAGGTAGCAACTGATGAACCGTGACGAAGTCCAAAAGTACATAGAAGAGCGGTATCCCGGTTTCACGGTAAAGAGCAGAAAGACAATCCTCTGCCGAAACTCCCGGATCTTTATGCTGGATCTCTGCAAGGGGCAAATCCGGGACAAAATCGTGGTCAAGATCTCTCGTAACTATCAACCTCGCGAAGTCGATCTCGAGTTTGCCAACTTATCACGTTTTTACTATGGCTGCAAAGATGAGGTAGTTTCCTCACCACGGCCCCTATTTGTAGATGCAGAGAATGGAATCCTGGCCATGAACTACGTGCCGGGCGTAAATCTCGCTCATATGCTGCATGAGATCAGGCCGGTAAGCCTGCAATACCTTAGCTGTGCTGTTGATCTTTCTGGAATTGCTCTGGCAAAATTTCATACACTCTTTCGCCGGGAAGAGGATGAGCCCGTCACCATCGACACCAACGCGCATGAGGATGACATCAACCGGTTCCTCGCCGAAAGCCTGGAGCGGATGGACCAGTGTAATCTCAAAACCATGGTTACGCCGTTCTTCGATTTCACATCGTGGAACATCATCACCAAAAATGATTGCCGCAAAAATGGTCGATCGAAAGGCATGCGGCTTTTTCTCATCGACTTTCCCCGGCTTGATTATGTCTGTACTCCTCATCTGGATTTAGCCCGGTTCAGATTCGGTCTGGAACTGGTCAAGCAGTTTCCCCCTGCCAAGTTCTTTGGACTAAATCGCTGGGATGTAGATTCTCTCTACGATCGGTTTTTGAACGGCTATTGTCGCGAGATGCATGTTGCTTTGAGCCAGGACGACCTCTGGCTCATTGCCCGTGCCAGATTGGCAAATATAAGACGGGCCCAGGATCTGGCGCGCAAAGGCCGGTGCGGCTGGCAGCCCAAGCTAGAGCAGGCATATCTTCAAACTTTCAGCCGAGAGTGGCTGGATCAAGAAGATGTCTTTTCTGGGTGGCAGGGAATGGGCCGGGCGGAAAAAGCCTGAAAAAAGGAGATTCTATTCGGTTTTCTCCTCTTTTGGCACATCAGGTTCTTCCTTTGGTCCCTCTGGCTCTTCCTTCTTTGCTTGCTTCTTGGGGCCTTTGCCCATAGCCACCAGGGACGCCTTGGCCTGAATTCTGGCCAGTGGGTAGTCGTCCTTAGCCACTTTCTCCAGGGCCACAATGGCACGGCTGTCCTTCAGCTCTCCTACGATCCAGGCGGCGCCTGCGCGCACATCTTTATCTGCATCGGAGAGTGCCTGGATTATGCGTTCTGAAACCTGTTTTCCATAGGCGGAGATGGCCACCATGGCATTGCTCTTGACCAGATACTCGTCGTCCTTGAGGGCCTCGATGAGGGCCTCCAAAGACTCAGAGATCTCGCGCTTGGAGAGGAGAATGATGGCGTTGGAGCGCACCAGCATGTGCTTGTCCTTGGTAGCTGCGATCAGCTTCTCTGTGGACCAGCTAGGATCAGGTAGCACTGCGGGCATGGAAGGCTCCTGTGCACCACAGGTAGGACAGGCTTCCTCAACCATAGAACGGGTGACTATGGGGGCGGCCTTGTCCTCGGTTATCTTCTCTTCTGTCGATATTTCGTCCTTATTTTCTACTTCCATACGCTTCCTTTCGCGTCTATTCTACTTCAGCTTTTCCTAAGGCGAATGCTTTCTTATTCGCTTCCAGGAACCTTTGCGGCACCACAAGGGAAAGAGCCTGCAAAATTAGCTCCTCGGAGAGTGGAATATACCCGGCAAGGGCGCCCAGCATTACCACATTCATAGCCTGGGCAGTGCCAGCCTTTTCGGCCAGAGCCGTGGCGTCCATGGCGATAACCTTGCAGCATCGTGCTTTTAGGGGGGCGAGGATCTCTTGCACCGGCGGATACCGGGCCTTGCCGCAGGTAACGGTAGAAGGCAGGACCGGTCTGGTATTGACCAGCACGACTCCCGTGGACGAGAGGAAGTCTGCGAAGCGCAGGGCTTCCGCCGGTTCTAATGCCACCAGCACATCCGCTCCGCCTGAGGCGACCATGGGAGAAAAGCGGCATCCTATGCGAGTGTGATTAATCACGCTGCCCCCCCTCTGGGCCATGCCATGCGTCTCAGCTCCGCATACTGGTTTTCCTGCCATTACCGCCGCCCTGCCGATCACATCCGAGATCAGTATGACTCCCTGGCCGCCCACACCGACGATCACCATGTCGCATTCAGACGTTCTCATCTTGCCACCTCCCGGATGGCAGAAGTTGAGCAGATCGCGGCGCATACCCCGCAGCCGGTGCATAGTGCATTTATCCTGGCCTTATCCTTCTCGAATTCGATGGCCGGGCAGCTGAAGTCGAGGCAGATCTTGCATCCAATGCAGTCCTCCCCCACCTGGAAGGAGCGACGGCGTTCGCCGCTGCGGCGAGCTTTGATGACACAGGGCTGCCGGGCGATGATTACCGACAGGCCCGGATAATCCTTGGCCCTCTGAAAGCTCTCAAGTGTCTCATCCAGGTGGTAGGGATCGACCGTCTCCACCAGTCCCGCGCCCAAAGCTTTGGCCAGGGCTTCGATTGATACCTGGGTCGTTACCTCGCCTGTAGCCGTCATGCCCGTGCCCGGATTGGGCTGATGGCCGGTCATGGCCGTCGTGGAGTTGTCGAGAATAGTCACGGTGATCCTGGCCTTGTTGTAGGCGGCATTGAGAAGGCCGGTCATGCCTCCATGCAGAAAGGTTGAGTCGCCAAGACTACAGCATATGCCTTCCGTCTCCCCGCCGAAGCGAATGCCGCTGGCCAGAGTGATGCTTGCTCCCATGCACAGGCACGTGTCCACAGTCCCCATGCCGATCGCCATGGTGTAGCAGCCGATATCGCTGGGATAGATCGCATTCTTGCCGAAGACCTTTCGCATGGCGTAATAGGTGGCCCGGTGGCTGCAGCCTGCGCATAGCGAGGGGGGCCGGGGCGGCAGACAGCTCACATCCGCATTCTTCATCGCCACCCGTTCCGCCTTGCCAAGCATGCGGGCTATGGCATTTCTCACCTGCAAATAGTCCAGCTCGCCCTCGCGGGGGATGAATCCCTCCTTCCCCAGAATCTCCACATGGGGATTGACCTTTAGGGCTAACATCTGCACCTGCTCTTCTACCACCGGCTCCAGCTCTTCTATTACCATTACCCGGGAGACGTGCATAAGCATGCGGCTGATCAATTTTTTGGGAAGGGGATAGGCTCCGATGCATAGGAATGAGAGTTCTTCATCCAGATCGAAAATAGCTTCCTTCGCGTACATTCCCGCGATTCCCGAGGCGATGATGCCTACATTGCCATGCAGATCGAGCCTGTTCCAGGGGCAACTTTCCAGCGCCTCCTCCATGGCGGCCTGTTTGGCCAAAAGCTCGCTATGAAGCGGCCGGGCGTTGCTAGGCAGGGCCACTCGTCGCGCAGGATTCTTGATGAAGTGGCCCGGTCCGCAGGGGGCCTTTGCCTGGCCCATCTCTACGTCCTCTCTGGCGTGAGAGACGCGCGTAGTGGGCCTGAGCATGACCGGGATATTGAATTTCTCGGAGAGCTCAAAGGCAAAAACGGTCATCTCCTTTGCCTCTCCGGGATTCGCGGGGTCCAGGCAGGGTATGCCGGCAAACTGGGCATAACGTCTCGAGTCCTGCTCATTTTGCGAGGAATGGCAATAGGGATCATCGGCACAGATCACCACCAGTCCCGCGCCCACACCCAGATAGGCCAGGGTCATGAAGGGATCTGCGGCCACATTCAAACCCACGTGCTTCATGGTGGCCGCGGCGCGACTGCCGGTCCAGGAGGCTCCGGCTGCCACCTCCAGAGCGACCTTCTCGTTCACGGACCATTCCACATGCGGCGGCCTCTCACTCTTGAGTTCGACCAGCGTTTCTATGATCTCCGAGGAGGGTGTGCCGGGATAGCCGGCGACAAGCCCCACTCCTGCCTCCAGGAGGCCTCTGGCAATTGCTGCGTTTCCGAGAAGATATTCTCTCACAAATAACCATCCCTTTTATGGATCGAATATGGCCTCTTCACTCTGATAACCGTTTGGATACAAATCTAATTAAGCCAACATCGCTCGTATCTCTTGCAATGATAAAGTGGCAAGAAGATTCCGTGGGATCGATTTACAATTACCTCTCGCCTGGCTGCCGCATCTGCCGTCAGGGGGCGGGCCTGGTGCTCTTCGTCACCGGCAATTGTCCGCGTAGCTGTTTCTACTGTCCGCTGTCCGAGGAGCGGCGGGGCCGCGATCTGGTCTTTGCCGATGAAATGCCGGTGCAGGAAATAGCTGACATCCTGCGGGAGGCCTCTGCCATCGATGCTCTGGGCACAGGAATCACGGGCGGTGAGCCGCTTTTGAAATTGGACTATGTCCTGGAGTGCATCCGGGCTTTGAAGAACGCGCGCGGGCAGCAGCACCACATCCACCTTTATACCGGCCTTCTTCCTGGTCGCGCCGTCTTAGAAAGGCTAAAGCAGGCCGGCCTGGACGAGATCCGCTTTCATCCACCCGTCTCCGAATGGCATAATCCCGTCGGGCTCAAGGAGACCCTGCAGCAGGCTATAGCCCTGGGCCTGATAGCAGGCGTAGAGATACCCTCTATTAAGCCCGCTCCCGCCATCATCGAGGCAGTAAGGGATGCGGGTGCTTTTTTGAACGTAAACGAGCTGGAGTTCTCTGAGACCAACTATGCAGGCCTGGCCAGCGCCGGCTATTTGCCGGAGGATCTGGGCTCTGCCGCAACCGGAAGCGAAGAGGTCGCCAGGGAGCATTTCCTGAAAGATGACATAAAAGCGCACTTTTGCCCTTCTCGCTTCAAGGATGCGGTGCAACTCAAAGAGCGCCTCCTCCGCCGGGCGAGTCGAACGGCGCGGCCCTTTGATTATGTGAGCGAGGAGGGCACCATAATTCACGGCATAATTGAGGGCGATCTTCAGGCAGCTTTGCAGATTCTTGGTGATCTGGCGGTTCCCGAAGATATGTACTCCTGTCGGGAAGGGAGGATAGATATCGCCGCTCCCATCCTGGAGGACATAACCAAAGAGCTAAAAAGCGTCTTATGTATTCTCAGCATAATTGAGAAGTATCCCTTTGAGGATGGACTGGTCGTAGAGAGAATACCTTTATAATCCTTAAATTCATTGGTTGAGGGCGGTGATTTTGCCGGATGGAAAGCGCTGAAGAACGAATCCAGGAGAGGCTCAGAAATTATCTTAAACGGGACGGAATAGGAATTCGAAAGGCTGTCTTAAAGCTGTTTTTGAGCGATGGAGCTTATACCACTGAGGACGTCTTTACCTACCTCGCGAAGGAGGGTTTTGACGTCAGCTATCGGGGAGTTTCG
>JANYKI010000139.1 GCA_025361645.1 Methanothrix sp.
AGAGAGGTTGTATTCACAGGATACCGTGAGAAGATTTGAAAGAATCAGAGCCAAACTAGAGCGACAGGAAACGAGAGTGTTTCAGGCCATCGGCGTTTCATATCAGGTGGCGTAATTCAAGAACAAAGCTATTTGACCGTCCTGCCTTCTGCCTTGTTCGCGTTCTGCTGCCCGTAGACCGGGCGCGCAGTAGGCCCGGCCGGGCTGAGATCACGGGTTCACGCGAAGGCGCGAAGCCGCGAAGTTCCGATGAGAGAAGGACAATTTTTCTCCAGAGCCCTCGGGCCGCGTCGGTGGAGTCGTTTCTCGGCAAAGGACATCCGGGGACAGGGTGCCGTCCGCCAGGCGGGCCCGCATGTGCACGCGCTTGCACTCGGGCGCAGGAGGCCGGTCGGGCCTGAGGTTCAGGTAGAGCTGGAGCCTGATAAGGGTCTTTCCTGGTGTCGGGATTCTTTGGAAAGAGATGTCGCCGCTATGCAACCATCTGGATCGAAGCTTTGATCTTCTTGAACGGCAGATAATAATTTATGCGTATTGAAGATCTCCGGAATAAAAAGCGAGAGGAGATTCTAAAGATTGCTGCAAAGCATGGCGCTCGCAATGTCAGGATCTTTGGCTCAGTTGCTCGAGGCGAAGCAGACTCAAAGAGCGATCTCGATATCCTGGTAGAGTTTATTCCAGGCGCAACTTTGCTTAGTCATTCCGCCATGATCCGAGAGCTTGAATCCCTACTGAAAATCAAGGTCGATGTAGTTAGTGACCGTGGCCTGCGAGAGCGAATTCGAGACCGAGTCCTGAGCGAGGCGGTGCCCCTTTGAGGGATGACAAGGAGCGGCTCCGTGATATTAACGAGGCCATAGAAAAGATTGAGAAGTATGTTTCCATTGGCTATCAGGCCTTTGCCGAAGACGAACGAACGCAAGTCTGGATAATTCATCATCTTCAGGTGATTGGTGAAGCTTCGAATCACCTATCAGATGAGTTGACGGAATGCAATCAGGATATTCCTTGGGCCGACATTGTAGGCTTAAGAAACATTCTCGTGCATCAGTACTTTGGAATTGACATCAAACAAGTCTGGGAGACCGCAGAGCTTGATATGCCGATTTTAAAGGCTAGGGTTAGGGAAATTCTGCAAGAGATAAATGATAAATAGCAGACCTGTATCGCATGCTTTTTCGGCTCCACGGCTCTCGCTCTTGGCCGCTGCCTGTGGGCCGGGCCGTCCGGAGTTGCTGCGTTGTCGCCAGGGCGGGCAGGAGGCCGGTCGGGCCTGAGGGTTTATATTAATATTTTCGCCAGTTTTAATTTTATTTCTGGAAGCTCATTTTTAAGGGCATCATTCACGATCTCCCAGTCCACTCCAAAGTAATGGTGAACCAGCTTGTTTCTCATGCCGATCATCTGTCTCCATGGAATCTCTGGGTGCGCCGTTTTCAAATCATCCGAGATATTCCTGGAGGCCTCTTCAAGGATGTGTCCCAGTAGCTCTACATCTTTATTCAGACCAGATCACATCCTTCTCCACGTAAGGACGGATCCGTTGATGAAGACCCTTGACCGTTACCAGGTCCACCTCTCTTCCCAGGAGATCTTCAAGATAAAAAGATAGGTTCATGAAGTTTTTAAATGTGGGCTTCTCGAACTCCACCAGTATGTCAATATCGCTGGACGCCTTCTCTTCGCCGCGAGCGAAGGATCCGAAGATACCGATCCGCCTGACGCTGAATCGAGTCTTGATATCGTTGGCGTGGCTTTTGATAATGTCGAGGATATCCATATTCAACCCATAGAATAGAGGTGTTACATCCCTAAAAACGTTGCCCCTTTTGGTGCAAATGGTGTTTGTATCCGATCTGAGCAGTTCATCCGTGGCTCGTGGCCTTTGGGCCGGGCCGTCCGGGGTTGCGCCGTTGTTGTCATGGAGGGCAGGAGGCCGGTCGGGCCCAAGCTCACGCTGGTACTGTCTCAGTAGGGTTTTCTCAGCAGGGTAGGCTACCCATTGTGTAGCATATTTCGCTCATGGATGAAAAGTTGACATAAACTTTTAATAATCATAATATGAATAATGAAAAGAAGCAATGGACAGTCCTGATCACAGTCTATCGGCCTGACCCAAGTAGATGGATCGACTGCAAAGTGAGGAAGAAATGAATTCGATGCCTTTTGAAAGATGCCCTGTCTGTGGTAGCGATCTGGTAGAAAAAGAAGTTGAAAAAGTCCTGCGAGGAGGCGTCAATACTACTGTTCTGAAGGTTAGCGCTGAGTTGTGCCTGCGTTGCGGAGAGAGGTTGTATTCACAGGATACCGTGAGAAGATTTGAAAGAATCAGAGCCAAACTAGAGCGACAGGAAACGAGAGTGTTTCAGGCCATCGGCGTTTCATATCAGGTGGCGTAATTCAAGAACAAAGCTATTTGACCGTC
>JANYKI010000128.1 GCA_025361645.1 Methanothrix sp.
CGAGTTCCACAAAAACAAGGATTGAAACGCCGTTGGGCAAGTGGTAGACGTAGAATGGGATAATCTCCGAGGGCGAGTTCCACAAAAACAAGGATTGAAACACATCACCGGATCTGCTAATCCTACAACGGCAGGCGCTCCGAGGGCGAGTTCCACAAAAACAAGGATTGAAACTTTCAGGAACAGAATGTGGAAAAACAAGGGCAGTGACTCCGAGGGCGAGTTCCACAAAAACAAGGATTGAAACGCCTTGTCACAGTCATAATTGGCCCGTCCGAGCAGCCTCCTCTTGATCATCTCTTCCACCTCGCCGGGCCGGGCACCGAAGACCTCCGCCAGGATCTCCTTGGCCGTCTCCAGCTCCATGGCCCTGATGCTGACCGCCCGTCTGGGCTCGATCGCTCTGCGCAGCTTCCAGGGCCAGCTCATGAATAGGCCTCCAGAGTTCTCTGGTTCTCCCTGGCCCGCGGGTGGGTTTTGGCCGTCAGCCTTGGAATTTCACGGGGGCCTTCTTCGAAGTAGAACACCCGGTCGGCATTCTGCACCAGGACCTCAAACCTGCGGTCCAGCCTGGATAGGATGGCGGAGGAGTTGCCGGTGACGTAGAGCACCTTGAACCGTTGCAGATTCAGGTTGCGGTTCAGGGCCTGGATAAACATCTCCCTGGGAGCCGTCAGGGCATTGAAGGACCGGGGCCGGAGGGGAGACTGTGGGAAGAAGCTCGAAGTCCATGCTTAAAGGCTGGAGCTACGGGGATATGAGGGCGAGCCGGGTGCGGGGCGAAAGTGATTGAAGAGACAAAGAGCTAACCATAATAGCACTTGGCTGGAATGCATCCGAAGCCTATTAGGATGTGCAAAATTCTTCCGATCCCTCAAAAGCTTTTTCTTAAATCACATTGACAATAAGTTGCTATGGCGAATACCACTGGAGAATGGTTCGATAAGGGCAATGCATACTTTCTATCGGGCAAATATAGGGAGGCCATTAAGTGCTATGACAAAGTTATCAAGATCGACCCCAAACGAGCATTAGTTTGGACGGGGAAAGGCCATGCTTTGAATTTATTAGGCAAATACAAAGATGCCATCGAATGTTATGACAACGCTATCAAGATAAATTCGCAAGATTCGAATACATGGACTATGAAAGGCCTTTCTCTCAGTGGATTAGGCCAACGCGACGAAGCGATCAAGTGTTATGAAGAGGCCATTAGGATAAATCCACGAAATGCTCTTGCCTGGAAAGGAAAAGGCTCTGCTCTTGGTCTATTGGGTAAAGACGATGAGGCTATTAAAGACTTTGATAAGGCGATTGAGATAGACAAAAATGATGGTGAAGCCTGGTATGGCAAAGGCATCGGCCTTCAGAACCTTCATAGAGACTCTGAAGCTGAATCGGCATTTACTAAGGCGAAAGAGCTGGGATACAAATTTTAATCCAAATTTCATGTTCAAAGATCTGGATTTAAGAGATGCAAAATGACAATTCTCGTGGGCTGCAGCGGCTGGTCTTATGATGATTGGGGGGGAAATTTTACCCAATGGAGCTGGCCAAAAGGAAGGGCAATTGGTTCTCTTACTATGCCCTGTTCTTAAACACCGTAGAGATCAACAGCACCTTCTACCGGCCGCCGGGCGAGCTGCAGGTTCAGTCTTGGATAAAGAATGCCAAGGATTTGAAGGGCTTTGAGTACTCCGTCAAAGTGCCCCAGCTCGTCACTCACAAGGCGCTCGTGGAGGGAGACCCGGAGAAGGCCATCTTCTGGGCTACCTCCTTCGAGAAGACCTGCGTGAAGCACCTGGCAAAAGCAGGTCTTTTGGGCGGCGTGCTGCTACAGCTATCCCCCTACTTCAAGAATGAAGCCTCCGCTCTCGCCACGCTGAAAGGTGTTCTGGATGCCGTTTCTCATGAAGAGTACAACTACGCCGTCGAGTTTCGGCATCGGAGCTGGCTGGACGATAGCCGCAAGGATATAGATCCTGTAACGCTGGAGGCTCTGAGTGATAGAAATGTCGCCAACGTCCTGATCGATGGCCTTGGGCATCATGCAGGCAAGGAGCAGACTGCGGATCATGCCTACGTGCGCTTCCATGGCCGGAACTACGATATCTGGTATAGTATAAGGGCGAGGAGGGAGGACGACCACAGGCTGAATAGATATGACTATCTCTACAAGAAGGAGCAACTTGAGACCTGGGTGCCTCGCATCAAGGAGGCCGAACTGAAGGCCGCCAAGGCGAGGGTGTACTTCAACAACCATTGCTCGATCCAAGTCTGTGAGGAACGCTTTTCTGCTCTGTGATCCTTGTATCCACGGCAAAAGCCCGGGGGGAACCTGCAATGATGAACTCAATTAATAGAAAAGCAACATTAATGGCCCTTGCACTCATAAGTTTACTGCCTCTAGCGATAACGGGAGACTGCCTGGCGAGCCCGGAGGGGCAGATGAATGTCAACGCCTCCGGGCCGGCACGGATGTTTCCAGAGTCTCCCGTTGTCGTGAATGACGGTGGCCTGGACGAGGCGCTCAAGATCTACTCGCCTTTTGTTTTGGACTGCTGGGAGATAGGCTGCCGGCCCTGCCAGCTTATCGAGCCAAAGATAGACAAAATGGCGGAAGATTTTAAGGGCCGGATCGTATTCGCAAAGCTTTGTATCGATCGAAATCCCATAACTATGAGCAAGTATGGGGTATCAAGAACTCCAACCCTGCTTGTCTTCGAAAACGGCACTCTCGTGTATAAGCAGGTGGGCAATTATCCCCAAGAGGAGCTGGAGCACATAATTCTGACCGTCCTGCATATGCGATGAGGTCGCTTACCCCTTGTAGTCCCCGCCCATCAGCTCGCGAATGCGCTGTGCGATCTTGTGGCCATGCAACTTCGGCTCACGCCCCTCTCGCATCTCTCTATGGGCCAGCAGGGCAATAACCGCGACCGTTTCATTCCGATCTTCCGTGGGAATGATGGGGACGCCATAGTCCACAGCCACGGAAATCATTGCTCCGCGAATAGATCCGGCATTCATCTAAGTGGTGTAAAGATCCCTGCCCTCTAAAATCAAAACCGGCCGCTCGTAAGTCCTGGCCAAATCCGCAATCTGCCGGAATAAGTTTCTCTCCGGATCGATAATCGAGGCCACAATATGGAGCCGGCCCAGAAGCATTTCCAGGTGGTGCTGAAGATGGAGGCACCCGAGGAGCGGCGCAGTCTGGCCAGAAATGGGCTCTCGAAGATTGCGGCCCGAGAGCTCAAGGCCCGTGGGCCACGCATGGATGCGGTCTTCTATCTGCTGGATGCCATGCGGCTGTTTCGCGGCAAGTCGCTGCAGGAGATCCAGGAGATGACCTTCGAGATCGGCATGCTGGGCAAGTACGGGCTGGATATCAACGATCCTCAGGAGAGCCACGTCCTGCGGACGCTGCCGGGGAGGACCTCTTCTGCGCTGCAGCTCATCTGCATCATGTATGCCGGCTTCAAGAGGATCGAGCCGGGGATGGATATCGGGGTGGACTTGGGCGAGGAGTGGGGGATGGCGGATAGGGTGGAGAGAGAGGAAGGCCCATAAGGTGGACTCACGGGAGCTGGCCAGGGATGCCCGATCCCTGCACAAGGCCGCCCGTGCACCCGCAGCTCGCCCCTAGGGCAAGGGCTGCAAGGGGGAAGGCGCGACCCTGGCACAGGCCGAGGCCCTCAAGCCCCAGGCCCGCCGGGAGGACCTGACTGTGTGGGAGATGAAGAGCCATCCCTCGCACCCGTGCCCCTGGGCCCGCTTGCCCGTTGCAGCATCATGCAATTGAGTTTGACACGCGCGGCGAGCTTGGAGCTTTGCATCTGTTGCAGAAGGGCAAGACCAAAGAGGTACGCATAAACCTGATCGAGAAGAAACTGCTTTAAATTTGGGCGAAAAAGCCATATCCCATTGACGGCATAGATCACCGACAATTCTCATGGAGGATCCAGATGGTTATAGAAAGCGAATTCAGAGGTAAATGGAAAGTCATCGAAGCCGTGGATATGGTGGAAGATTATCTCAGCCAATCTCCTGACCCACATCTTCTGATAATAGTGGATGAAAAAAACGAGATAACAGGAAGCTATCAGTTTGGCACCCAGGATGGCTACATCGATGGCCTATTCGAGAAGGATGAAGAATGTCTGAAGTTGATTTTCTCCTTTGAAGGCTGGGACGAGGCAGATCTGGTAAACGGCTCTGGAACTTTCTCGGTTGAATCCGGGGACACGTATCTCTTGACGATGAACTACGAAAATGGCAATACTTTCAGCTTCAGATGCCAGGCAACACAGAACGATCTTACTAACTAGTATCGATCCGATTACATCGCTTACGAAGGTTCGAATACATGCAGGTCTTACACTCTCTCTGGGACACGGAAACTTTCTACATATGGGCCGAATCCTCAGCTTTGCCCCTCTCTGTCGGCAAATCAGATGGTCGCAGGAAAAAGCATCCATCGTCTCATCTCCATCCCTTTGCCCTGCCCGGTGTAGAGCTCAAGAAGCTTTTTTCACAGATATTACCCAGGGGCGGCGACGGCTGCCGGGTGGAAGCACTGTCTCTTCGCCTTCCTGCAGGTATTTCCGGACCTCTTCCTTCCCCCTGGCTTTTGCGGGAGGACTACCTATCTGAAAAACCATCTCTACTGGGCACCTACTCCGTCCCGACCCTGGCCCTGGAACCCGGCCCCGCCCTCGATCTTCTCCTGGAATTGCCCATCCATCCACCTTTTGGCACAGCTTATGCAAACTCCCTGCTCTTCTGGTCACAGCTGGCCCTCTTTTCTCTGGAGCTAGTATCGCGTGAGCAGTTTGTGCCCGCCGTCCGGAAAAGCAGAGCCCTCTGGAATGCGGTGATTGACGAGCCGGATCAAGAGCGTCTCAATATCTTCAGCAGGTCCCTGCCGCCCAGTTGTCGTGGTCTGTCGCCCCTGCCTCTCCCATCGCCTGAACAGGCCCCGATGGCCACCCCCTCCCGCCTGGTCCACAGCTTCGTGAACATCGCTGTGGACGCACTGGTGCATAGCAGCCTGAACGGGGTCAGTCTCCTGCCTGCTAAGCGAGGCCGCAAGCCCAAGATTGTCCCACTGCCGATTCAATTCCTCTCCGCCCTCACCTGCCAGGAGACGGACCTGTCTGCCTCTGCCCCGGATCTGGCCTCCTTCTCTTTAAAGATGGACGCCTGGACGGCACAAATCCATCCAAAAATTGAGGACGTTCCTTTTCGCACCTGCTTTCGCCTGGAAGCACCAGGACTTGAAAAAGCCGCCTGGTGTCTCGCCTTCTTCCTCCAGGCCAAGGATGACAGAAGCCTGCTGGTTCCGGCAAAAGAGGTATGGCAGACCAAATCTCGTGCCCTCACCTTCCTCAAGAAACGGCTCAAAAATCCTCAAGAGCAACTCCTGGCCGACCTTGGCAAAGCATCTAGGGTCGTTCCTCTGATGGAGAAGTGCCTGGAGAGCGCCCGCCCCACCGGCCTGGAGATGCAAACCGAGGAGGCCTATTCCTTCCTGCGGGAGTCGGCTCCTCTCCTGGAGCAGAATGGTTTCGGGGTGCTGCTGCCCTCCTGGTGGGAGAAGCCCGATTCGCGCCTGGGCATAAAGCTGCAGCTCAAAGGTGCGGTTAAAAAAGAGGGCCAGGTCGGCCCGGCCTTCTTCGGGCTCGACTCTCTGGTCAGTTACGACTGGCAGCTCTCCTTAGGCGGCGATATCCTCACCAAGGCCGAATTCGCCGAGCTGTCCCGCCTCAAGGTCCCCCTCATCCAGATAAGGGGTGAGTGGATGGAGCTTCGCTCCACAGAGATCGAGGCCGCCATTGCCTTCTTCCAGAAGAACCAGGACAGAGAGATGACCCTGGCTGAGGCTCTGCGCCTGGGCCAAAGCCTTCCCGGCCAGAGTCTTCCCGATGTTGATTCAACCCTACCCGTTCTCGGTGTTCAGGCAGAGGGCCAGATCGAACAAATGCTTAACGCCCTGGCCAATCCCGGCAGTCTGGAGGAGGTCTTGCCGCCCCAAGAGTTCCAGGGCACACTACGCCCTTACCAGCTGCGGGGCGTCTCCTGGCTGGAATACCTGCACAGGATAGGTCTCGGAGCCTGTCTGGCGGACGATATGGGCCTGGGAAAGACTGTGGAGCTGATAGCTTTTCTCCTGCGTGAACGAGAGCATGAAGATAGGTCCAAAGACCCCCTCCAGCCGGCTCTTCTCATCTGTCCCATGTCCGTGGCCGGCAACTGGCAAAAGGAGCTGGAGCGTTTTGCCCCCAGCCTGCGGGTCCTGGTGCATCATGGCCACAATCGTCTCACAGGTCCCGGCTTCCTGCAAGAGGCAACAAAGAACGACGTGGTCATCACCACTTATGCTCTCGCCCAGAGAGACGAGGAGCATCTGTCTGCCGTCACCTGGAGCCATTTGATCCTGGATGAGGCCCAGAATATCAAGAACCAGGCCGCTCGGCAGACCCAGTCCATAAAACGGCTCCATTCAGGGCAGAAGATCGCTCTCACCGGAACCCCAGTCGAGAACAGGCTCTCCGAGCTATGGTCTATCATGGATTTTCTCAATCCCGGCTACCTGGGGTCTTTTCAATCTTTCCGCAAGAATTTCGTGCTGCCAATTGAAAAATACAAAAATAAGAGCTGCTCCGAGACGCTGCGCTCCATAATTCAACCTTTTGTCCTGCGTCGGCTCAAGACCGATCCAACCGTTATCCAGGATCTGCCTGAGAAGATGGAGATGCGGGTCAACTACAATCTCACCGCTGAGCAGGCATCGCTTTATGCCGCCGTGGTCGAGGAGATGCTCAGCCGCATAGAATCGCTGGACGGCATAGAGCGCAGAGGTATGATCCTGGCCGCTCTGACCAAGCTGAAGCAGATCTGTAACCACCCTGCCCTCTTCTTGCAGGACGGAAGTGCTCTGGCGGGCCGTTCAGGAAAGCTCTCCCGTCTGGAGGAGATGCTTTATGAGGTCTTAGCCGGTGGCGACAAGGCCTTGATCTTCACCCAGTATGCCGGAATGGGGGCCATGCTCAGACACCATCTTCAGGAGAAGCTGGGAGTCGAGGCCCTGTTCTTGCACGGAGGAACCTCCCGAAAGCAGAGAGATGATATGGTCCAGAGGTTCCAGGCGGGTGGATCGCCCATATTCATACTCTCTTTAAAGGCGGGCGGCTCTGGCCTCAACCTGACCCGAGCGAGTCACGTCTTTCACTTTGATCGATGGTGGAACCCTGCCGTGGAAAATCAGGCAACCGATCGCGCCTTTCGTATCGGTCAGAAGAAGAACGTCTTTGTCCACAAGTTCGTGTGTCTCGGCACTCTGGAAGAGCAGATAGACCGGATGATCGAGCAGAAGAAGGCCCTGGCTGAATCGGTAATAGGGACTGGTGAGTCCTGGCTGACGGAGCTTTCCAATGAGGCGTTAAGAGATATGCTCTCCTTGCGGCGGGATGCCGTAAGTAGCGAGGATGATGATAAATGAGCCCTTATTGGAATTACTACGAAAAGACTTCGCCAAAGGCGGTCAAGAACGGCCTGAAGGCCAAGAGTAAGCGTGGCTCCATCGGAGAGACCTGGTGGTCAAAACGATGGGTCAGTGTTCTTGAGTCCTTCGATATGGGCGCCAGGCTCTCGCGTGGTAAAAGCTATGCCCGAAAAGGCCAGGTCATCTCCATCGATATCGAGCCGGGAGTGGTGCAGGCCCGTGTGCAGGGCTCATTTGCGAAGCCCTATGATGTATCGATAAAACTGGTACCCCTATCATCGCAAGAGTGGGAGAAAGCCATAGCTGCCATGGCCTCTAAAGCGGTATTCTCAGCCCGCCTGCTCTCCGGGGAGATGCCGCAAACAATCGAGGAAGCATTTTCCGATTGCGGCATATCTCTCTTTCCCAGGAAGGGCGCGGATCTGTTGACGGATTGCTCCTGTCCGGATTGGTCCAACCCCTGCAAGCACATAGCTGCCGTCTATTATCTCTTGGCTGAGCAGTTCGATCATGATCCTTTTCTCATCTTCAAGCTTAGGGGCAAATCCAAAGAGGAGATCGTCGAGGCCCTGCGTAGTTTCCGTTCTGCCGGGGCGAAAGAAGAATCCGAGCGCTCTCGCTCTCCCGATTCTGTCTCTGTCTCCCTCATCGAGGATAAGGCCAGGCCTCTGGAAGAGTGCCTGGATTGTTTCTGGCAAAAAGGAAGCGAGCTTGATTTGCTGGTGATCAATCCCAAGAGTCCGCCGGTGGAGAACGCAGTCCTAAAAATACTTGGAGAAGCCCCCATCTCCATTGGCCGGGCCAATTTGGCTGGCTTGCTCAAAAAGGCATACGTAATAGCAGGTCAGGCCGCACTCCAGAAGGCCGCGAGGGGAAGCGAAGATTAACGGTTTATCGCATTTTTTGGTCCTGACAAACTCTTCTTTGGACCGGCCACCGAGCAGCCTATAAATAGTTTGGAGAATATTACCGAACTTAAGGAGTGTATGATATGGGTTTCTTGGATCGTATGAGCACCGTTGTGCAGGCAAAGATGAACAAGATCATGGACAAGATCGAGGATCCCAGGGAGACCCTGGACGTGTCCTACGAAAAACAGCTTCAGCTTCTGCAAAATGTTAAAAGGGGCGTAGCCGAGGTTACTACCTCCAAGAAGAGACTCGAGCTGCAAAAGGCCAAGCTGCAGATGAGCCTGGACAAGCTGGACGGTCAGGCTAAAGAGGCATTGCAGGCGGGCCGCGAAGATCTGGCTCGAAAGGCTCTGGAGAACAAGGCCTCGCTGCAGGCGCAATCGGCCACGCTCGACCAGCAGATCGCCGACCTGCAAGACCAGCAGCAGAAACTCATGGACGCCGAGAGCCGCCTGGCCACCAAGGTGGAGTCCTTCCGCACCAAGAAGGAGACCATTAAAGCCCAGTATTCTGCAGCAGATGCCCAGGTAAAGATCACCGAATCCGTGACAGGCATCAGCGAGGAGATGGCCGATGTGGGCATGGCCGTACAGAGGGCAGAGGAGAAGACGGAAAATATGAAAGCCCGCTCGGCAGCCCTGGACGAGCTTCTCGAATCGGGAACATTAACCGATTACTCCGGCAGCGATGATCTGGACCGGGAACTTGCCAAAGTAAAGGCGCAGAGCAGC
This sequence comes from Methanothrix sp., assembly GCA_025361645.1. Lineage (GTDB taxonomy): Archaea > Halobacteriota > Methanosarcinia > Methanotrichales > Methanotrichaceae > Methanothrix. The sequence continues at coordinate 9,147 of JANYKI010000128.1, forward strand.
GTCAATGATATGCTGGCCAAAATGAAGGAGGAGATAAAGAAATGATCATCAGGATCTTAGGTGATGGGCAGTTTCGGCTGGACGACAATCTTGTGGACAGAGTAAACAAGATCGACAACAAAATTGTAAAACATGTCTCCCAGGGCAACAAGGAAGAGTATGCCAGGGATCTGGCCAATTTGATATCCACCATTAAAGAACTGGCCGAGCCCCTTGATCCGGTGGAGATCCTCCCCTCGGACATCATAATTCCTCAATCCGACATGTCATTTGAGGAGGCAAGGAAGGTGTTCTGCGACGAGGGCCTGATCAAGGGTTGAGGGAAAATCAGATAGGTTAACCAGTGGCTAACGACGTTTTCACCACGAAGATCACAAAGCTCAGAACTAGAAGGTATAAATCCGGCTGCCTTCTTGCATCATGTCGTCCACCAGACTCTCGTAAAAATCAGTTGGCACGATTGCCTTCCCATCAGCAGAAACGCCCCTAGCTTCCAGGTCTTCCCGGCAAGCTATGATTCTATGCCTGCCGGGCAGAGCGGATGCTAAAGTCTGGTCCGCCTGGCCTGCTTGACTGGCCTTGTCAGCCTCTTCCCGGCCCAGCAGATTATAGACCCCATCTCCGGCCAGATAGACCACCGCATCAACAGAGCTGGCCAAGAGTCGCAGGCATAGTTTTGTGCGCTCGTTCTGGGGCGTTTTGGTTAAAAGAAATATCCTCATAATAGTATAATGCTATCCGATTGCAGCATCTCCTTTAAGAACATCTCCTCGTCCATAAGGTCCACTCTCTCCACCAGGCTGGCGCTCATGAGGCCTCGATCCGCCAGGGATAGTTCATGTGCTACGATCCTCATCTCCGGATAGGCGTAAAGGATGTCGGAGTGATTGGGCAGCCCCAAAGCTCTGCTGTCCTGACCGGCCAGGGCCAGGTAGACGCCGTCCCCGTAAAGGCCCACAGCTACATCCATCTTGCTGCTCACCGCTGCCGCATTGAGCAGGCCGAATGCCTTCTCGCTGCCGTAGGGGGCGCTGTCCAGGAGAAAGAAAAAGGATCTCACAAATAGAACATATTTAAAGCATGAATAACTAGATTTCCATTCATACTTTGAGGCGAGAGACATGAGCAAGATTGCCGAGATGGTCCAGGAGCTCCCACCCGATCTTCAGCAAGAGGTCGAGGATTATGTGCAGTTCTTGCTGGAAAAAAAGGTAAGAAAGCACAAAGGCCGCATGAAGCTAGACTGGAGGGGCGCTTTACGTGATATGAAGGACGAGTACACTTCAGTAGAACTGCAACACAAGGCTCTCGATTATCTTGTTAGAGCCACTACCCTGTCGCTTTCCTCCAGCATCTCTGCCAGGCGGTAGAGGCTAGTGATCTTGATCCCCTCCACATAGTCCTCGCTCTTTCCGCCCTCGGGCGCATAGCCGCGCGCCGTGGCGCACCTGGGGCAAGCCTCCACCGTTGCCCCCAGCCGGGCCAGCTCAGCGAAGAGCTTTCCCGCATTGGCAAAAAAGGCAGGATTCTGGCCGGCCTTGGGGATATGGACAGCATCCAGATAGAGGAAGATATTTACCCGGTGCGCTTTTGAGTTCGCCGCTTTAGCAATCTTGTAGGCCATCTCAGCATACTGGGAGATGTAGGGCCCGTCCGTGAGGATAATGGTCAATGTGCCCATGCGTCGTTCCCCATAAATCCTAAATACCTCATACTACTGCCGCCACTATTATTACTATTACTACTATTTACTCTTACTAATCAGCTTACAAATACTCTCGTAAGGCTCGCAGCGTTTCCAGGCTGGTGGCGAACCTGGGCTCCAGCAGCGGCGTGCACTTCTCTAATGCGGTCTCCCCCGCAACCAGCCGGATGGCAAAGGCGTAGCAGCTCTGCTCTCCACAGATCTTGCAGTCGGTCCTGGGCAGATATTTGTAGATCTCGGCGTGATCCACCATAACCCTCTCCCTGGCCACGGGCGTAATGCCGCTGGCGATGGCTTTATTGATGGTCTCTTTCAGGCTTTCCAAAACTGCCCGGGCTTCCGCCTCGCTGCTGATCATGGTCATGGTTACGTTGCCCGTAGAGTAGAGGGTGATGAGGACATTGCCCTTTTGAATGATGAGCGCCCCGATCCTCTCCGAATATCTGCCTCGCGGAAATAAGGGCTCCAAGAGCTTCAGGGCCCCGCCCAAATTCGGCTCCAGTCGGGCGATGATGCGAAATTTGGAGACATCGGCAATGCAGGGCAATAGCTGCCGTACCTCGGTGATCTTGAGGGGCATTGTCCCGGAGAGGTCCTTCCGGGCCTCTGCTGGCTTCTCGGCCTTGGTCTCCATGAAATTCTTGCCGAATTCGGTCAGGACGATTTGCTCCTCCTTGATGTCGGCAAGTCCGGCCTGTTGCAGCATTTGCAGGTGATAGTCCAGCATGCTGGCTCCCGCCGCCTGCTCGACCTCAGCTCTTGTTCTTTCTTTCTCAACCAGCATGGCCATAATCTTTCTTCTCGTGGCATTGGCCATGGCGTTGCTCACGAGCTTAACGTCTGCCTGTCCTCCAACCATATTGTCCACCCCATTGGCAAATCAATTATTTTCTCTTAAGCTGTCCAGCTAAGTTGAGCATATCAGTAACTGCCCCATCCGAGATCCTGTAGCGACACCATTTTCCCTCCTTTCTCTCTTTTACGAGGCCAGCGTCTTCAAGTATGGAGAGATTATGGGATACAGAGGATTGCGGTCTTTTCAGAGCCAGCATTATCTCACCAATGCATAGCTCTCCTCCGCTCAGAAGTTTGAGAATCTTGAGGCGGGTCACATCCGCTACAGCCTTAAAGACTTTCATCTCGGCAGTAAAATCCAATTCTTCTATCTTTTTTGCCTGAGCGCATACCTGGAGACATCGCTCTCTGGCAATGCTTCTATCTCCATAAAACCGGGCCAGAGTATTTTCTGCTTCGCAGCAAGCGCTATTGTCCTGGCAGGAGACTTTCTCTACTCCCGGCTGAGGAAGGGGCAATCTTTTTCTTGGGATCATTGGGAGTTCTTTATCCAGCATTAGCACAGCCTACCATGGTGATTTATTACTACTCGTATCAATCTATTCATATATAAGGATTTCTAGATACGATTCTCTTTGCCAAAAGAGATATAAGTATTCTCAAAAAAAGTTTCCCGCCGGTGAGTTTTTCGAGGATTTAGGTTACCGCAACGATCAGAACAATCACTTTCCGCTACTAGTAAAAAATTAGCATTTTCCCTTTAGATCCGCCGCTATTGGGGTGCATCTTTTTTTGGCTTCTTCTTACTCTTTCTTGCCTAGCGTATTCATGCCGAGCATCGAATAGAGCGGACAGGTCCCGATAATTCCCGTCACGAGCAGGATCAGTCCGATAAGCGCAACAAGATACGACCATGGTGCTGCGACCGTATTCACCACGAAGAGGTACAGCAGGATAATTCCAAGAATGATCCTGATCACACGATCAATCATGCCAACATTCTTTTCTCCAATCTTCACATCTTTTCACCAAGATATAATAGCATGGATTAGAATATAAAATTATTGCATATCTGCCACGAACACTTAATCTATTTTCTCCTAAATACATATCAAAGATGGAGCTACCCAAAATGCGTTGAGATAATCTGCGTTTACAAGCCGCAATGTCTTTATTGTCAATAGATAAAGCAGGAGGTGTGAGTTAGATATGGACATCATTATCCGCAATGAGATCAAGTCGGACATCAAAGCGATATCGGAGATCACGAAAGCCGCTTTTGAGACTCTTGCAGTTAGTAACCAAACGGAACAGTTCATTATTGATGCACTGCGAGATGCGAACGCGCTTACCATCTCGTTGGTGGCAGTTTCTGGGAAAGAGGTGGTAGGCCACATAGCTTTCTCGCCTGTGACCATTTCCGATGGTAGCCTCGGTTGGTATGGTCTCGGACCCATCTCTGTCTTGCCGGAATTACAGAAGCAGGGTATCGGAAAATCCCTGATCCGTGAAGGCCTGTCCTCACTAAAGTCGTTGGGTGCAAAGGGCTGCGTGCTCGTGGGAGATCCCGGCTACTACGAGCGGTTCGGCTTCAGAAGTCCCAAGTACCTGGTTATTGACAGCGTTCCCCAGGAGTACGTTCTTGCATTGCCGTTCGATGAAAGCAAAATCCATGGTACTGTGGTATTTCATGATGGTTTTGCTGCAACCGGCTAACAATGGCGCAGGTGCCAATCGGCGGAATAGGGCGCTTCGACTCAAGCTCGGTTGAGTTCCTTGGCTTGACACCGACGAATGAGATGCGTCTTCTTCTCAAATAAGGAGGGGCCCTACAAACAGGGAATGTGACCTTGGGGAGAACCATGACGAAGACTTCGTCAGAGATTAAAGGTAAAATGCTTGCCGAACCAGGCTTTCTACTGTGCTGGCAAAACGAAACTGAAGCGTGACGTTCGACAAGCTGGATAAATGAATATGGCAGAAACAACGGCTATAGACATTGAGTGGATAGGACCCTTCGCATGGCCAAAGTTCGAGACTGAATCCGATCTCCCTGCAATTCCGAAGCATCCTGGCATCTACTTGATGACCTCTGCATATAAAACGGGCTACATAATCTATGCGGCAGGAATTACACGCCGACCTATACCAATACGTTTCCGAGAGCACACCATGAAGTACCTGAGCGGGGATTATACGATCTTGGACATGTCTGTCATGAAGCTCGGGGTACGAAAAGAGATATGGCATGGGTGGGGTTGGACGCCAGAGAAACGCAAAGATTACGAGCGCAGGGAAAACGAGTTGGCGGAGGCTGCCAGAAAGCAATTAGCGGCATTTCGCATTTTCGTAGCAAATGTAGGCAAGATGCCTCGGATTCTTGAGCGACTTGAAGCGACAATAATCAATACACTCTATAAAGATGCTCCGCCTTTCTGCGATATTCCAGACAGAGGAATGATGCTTGCTCCACGATGGAAATCGGAAATTCCAATTACGGTATTTATGCATTGCGCTGTGAAGCTCCACGGGATTCCGCAACAGCTTGAGATATAACGTCGAACAACAGCCTGCTGCCTTCTCGCTGTTGATAGGGTCCAGTTTCACGCGAAGCCGCGAAGCAAAAAAAATTGGTTTATTTCGGCCCTCGCCGTACTAGCTGTCGCACCTCGCCCGATCTCCCGCAAACTATCTCTCCATCAGCTTAACCGCCACATTCGCCAGTCCTATCTGCATCGGCACCTCGATGAGTGGCCCGATCACGGCAGTGAAGGCTTCATGAGATGCAATGCGCCTCGTTCGGCAAGTTTAAACTTCAGAAGCATGTGAGGATCAGTTATGACCAATCCATGCAAAGAAGGAAATTTCGACGAAAGACCGCCGGTGAATGTTGAAGAATATGATAAGTCCATCAGGCTATTTTGTGGTGCTTACGAAGAGATGTTTAAACTGACTCATTGCTACCTGCGAGCGAGGCTTCCCAAGCAGGCCAAGATTCTGGTAGTTGGCGCAGGCACCGGTATGGAAATTTCCGAATTTGCTCCTTTGAACCCTGGCTGGTCGTTTTGCGGCGTTGATCCTTCTGCAGATATGCTCTCTCTTGCCAGGAAAAAAATCTGTGAAAAGAATCTGGCCTGCGAAATTGAGTTAAGAAAGGGGTATGTGGATGACCTCAAAGATGAGGAGGTTTTCGACGCTGCCACCTGCATTCTGGTAATGCATTTTTTGAAAGACGACGGGACTAAGTTAGCGCTACTCGAAAGCATATGCAAACGCTTGAAGCGCGGTGCACCTTTTGTATTGATAGATGGTTTTGGAGAGCCGGGAAGTATGGATTTCGAGGAGATCAAAGCGGCCTGGAAGAATTACCCTGTAATTAGCGGTGTGCCAGGCGAGATGGTGGAAAACGTCTTCAATGAAGTAATTATGAAGATGATCCAATTTGTTCCAGAGTCGCGTATAATGGAATTGCTGGAAACAGCGGGCTTCACAAGGGTGTCCAAGTACTTTTCAGGATTTCTCTATGGCGGTTGGATGGGCTATAAGAAATAGATATCAAAGAAAGCCGAACGGCGAAACTGCGGCAGCGCACCCATGCATTAAGTTGCGAGTCATTGCACTTTTAAAAAATGGTTGATATTTATTTTTTATCAGTTCCTGCTATCACATGTCGCCCGAGCACCGGCAAAGTATCTATCCTTCAGCTTCAAAGACACATTCACCAGCATGATCAGCATGGGCACCTCGATGAGCGGCCCGATGACAGCAGCAAACGCCTCCTGCGAGGCGATGCCAAAGACGCCCACAGCTACAGCGATAGCCAGCTCGAAGTTGTTGCTGGCCGCAGTAAAGGACAGAGCTGCTGTGTTCTCGTAGTTGACTCCCAGTTTGTAAGCCATAAAGAAGCTGACAAAGAACATGAGCAGGAAGTAAATGGCCAGAGGCACGGCCACCCGCACCACATCCAGGGGAAGCTGGACGATGTAGTTGCCCTTCAGGGAGAACATCACCACAATGGTAAAGAGCAGGGCGATGAGCGTCAGGGGCGAGATTTTAGGTATGAAATCCCTCTCGTACCAGACTCTTCCTCGGGCCTTGATCAGGCTGAATCTGGTGATTATGCCGGCCAGGAAGGGTATGCCCAGATAAATGAAGACGCTCTGTGCAATCTGGGAAATTGTTACATTGACCAGCGTTCCCTCAGCTATGCCTAGAGCTGCCGGCAGCACTGTGATAAAAACATAGGCGTAAACGGAATAGAACAGCACCTGGAATATGGAGTTGAGCCCCACCAGGGCGGCGCAGTACTCGGTGCAGCCGCGAGCCAGTTCATTCCAGACGATGACCATGGCGATGCAGCGAGCCAGACCGATGAGGATTATGCCGTACATGAGATGAGGATAATCTCGGAGGAAGATTACCGCCAATGCAAACATCAGAATGGGACCGATGATCCAATTTTGTATCAGGGAAAGACTGAGGACCTTTCTGTCTTCGAAAACCCTTCCCAGCTCTTCATACTTTACCTTGGCCAGAGGCGGATACATCATCAGAATTAGCCCGATGGCGATAGGTATTGATGTTGTGCCGATTTGCAGGCTTAAGATGAACCGGGTAATTCCGGGAGCATAGTAGCCCACGGCCACACCGAGGAACATGGCTACAAAGATCCAGATAGTGAGGTAGCGGGATAAGAAATCCAGGCCCTTACTGACACCATTTGACATTTAACTCCTCCCTCCATTGGTAAAATTAAAAATTAATTATGTCGTGCCAAGCTTGGTGTACTTCGAGCCGACAGCGTCTTCACCGGCAGTGGATGTCTTGTTCCCGGTGTCGGAGGTCGTTTCATTAACTGCGTCCCCAGACTTGTGCGCCTTCCAGTCCTCCCAGGTATAAATGCTGGCCTCATATCCCATGAGCTGCAAGGCATACCAGACCAGAGCAGACCGACTGTAATCATCGGAATAGACCACAATCGGCTTTTCTTTGTCCAGCCTGCTGAACACCGTGCCCAAATCCGTACCGGTTTTGATCTTATCTCCTTTGATCACATTGGCTGGATCCAGTGCGATAGAACCAGGTATGCGGCCTTTGCCAAACTCGACGAACGGCCGGACGTCTATGATCTGGGCCTGGCCGGACTTCACGTATTGGTATTCAGCTATTACCTGTGGCTTGACCAGAGGCTTGTACTCCGTGCCTGGCAGTATGTTTGCAGGAGCCTCTTCAGGCAGGCCGGAAGCTTTCCAGTCGCCCAGACTTCCATCCAGGAGCTTGACATCCTTTTGTCCCAGGTAGCGCAGCACCAAAAAGGCAAATTCAGCCTCGCCAGAGCTCTCTTTGCCGGCGTATAGAACTATGGAATCATCTCTGGAGACACCGGCATCTCCCAGAACCTTGGCAAGTTCTTCATCGGTCTTAAGGCTGCCTTCACTATTAAGGAAGACTTTGCAGGGAATGTGAATGGCATTCTTAATGTGAGATGTAGAATAGCTGTCTGTGTTGGACACGTCCATTACCACATCTGAGCTGGAAACGCTCTTCATAGCCTTGAGGATCGCACCATTCGGAAAGGAGGCCACTCTATCGAACGGCTTTTGCGTGCCGGACGTGCCGCTCCCTGAATTTCCCGCAGCGCTATCCCCGGCGCTGCCTGGCAAGCCCGTGCCAACCTCAGAGTTCAGGAAACCGCTCGGATCCCAGTTGCCACCACTGCAACTGCAGCCTGCGTCCACCACGGGAGCAAAAGCTATCAAGGAAAGTATCAGAATTCCAATTGCATTGAATTTTGTCATTGATTGTTGCCTCTCTCAGACTTTCGCTTCTTTCATCAGCTTCACTAAATTTAGCATATCTATCACAGCGCCTTCGGACAGCCGGTATCTGGACCATCTTCCGTCTTTGCGTTCTTTGATGAGACCTGCATCCTTGAGGATGGAGAGGTGGTGAGAAGTGCTGGATTGCGGTCGGTCCACGCCGACCATGATCTCGCATACGCATAGCTCGCCTTCCCGCAAAAGCGACACGATCTTGAGGCGGCAGGGATCGGACAATGCCTTGAATATTTCTGCCTCAACTTCGATCTCCTTCTCGTCCAGCTTGCTTGTAATGGAGCGCAGCTTATTGACTTTGCACTCGGCCTTATCGGCATCTCCAATCAGCCGCGTCATCCTGCTGACAGCCTCTTTTGGAATACATGCCATGCAATGATCCTCTCTAGCAGCAACCGCAGCTTTTTTGAGCCAGGAGGCTATGCGCTTCTTGCTTCAAACAACCCTCGCATATCCTTATTCTCCCTCTCTCTTTGTGACTGACTATGAAGAGGGATTCTACTTCACTATTGCAGATTTCGCATTTCACTGGGCTCATTTTGGTATTCACCTATTTCATGCATCTTGATCCGCCCTAATTGCAGGGCGGTCTGGACATCCATATCCAGTTATTTCGATATATAAGATTTTCCCGTCATACAGTTAAACCCAGGTACGACATCTGTCTTTAATTAAATATAATCATAAAGTCGAAAGGCTTATATCCAATAATGTCGATGCTATCGGCATTGGGAATGAGTGTGGAAAAGAATAGCATGCAACGTGGAGAGTGTGTTTAATGTACAAATCATCTTTGATTGCGATCATCCTTTTGGCATCCGGCATTAACGCCATGGGTGCTGAATTCTCTGTGGGATTTGGAAATAATGACTGGTGGACGGCTTATCCTGACCAGTCCTCAGGCGCCGGCGGCGATGTCAATCATCCATCCTGGGTTCTTGACGCCCTTAAATCCAAGCCTGTGCTGATTTATGTGCACAAGTCGTGCAGTTATTGTACGCCTCAAACAGAGGCCGTGCAGAATATAACCGATGAATTCAATGGCCAGATCACATATTTCGAGATAGGCGCCGATGGTAGTGATGCCAGGTCCGAGGAAGCCCTTCAGATTTATGATCCCGATGGCGGCACCATGTATGTGCCTCTGACCGTCCTGTTAACTTTGGCTCCCAATTCCGAAGGCGAGGTAGTGCCGGTCTGGCACAGCACAGATAAGGTCACGGGCGATGCCTGGGTCAAGAATTACGTGGAGGATGCATTGAGCCAATACAATGAGTTCTCACCTGACTGGAATATGTGAAGGCAGACCTCGGATAAGGGATCGAATGCCATTTTCAATAAAATGTAAAAAATCCCTGATATCAGGGTCTATCAAACTTTTTGTCGTCTTTTGTTCTATCTTATTTTTGTGCTCGTCCTCTGGCTTATCTCAGGCGGCGATAGCTCCCAATTTTCAGGCAGTGGACCAGAATGGAAAAGATGTATCTCTAAGCGACTATCGGGGCGAGGCTGTCCTTCTGCACATTACCAACATTGAAAATCCCCTCTGCCGGGAGTGCGAGCATGCTTTAAACGCACAGACCAGCCAGATTTCCCTGCTCGCCAAGAAAGATCCGGGCATAAAAATCATAACCCTCAACGTCCGGAAAAATCCCTATTCTAAAGACGGGCCCACCCTGGCCAAAGCCTGGTGGAACATCAATGTAACCTGGCCCTGGATTGAGGATTTTGAGCCCTATCCACTCACAAGCAAGTACATCGACTACTCCACTCTGGAAGGCGGCTTTGCCAACCCTACCTTGATATTGATCGACAAAGAGGGAAAGGTAGCCGGCCTCTATCACGTCTATCAGCTCGGTAAGGGAGAGATAGACGGCATCCAGAGCGCTGAGAATCTATCCACCGACCTCTCAGGTCTGGAGCATGGTGAGGCCTCAGCCTCCGGTTTCAAGGGCGTAGCTTCCCGCCAGGGGGTAAACTACCTGAGCATGTTTGGCTTAGGCATTATAACCTCCCTTTCTCCCTGCTCGGTAGCCCTGCTGCTGGCCATGTTCTCCTACGTGATGACGGCCCGCCGGAAGGAGGAGTACCTCAAGAAGTCAGCCTCGGCATCCAAGGAGGGCTTCATGATCGGAGTGGCCTTCACCTTAGGCATGGCCATGGTCTTCTTCGTGGTGGGGCTGTTCCTATCCGACATCGGCGTCTTCATTCGCCAGGCCCGCTTCTTCGACCTGGCTGCCGGGCTGCTGATGGTAATCCTGGGCATCAATATCATCAAGCCCATTGGTGAAATAATCGAGCCGGTGCGCTCGCGTCTCTCTTTACGCCGGGCTCATTCCGATGACTTTCCCGGTGATTGTGCGACTGAGAAGAAGGGCATCATGGAAAGGCTGGTCCACTTTTCCATGGGCCTTTTCCAGTACTCGGCCTTCATCGGCGCCTTCACTCTGGGCGTCTTCTTTGCCCTGGGCTGGGCTCCCTGTGCCGTATCCCTGGTCTTTCCCGTGCTCATCTGGCTCATCTCCCAGGATGTAACGCCCCTGGCGGGAGGGCTGATGCTCTTCGTCTTCGGCGTTGGGCACGGCGTGCCGGTGATTCCCATTGCCACCTTCTCTCGGGCAGTGGGCGGACAGATCGGCGAGAAGTACATCTCTGCCGGCAAGTACGTCACCAAGATCTTCGGGGTGGCAGTGATAGTGATCGGGCTGATCTACGCGGTGAGGTACCTGGGGTACAAGATGTGGTAATCTTATTATTTTGCAGCCAGCATTCCTTCCACAATTCCCGTCCAGGGATCGCCTTTAGTCGAAAACGCCCTGTATTCACCGGAGGCGGAGTTGCCACTCAGGTTGAGCCTAAGCCGGTAAAGGTTTACGGTTCCAGAGGATATCACATCCAAACTCAATTTATCAGCGAAAACTGAGCCGGAAGCTGAGACCTTCATGGTATCGCCGCCGTCATTTATGTTGCCCGTTCCGAAAACTGCATTCTCTGACTGGAAAAGCGTGAGGGCCAGGAATCTGTTCTTGCTGTCTCTAAGCCGGAAGGACCAGTTTCCTGCCGTGCTTGCGGCCTGAGATATCGCCGTAGATATCCCCGGCAATGGAGTTGGTAATATGGCTGGCTCTGAGGATGATGCAGCTTTGGCCTGGCCTGAGCTTACGGTACTTGCTGTCTGATATTCCAGTCCCTCGCCGGTTTTCACAGAGCTTCGGGATGCCTGCGGATTGGTGCCGTTTTCCGGTAGATTGCTGGGCATGGAGAAATTGATGCCGCTCTCTTCGCTCCACAGCTTCCTTGCCGCCGCTGGGTTTTCCGGTATACCGTTATTGGGGATGTAAATCCCATTGCTGAAATCAATGAGCTGATCCGCGGATAGTCCCGAGCCTCCATCAATGATGGCGCAGGCATGGACGGCAAATAGTGCAAGAATCGCCAGTGATAAGGCAATCAAAATTACTAATCTCCTGGCTTTCCAAATCATCATTATGCCTTTCTCGCCCCAAAGACCTTTTTTAATAGTCCACTTGCCTTTTTCTCCCCGGGTCTTTTTGCTTTAGCTCCCGCAGGAGACGCTGGGGGAGCGCCTGCTCTTTTTTCCGCGCCCCGAGAAGCACGCGCTCCCGCTGCAGCGGCTTTCTCTTTGATCACAATCTGGGTGCTCACGCCCCCGTGTCTGGATTTCCTTGGCCGGATATCAACGGTGATGGGCCTTTCGATCTCATTACTAACCAGCATGGCCACGCCCGCCGGCAGCCTCTTGATCTCCTCCTCCAGCTCACCTGTCATTCCCTCCAGGCCTTTGGAGAGCGCCTTGAGGTCATTGGGATTGGTGACCCTCATAATGATCTGAGTGTTGCACTGAGAGATGACGTTCTTGTCCACACGGGCCGGTCTCTGGCTGATGATCATCAGCCCCAAGCCAAATTTTCGTCCTTCCGCGGCAATGGTACGCACAATGCTGGTAGAAGCGGCGTTTCCTGTGCCCCGTTCCGGGATGTAGTTGTGGGCTTCCTCTACCACCACCATTCCCGGCGAGACCAGCCTGCGCTTTCTGGCCTCAAAGACATCCGTTAAGAGTCGAGATACGATCATGGCCTGCAGTTCAGGGAGGATGCCGGTCATGTCGATAACAGCGGCCCTGCCGGGTCGCAAAAGTTCCTCTACCGGCGTCTCCGCTCCCGAGAAGAGCCCCAGCTCCAGGAGCGACTCCAGTTGACCAACTAAATTCCACTTTACCTTGGAATTGCTGCGTACTACCTGTTCGATGACGTCCTCCAGGGTATAGGCATCCGTCTCCGCCCGCAGGGCACTGATGGCCTCGTAGAGCAATCCCAACTGGCCGCTGCTGCTGCTCTCGTGGGGAATCATCTTTGCCACTTCTCGGGCAGACATGTTCATTCCGTTAAAGCGAAAAGGCCGGTCGGCTCTCGGGTTCATGGCCATCTCTCCGGGAGTGTAGATGGTGGCATCATAACCGCGCGGCTTGACCTTATATCTGGAAAAGTCGCCCACTTTGTTGGGCTCCTTCATGGAGGCGTACTCGCCGTGGGGATCGATGATGAGCAGAGCCACCTTTCTTTCCAGCAACTCTTCCAAAATCACGGCTGCCGTGTAGGATTTTCCTGAACCGGTTTTGGCGAGGACGCTGCAGTGCTTTTGTACCAGGGTATTGGCGTCCAGCTCCACCCGGATATCATAGCCTTGCAACATGCCGATGTACATATCTCCCTTGGCCAGGCCCAGAGTTGCCTTGATCAGTTTTTCGTCGGCTATGAAGACCGGATCTCCCGGCCGGGCAGGACTGGTGGGAAGATGCAGCTTGCCGTTGCTTGTCACGCCGATAACCCTGGCTTCAGCTATCATCATCTCTCTTGAATCATAATTCCGGGCGGCATCATTGAGCTGGTTTACGCTGTAGGCGGAGTTGGACCGTTTGACGTCCTCCACCTGGGCGAGTGCCCATTCCTTCCCGTCGGCTTTGGCCTTGATGTAAGTGCCTCGACCTACCTCTTTGTTTATAATGAACTTAAATGCTAATGGATTGGTCTCACCAACAATTGTACCGACCGACCCCTTTGCTATCGACATCACTATTTTGCATCGCCTTCTTGCTACATTCCCATTTTTAATAGGTATCTTGAAGTATAAAAAGATTGGTCCAAATGCGGGATAGCTTATTGCACCGGAAATTAATTTAATATAATCGTGCACTGAGCTATAGAGCTACAACTCATTGCCTTATTATGCTCAATAGTTAATCATCATTATTTACTTTTTGCAGTAAAATTAAGGTGCTTTGTCCCACCTGAGCGAATATTATAAAAATAATATTAATTATACGATGAAACTTAAGATCATCTATAGCTCATATTAATATTTCGACGTTCTCATCATCGCCTGCCCATAAGCCAGTCCAACTAACAGCCCCACGATATGGGCCATATGAGCGATGTTGTCTGCCGAACCTAAGGTCAGAAAATCAATCAGTGCGAATAGCACGACTGCACCACGGATGCTCACCGGTATCACGAAGAAGAGCAGTATGCGAATCTCGGGGGCAATCATTGCAAGACAGCCCATCACACCATAGAGAGCTCCGCTCGCTCCCACCATGGAGCCGCTGGATATCATCATCTGGCCAAACGCCGCCACTATCCCTGAGAAAATGTAGATCTGCAGAAATTTATTCTCACCCACGCGCCTTTCCAGCTCCATGCCAAAGAAGAAGAGAAATAGCATATTCCAGAAGAGGTGGTTAAAGTCTGCATGCACGAACATATGCGTTATGAGCGTCCAGGGCCTTTGCAATACATAATCTGGATTTAAAGCCAGGTAGTTGTATACAAAGTTAGGAAAAATGATGCTGATGAAGAATACTACTATGCATGCTAATAATATAAGACCCGAATAGGTTATGGGCAGCCCGGAAGGTATGTGACTTCTCCAGCCGTTGACTGGTTTTTGCGATTCACCCCATTCATCCCGGTATCTATTGTCCTCTCTTCTACCTGCCATGGCCTGAAATGGTTTCAATTTAACTCCATTACAATAATATTATATTTATTCCGGTACGTACTGGCCGTTACGAAGAACTATGACATAATCTGCGGAGTTACGTAGAGCCACTGAGAAGCCGGGCTCCGCTCCGAAGATGATGGTCTCCTTGCCGTGTTCCATAGCTTTCATGAGCACTGGTTTTAAATCGGCATCGCGGGTGACGAGTGCCAGGGTGTCGATGACGGGATTATAGATCATATCCACACCCTCTACGGCCATTCTCACATCTACGTCGCTGGTGCAGATCACCGGCTCAAAACCCTGATTTTCCACGGCTTCAACCAGCTTCTCCGAGGCGTACTGATTTAAGAAAACCTTACCCATCTTGATGTCGCCGTAATCCTTGAGGATGTCCCGGATCTCTTCCAGATCCGTCTGGAACTCCTTTCTGAGCATATTGGGCCCATCTACGAGCAGTCCGATCTTCTTTCTCCCCTTCTCCTTCTTGGAGCCCAGGTAACTCAAGATATGCTCGAACTGTATTGGCATCCGATTCATGTTGACCCTTCTTGATATGTTTGGATTAGATGTTATAAATTCGTTTGGTATTATCCGCAGTTATCTGGGCGATTTCTTGCGGCTCTATGCCTCTGATCCTGGCAATGAGCCGAACAGAGTCCGTAACAAACGCGGGTTCATTTCTGCCACTTCGGGGCGAAAGGAAGGGGCTATCGGTCTCCACCAGCAGCCGGTCCAGTGATACATTTTTAGCCAGGATCTGATGTTGTGCGGATCGACAGAGATTAGTGGCCAGAGATATATAAAATCCCCTATCAATGGCATCTTTCATAGTTCCAATTGTTCCGCTGAAGCAGTGGAATACGACCTTGTCCAGGTGCTTTACCATTTCCAGAGCAGGCTGCTCAGCATCGCGGGAATGAATGACCAGAGGCAAATCGAGGGACCTGGCCAGTTCTATGACCCTGCTAAAGACCTTTGCCTGGCGCTCCCTGGTTGGAGCATCTTTGCAGTGATAGTAGTCCAGCCCCGCCTCCCCGATGCCCACGGCCTGGCCGGCATTGCTTTCTATCTGCTTGAAAAGCATCTCGAGTTCCGGCTCCCTTATGCTCTGCAATGTATTGGGAGAAAGACCCAGGGTGGCGGAGATGAAATCATACTTCTTGGCCAGCTCCAGGGACCTGGCATTGGTGGAATAGTCCACACCAGAGTTGATCATGTGGACCACGCCGGATTTTCGGGCACTGTCCAGTACTGCTTCGCGATCTTTGTTGAACTGCTTGAAGTCCAGGTGGCAATGCGAATCGATTACCCCTTGCAAGGGAACATTTATCGATGAGATTCCTCCAGAATCGTATTTTTAGTCTCGATGGTATTATCTTTTTTGGTGTAGCTCATCTTCAGGCGCCACAGCAAAGTGCGAGAATCGTCCTGGCGTCGGACGCAGCCATTCGTCCAAGGGATTCTATCGCGAAGAGATATCCCGCATAAGGAATATAAGTTTGGAGACCCTGTACCATGTTATGAGCAAAATGGAGATTATCCATAGTCTTATCGAGGATATTCCGGTTCTCTTCGTATCTGGCAAGATAGATGCAGTGACTTCCAAGGACCTTGAAACTGCTTTAATTGGACTAATCGACCAAAACAAAAAATTTTTAGTTATTGATATGGAAAAGGTAGAGTTTCTCAGCAGCTCTGGTCTGCGAGTGCTCATGGCATCCCTGAATAAGCTCAAAAGCAGAGATGGCGATCTGTTGCTGGCGGCCTTGCAGCCTTTTGTAAAGGATGTCTTCTTCATGACAGGAGCCAATCGATTTTTTCCCATTCATGCTAGCCGGGCTGAGGCAATCAAGAGCCTTCAAGCGTAGAGCTGATAATCCCCATGTTAGGTACACTCATCAGCAATTCCCTGGTACTGCTCCAGGCAGTAAGCGTTATCGTAGTTGCGGCCCTTTTGATCTCACGCAGCCGATATTTCGCAGAGGTTATGGATGGGCGAGCAACATGGAAAAATCAGTTGATTCTCGTTCTCTTCTTCGGGATGGTCTCAATTTACGGCTCAGTTATCGGCATCAATGTATTTGGCGCCATCATCAACGTCCGCGATCTGGGCCCTCTTGTAGGGGGTCTCGCTTGCGGGCCTGTGGTGGGGCTGGGCGCTGGACTTATCGGCGCGGCTTTTCGCTTTTCGGAAGGGGGCTTCACGGCTCTAGCCTGCAGTATAGTGGTAACTCTAGCAGGCCTTTTGGGCGGCATCGTCTACCTTCGCAAGTCCAAGTTTCCCGGTGTTGTCTTCTCCGTCATATTTGCCGTTCTCTTCGAGCTCTTGCATATGGCGCTAACGCTGGCCATCTCCCGGCCCTTTGATCTTGCCAGGGATGTGGTAGCACAGGCAATTGGACCCATGGTCCTGGCCAATGGAGCAGGCATGCTCATATTCGCTTTTATCATAGCCAATGTCGTCACACACAGAGAGACAAAGAGGGAACGGGACAGCTACCAGCTAGAGCTGCAGATAAAGCAGGCGGAAATGGTGGTCGCCGCTGATATCCAGAAGAGTTTTCTTCCCAAGAATATTCCTTCACTGGAAGGATTTGATATCGCGGCTACTACCATTCCCGCCAGGGAGGTGGGTGGGGACTTTTACGACTTCACCGAGCAGGACGACAATCTGCAGTTTGTGATCGCAGACGTATCCGGAAAAGGTGTTCCTGCCGCATTGTTCATGGCCCTCTCCCGAATCATTGTGCGAGCGTGCGCTGCTCCTCAGAGGAGGGCGTCCGAACGGCTCAAATGTGCCAACAAAATGATCGTGGATGATTCCGGTTCTGCAACTTCGGGTATGTTCGTTACTCTGTTTTTTGCCATGCTGAACCAGATGAATCGAAACCTGGTTTACGCCAATGCCGGCCACAATCCTCCTCTGCTCTTCCGGGCCGCTTCGAGCAGCATAGTGGCAATGGATGTGACGGGCGTCGCTCTAGGAATGATGGCGGATATGGAATACGAGCAGCGGGAACTTGTCCTTGAATCCGGTGATATCTTGCTCTTGTACACAGATGGCATTGTGGAAGCCATGAACGGCAAGGAGGAGTTCTTCGGCGAGAAAAGGCTCAGATCTTCTCTGGCCTCAGCCACAGAGCTCTCTGCCCAGGGGATACTTGATATCATTTTACGTGATCTGAGGCAGTTTACTGTTGGTGCGGAGCAGTCGGACGACATAACCGCCATAGTGTTCAAGGTGGAGGACGATCCGGCGGCAGAAACCAATAAAACTATATTTGAGTAAGGAAATTCCTGAATGGGAATCCAAAATGCCCAGAAAACCCACCAACCTGATCTACGGAGTTGACGATGAGCCACCTCTTGCGACTACGCTACTCTTGGGGTTTCAGCACATTTTCATCTTATCCATTGCCTTCATCTTTCCGGTGGTGATAGTAACTGAAATCGGTGCCTCCCCTGAGGATGCGCAAAACCTCATCTGCATGGCCATGCTGGCCACGGGTTTCTCCACAGCTTTGCAGGCTTTGAAAAAAGGGCCGGTCGGTTCCGGCTACCTCTGCCCTCTGTTGAACGGCCCGGCCTTTGTGCCGGCATCGCTTTTAGCAGGCAAGGCAGGCGGCCTGGCTCTCATCTTCGGAATGACGGTCGTTGCTGGCATCTTCGAGGCGTTGTTCTCACAGGTGGTAGGCCGGATGCGCAAGTTCTTCCCGCCGGAGGTGACAGGAACAGTGGTGCTCATGGTGGGGGTGGAGGTGATACCCATCGCCGTCCCCAAGTTCTTTGGGGTGGACAGTACACATCCTGGGTTTGTGGCGCTGCCTTTTCTGGTGGCGTTGATCACTCTGGCTGTCACGGCTGGATTCAATGTCTGGGGCAAGGGCAAGATGCGGCTCTACTCTCTTTTAATCGGCATGGTGGCGGGCTATGTGCTCTCCTTTGCCACAGGCATATTGACCCTAGACAAGGCCAGGCTGATAATCGACTCTGCCTTTTTCCGGCTTCCCGAGATGGGCAAATTCGGAATGTCGTTTAGCACAGTCATGCTCGTGCCCTTTGTTGTGGCAGCCTTCTCCTCGGCGCTCAAGACCATGGGCGATCTCACCACCTGCCAGAAGATCAACGACGCCGATTGGAAGAGAATTGAGATGCGTTCCATAAGCCGCGGCATGCTGGCCTGCGCGGCAGGAAACATAGCCTCCGGGCTTTTGGGGGCCCTGGGCCAGTCGGTTTCGTCGAGCAATATCGGCCTGTCCATCGCGACAGGTGCTACGAGCCGGCGCATCGGCTACGCGGCAGGCGGCATTCTCATGCTGCTGGCCTTCTTTCCCAAATTGGCCGCCATCTTCGTGATCATGCCCACGCCGGTAATGGGCGCGTCTCTGATTTTTACGGTTTGCTTCATGATCATGGCTGGAATTCAGATCATCATGTCCCGCATGATCGATGCGAGAAAGACCTTCGTAGTGGGGCTCTCCATCATCTTCGGGCTGTCTTTTGATAGCGTGCCCGGACTATATGCTGGCGTTGACCCGGTGCTGCGGCCTCTGCTGTCGTCGTCTCTGGCACTGGCCACTATCTGCGCCGTGGTGCTCAATATCTTCTTTCGCATGGGCATCAGCCAGAAGATGGAGTTTGAGCTTGACCCCAGCGTGGATACTTCCGAGAAGATATTTCAGATCATGGAGAAGCAGGGCGGAACCTGGGGTGCGCGGCGAGAGGTCATATTCAATGCCATCGCGGCCATGAACGAGCTGCTGGATGCGGCGCCTTTCCTGGATCTGTTGGGAAAGAAGATCGCCCTGAGCGTTCATTTCGATGAGTTCAACCTGGATGTTCGAGCAGTTTATGAGGGCAAACCCTTTGATATTCCGACCACCATGCCCGGCATCGACACCATGCATGATGCAGATGCGAGCGCGCTGGCTCTCGCAGCATTTACTATGAGCAGGTACGTGGATAAGATGAACTTCTCAACCAAAGACGGGAAGACCGAGCTGCACATGCACTTCGAACATTAGTTGGAAAAATTCATGACCGGGTAAAAACGTAAGAAGGCCTGGAATTCAAACCTTCTTCTGTTCATCTGCGGGATTCAAGAGCATCAACCGATTAATGGCGCTGACCAGTGCCTCCACGGATGCCATGACTATATCCTCGCGGGCCGATTTGGCGCTGACCCTGCGCCCCCGGTCGTCCTCTACTCCAATCACCACTTCCGCCAGGGCATCAGCCCCACCGCTTATGGCTTCAATTCTAAAGTCGCAGATGCGAATGGATGTGTCGCACTCCAGGAGACCCTGCACGGCGTTAACAGCAGCGTCTACCGGCCCTACGCCGATATGGGCGAGAACCCTCTCTTTGCCCCGCACCAGGGCCCTTACCGTTGCCGTGGGCGTGATGATGTTGCCGGTCATGACCGAGACCTCCCGGAGCACTACAGCCTGGCTTCCTTTGGCTACCTCTCCGATCACCACGTCGGCAATGGTCTGAAGATCGATATTAGCGATCTGCTTTCCTTTGTCGCCCAGCTCCTTGATCCTCTCCAGGATCTCCTGGAGCTGCTCCTCGGTGGGCTGGTAGCCTGCCTCCTCCAGCACTTTGGCCACGGCATGCCGTCCTGTGTGCTTGCCAAGGACAATGCGCCTCTTGTGGCCTACCATCTCCGGAGTCATGATGCCGGGCTCAAAGGTCTTGCTGTTCTCAATAATTCCTTGGCTGTGAATGCCGCTCTCATGGGAGAAGGCGTTCTCGCCAACTATTGGCGCAGTTATGGGTATCTTAACCTCGGTGAGCCGCTCTACCAGGCGGGCCGTCTCCACCAGGTATTCCGTCTTTATGCTGGTGCGAGCCCCATAAATGGCGTGCAGACTCATCACCGTCTCGGCTAGGTTGGCGTTGCCGGCCCTCTCGCCGAGACCATTTACGCAGACCTGCACCTCTCGGGCCCCTGCCTCCACTGCCGCCAAGCTATTGGCCACGGCCAGGCCGAAGTCATTGTGGCAGTGCACATCGACCACCATATTGACATCATCGCAGATATCCTTGACAAAACGGTAGAAGGCAGAAGGAGCTGCTACTCCCACCGTGTCAGGGATGTTGATGATATCGCAGTGCACCTCCTGCACTGCCCGGAAGATGCGATGCAAAAACTGCGGCGAAGTGCGAGTGGCGTCCATGGCAGAGAAGAGACATGTTCTGCCGTTGTCCTTGACAAACTGCACCGTCTCCATAGCTCCGGCCACAATCTCGTCGTGGCTCTTCTTAATGGTATGAGCTATCTGGATGTCGGAGGTGGGAACGAAGACGTGCACCATGCCCACATCGGCATCAAGGCAGGCCTGGACATCCTTTTTCACAATGCGGGAGAGGCCGCAGACCTGGGCCCGGAGGCCCTCTCTGGCGATCTGCCGGACACTGTCAAACTCGCCCTTGGAGGATACGGGAAATCCTGCCTCGATAACATTCACACCGAGTTTATCAAGCTGCCTGGCGATCTTGAGCTTTTCGTCCAGGGTGAGAGATACGCCTGGAGTCTGCTCGCCATCCCTAAGTGTGGTGTCAAAAATGCAAACTTTTTCATCAACGAGTGAACGAACGTCGTAGAAGACGATTCCCCACAGATGTTTCGTGTGTCGTGTGTGTCATAGATCAAGCATAGCATGCATAGCTATAAAACTTTTGCCGCCCAAGGGGTAGAGATATTTACCCCTTCGTTAAAGAAAGGCTCTCTATGAAACTTGCAATTACTATTATCGCGGTGCTGACGGCGATATATGTTCTGCCGGCAATGGGAGAATCGGCACAGTTCTGGTCCAATCAGGCAAATGGGTACTTCATCTCGGGCGACTTTGAAAAAGCAGCTGCAAGCTATGACAAGGCCCTGGAGCTGGAGCCGAACAGCGCGGACCTGTGGAATAATAAGGGAAAGGTCCTAGGCATGATGGGCCGCTTTGACGATGCCATCTCTTGTTTTGATAAATCGCTTGCTATCAACACCTCCAATCCCGAGTCTTTAAACCTGAAAGCAATTGCACTCTCCCGGGGATTAAATAGAAACCGTGAGGCTCTTACCATCTTTGACCAGATCCTGCAGACAAATCCCTCTTATTTTGATGCCTGGATAGGAATGGGCATGGCTCTGGCCAATGAAGGCAGCCTTTCCGGCTCCCTGGAATGCTTTGAAAAAGCCACAGAAATCAAGCCTCAAGATCCCACCGCCTGGAATAACAAAGGTGTCGTCCTCCGGCAAATGGAAAGATATCAGGATGCTTTGACCTGCTTCAACAAAGCACTCACCATCGACTCTGCCAATGAGGCTGCCCAGCAGAACCGGGAGTTAACCCTGCAAGACATGGATCAGCAACCACAGGCAACTCCAAGCATGAGCACGCAAGATATGATGTAGGCCGGCAAGATCTATTTTTTTAAGCTGCATCTATTTCTGGGTAGCCCATTATTTTTAAACGCAATATCGGGCAATAGCTTAAAATAAATGTTCGACAATCATCGATATGAGGTGTTGGGTAAGTGTTCAAGCTGATCTATCTGATGGTCGCGGCATTCGCTCTTATTTCCGGAGTGCAAGGCATGCCCCTGGGCTTTGCCGAGGCCATGAACAACGCCGGCCAAAAAGATATCCTCACCGTCAAAAATTATGATACCGGCGCGTCATTGACCGAATCTTACACTGACATCGAGCACCTGGAGAGAAATACACAGGTCAATACCGGAGCTTATGGGACGCAATCTGATGCCAATGGGACAGATGCCGGCAGTCGCAACTTCAGCCCAGCATGGAACCCTGCCGGCGGTCTTGAGGCCAGCATCAACTCTAATGTCATAGGCAAGGCCTACATCGCCTGGCAATCAATTGATCCGAGCGTCTCAAGCATTGGCCGTCATCAGCTCTTAGGCCGCAGCGTGGAGGAGCTGACCGGAGTATTCTCCATTGAGAAGTTCATACAGCTTTGGTCCCAAAGCCGTCCTGGGGAGATAAGCGTGGACTGGCTGCCCTGCTCTTGAACCACGAGCTTTCTATTAAACTTTGTTATTTTTTATATACTATCATCAAAAAGAAAGTTATTAATAGCCCGCAAACGAACCATTGGTGTACCAGGGGGATTTTAGCTTTGGAGGTTCTGATTAAGAGATCTGCGCGACGCAAGAAGACCATCCAGGCCAGGATGGTGGGAGGAAAGATGGAGGTTTTGGCACCGGCCTCTATCTCAGACGCCGTTTTGCAGGGTCACATCGAAAAACTGCGCTCTAAACTGGAGGGGCGGGTCTATCCGAAGGATGACGTCCATCTGCATGAAAGAGCCTGCCTTCTAAACAGCAGATACTTTCAAGGGGTTTTGATCTGGAACAGCATCCAGTACTCCACAAACCAGGAGCGAAGGCGCGGGTCGTGCAACTGTACCGCCCGGACCATTCGCATCAGCAGCAAGCTGGCCAGTCTTCCCCAATGGGTTGAGGATTATGTGATTGTGCACGAGCTTGCCCACCTTCTTGAACCTAATCACGGCAAGAGGTTCAAGGCACTGGTACGTAGATACCCCCTGGCGGAAAGAGCCATCGGATTTCTCATAGCAATCGAGATGCAATTGGAGGTTAGACGATGAAAAACTTTCTTATTATTATCATTTTTGCTATCCTGCTGGCGTCTTTGGGTGGCGCGGATACGAAGGCAGGAGAGCAGAATAGGAATAACAGTTCTCTTATTTCCCGGGATCTGCTCTTTGGTAATCCGGACCGGATTACCACCAGAATCAGCCCAGACGGCTCGAAGCTGGCCTTTCTGGCCCCGAAAGCGGGAGTGCTCAATGTTTGGGTGGGTGGGGCAGATATGCCAAAGACGGCAAAGCCTGTGACCAATGACACCTATCGCGGCATTAGAAGCTACACCTGGGCTTACACCAACCAGCATATCCTCTACCTGCAAGATGGCAATGGAGACGAGAACTGGCGCATTTACAGCGTTAATCTAAGTAGCGGCAAGATCTTAGACCTCACGCCTTTTGAGGGCGTCCGGGCCGATATCCGGGCTCTTAGCCCCAAGCACCCAGAGGAAGCTATCATCGGCCTCAATAGGCGTGACCCTGAGTATCATGACCTCTACCGGCTCAATATCGAGACCGGCAACATGACACTTATCCTGGAGAATAGAGAGTTCTCCGGCTTTGAGATCGATAACGACTTCCAGGTGAGGCTGGCCAGCAATATGACGGCAGACGGCGGAAGTGAGGTATTCATGCCCGCCGAAAACGGCAGTTGGGAGACCTTCCAGAAGATCGAGATGGAAGATGTCCTCACCACCGGCTTTTCCGGATTTAATAAGATAAATGATCAGATTTACCTTATCGACAGCAGGGGCAGAAATACGGCTGCTCTTTATGCCCTCAATCTGCATACGAAAGAGAGCTATTTTTTGGCAGAGGACCCCAAATCGGACCTCACGAGCATGATGATTCATCCCACGGAGAAGAATGTGCAGGCGGTGGCATTTTACTACGATCGGATACAGTGGAAGATCCTGGACCCATCCATAGAGCCGGATATCGATCTCTTGCATAGTGTGGAGGAAGGGGATATGTCGATAGTAAGCCGCAACCTGGACGATAAAGTATGGATTGTCGTTTTCACCAGGGACAATGGACCGTCGCGCTACTACCATTATGACCACGATAAGATGCGGGCCTCTTTCCTCTTCACGGACAGGGAGTTGCTGGCGGGACTGCCGTTAGCCAAAATGATTCCTGCCGTCATAAAATCGCGCGACGGCCTGGACCTGGTCTGCTACTACACCTTGCCCCTGCAAAGCGATGAGAATGGCGATGGACGGCCGGAAAAGCCGCTACCAATGGTTTTGTACGTGCACGGCGGCCCCTGGGCCCGCGACTACTGGGGGCTTGATCCCATTCACCAGTGGCTGGCCAACCGGGGCTACGCCGTTTTGAGCGTCAACTTCCGCGGCTCTACCGGTCTGGGCAAGAATTTCATCAATGCGGGAAATCTGGAGTGGGGCAAGAAGATGCATGACGACCTCATCGATGCTGTCAATTGGTCCGTGCAGCAAAAAATCGCCGATCCCAAGAAGATTGCCATCATGGGAGGAAGCTACGGCGGCTATGCTGCTCTGGCCGGCTTAACCTTCACTCCTGGCATCTTTGCCTGTGCTGTGGACATCGTGGGCCCCTCCAACTTGATAACGCTCCTGGAGACCATTCCGCCCTACTGGAAGCCGGAGATAGAGCAGTTCACCAAGAGGGTGGGCGATTTTCGGACGGAGCCGGGCAGAAAGCTGCTACAAGAACGCTCACCCCTTAATTCTGTAACGCGAATTGAGCGGCCCCTGCTTATCGGCCAGGGAGCCAACGATCCTCGCGTCAAGCAGAATGAGTCCGACCAGATCGTCAAAGCCATGCAGGCCAAGGGCCTTCCTGTGACTTACGTGCTTTACGGCGACGAGGGTCATGGATTTGCCCGTCCCGAGAACAGGCTTTCCTTCTACGCCATAGCCGAGGCATTTTTGGCCGAGCACCTGGGCGGCAGATTCCAGCCCATCGGCCAGGACTTTGCAGGATCTAATCTTACCGTGCCCGCCGGAGCAGGGGAGGTTCCAGGCCTGGCGGAGGCTCTGGGCGGCGGATCCTAATTTTTTTTCTACTTGCGATTCATCCTTTTTCGGCCAGAGCCTGGAAGTATCCGCTCATGACGCAAACCGCATCCGCAGGTCCAACTTGCTCGAACTGCTCGCAGGGCGATCCCCGGTAGCAGGGCAGGTGGTGGATGGTGCAAACGGCCAGACAGCCATCCTGGCCAGCCTGGGAGGCAAGATGGGGGCATCTCTCTCCAGCGGGCTTGAGGATCATGGCCTCTTTATCATCGGATTCGATGCTGCCGTCTTCCAGAATGGAAAAAGGGTTGACGACAAAAATATCCAGATGAAGGCAGCACTGGCCGCAGCGTAGGCAGATCATGGTCGCAATGTCGGATGGGCGTCTTTATTAATTACAATTGCGATTGGTGATATCATGAGAATAATAGTTCCCCTGGCAGAGGGCTTCGAGGAGATCGAAGCGATTTGCGTTATCGACATTTTGCGACGAGCCGATGTGGAAGTTGTGACGGCGGGATTGAAAGAAGGACTGGTGGAGGGCTCTCATAAAATCAAGGTGCTGCCTGACACCACACTGGAAAAAATCGACTACCGGGACTTCGACGGGCTGGTCCTGCCCGGAGGCGCACCGGGTTTTATCAATCTGGGAAATGATGAGCGCATCCTAAACATGGCACGTGAGATGGATCGAGCGGGAAAAATTGTCGCGGCGATATGCGCGGCTCCCTCGGTTCTCATCAAGGCCGGTGTCCTGCAGGGCCGCAGGGCCACGGTCAGCCCTTCGGGCAAGGCCCAGGTGGAGGCCTGCGCATACTTTAGTGAAGAGCGGGTGGTAGTGGACGGCAACCTCATCACCAGCCGCTCGCCGGGAACGGCCCTGGAGTTTGCCTTGAAGCTGGTGGAGGTGCTGGTGGGAAAGGAAAAAATGCAGGAGGTCAAGGCGCAGACGATGGCCGTCTGCCTTATCGGAAAATTTTAAAGCGGAGAGCAAAATGAAGGCCATCTAATGAGAATCTCGGTAATCCTCGCCCACCCCCGTCCGGGAAGCTTCAATCACGCCATCGCCAAGGCATCAGTGCAAATGCTTATGCAAAACGGCCATCAAGTCGCTTTTCATGACCTCTACTTGGAATCCTTTGATCCCATCCTTCGCTCTGCAGAGATTGCCAAAGATGCGCCGCTTGACGACATGATCCGGGTTCACTGCCAGGAAACAGCAATGGCAGACGGGATAATAATAATTCATCCCAATTGGTGGGGCATGCCTCCTGCCATCCTCAAAGGCTGGGTGGACAGGGTCATGCGGCCAGGTATTGCCTATGAGTTCCTGGAAGGCGATAGCGGCGAGGGAACGCCTCGCGGACGGCTTTTGGCCAGGCGGGCAATCGTCTTCAACACCTCCAACACCCTTCCGAAGAGGGAGCAAAACGCTTTTGGCGATCCTCTGCAGACGATTTGGAAGAACTGCATCTTCGGGTTATGTGGCGACATAGACTTTCACCGCAAGACCTATAACGTGGTAGTGACCAGTACTTATGAACAGCGAGCAGCCTGGTTGGATGATGTCCGGGCGATAGTTGACGAAAATTTTCCAGGATTGAAGCTTGTCGCCACCTTATCAAGTGACTGGTTCAAGTCGATTACGGAGTAGTCGAGCATTTGACTTTGGCCCATAGTCCAGTCTTACTCCGTGACCGTCATTTTCGTCTTGTCCCCCACGGCTTTGAAGTAGAACTACCTGCAAGAAAATAGATATACTAGAAGGAGATTGGCAATGAAGGCATCAAGTGGCATATACCGGGCGGCTCGGACGGCCCTAGATATCGAAACCCTGGTCCGCGGCAGATGATGATATGGCTGACAAAAACCGAAGCCCAGGCAAAAGCAAAAAAGCGATGACAAAAAAGGCAAAGCTAAAAAAGAAGGAAGTGAAATCATGAGTGAAGCTAGAGACCGAAAAATGAAACGCGAGCGCAGATTCGAAATGCAAAAGGCCGAAAAAGTCTTGCGAGCGTGCAGGAGCAGGAGAGGCTATGAGCTCTTTCAAGAGCCAGAGAAAAAAAAGCCAAAATAGGGGCAATTTGGGCGAATCTTCTTTTTTTTGCTGATTACTTTCGCCTCGCTTTTGGAAATTTTTAATGGCATTATGACAGCAGCGGCCTTATTGCCACGACGTATTGGCAGTTGATCGAGTCTTGCGGGCTACCGGAAACAGCGCCAGGCAGCCGCGGGGCCGCGCTCCTCGCCAATCGGGTCCCGGCTGCTGCTCGTGGCCGCCGCCTGTGGGCCAGACCGTCCGGACTTGCCGTCGTTGTCAGGGCGGGTTGGCTTGCCTGGCGGGGACTCGGGGGCTGGAGGCCCGGTCGGGCCGAGATCACGGGTTCACGCGAAGGCGCGTAGGCGCGAAGTTCCGATGAGAAAAGGACAATTTTTCGCCAGAGCCCTCGGGCCGCGTCAGTGGAGAAGCAAGGCCTTCGGTTTGCTATTACTATTAGCTGATAATTATATCTAGCAACTACGGACCAAACCACAAAGGCACGAAGGCACAAAGGACGCGCAAAGATTCGAGGCAGTCTCCAGCTTTGCATTCCTTGTGGTCTGTGGGCTAGCCTCGCCTGGTTGCCGCTCGACCGTGGCTGCCCTGGGAAGCGGGCTGCGTTCGTGGCCTGCCGCCAGTGGGCCCAGCCTTGGCTGCGCCGCTCGTCCGGACGGGCTGGCCCGCATGTGCACGCGCTCGCACTCGGGGGCGGAAGGCCCGGTCGGGCCTGAGGAGCCCGGCGGAGCTGGCGTTCGGCTGAGGCGGCTTCTTTTGGGGGGCAGGATTTTGGAGACGAGAGCGGTCTGTTATTATTAATAGCAGAAAATTATACACTAACAACTAACGATCTCACCACAAAGCTCACAGAGCGCACAAAGGACGCACAAAGACGCTTAAAAAATCTCTGTGACAGACCAGGTAGACGCTGAGCTTGGCATATTTCGCTCATCTAGCTTTTTCGGATGCATGTCATGGTCCTGTGCAAGTCGTGCAAAAGCTTTTTCCGCCCGCTGGCTGCAAAGGAGGCCTCGGCAGGATAACAATAAATGAGCGCAATATCTTTTGAGATCTTAAGGCAGGATAAAGAGACACATGCCAGGCTGGGGCTGATTAAAACCAGACGAGGAGATATAGAAACGCCCTACCTGGTTCCGGTGGCAACAATGGGCAGCGTGAGAGCTTTGGGCTCCGACGATCTGCAGAGTTTAGGCGTGCAGTGCACCCTTGCCAATACCTACCATCTTCACCTGAATCCGGGCGATGAGCTGATCGCAAGGCTCGGTGGGCTGCACCGGTTCATGGGGTTTGACCGGCCCATGTTCACCGATTCCGGCGGCTTTCAGGCCTTTTCTTTAGGCTTTGCCAGAGAGCATAACATCAGCAAGATCGGCAACATCTTCCCGCAAGATTACAGAAAAAAATATGATGATAAGGAAAATGGGAGCACGTTAGGCATAGGCTGCAGGGAAAACGAAAACGTAAGGCCTAAGGAGAATTTGACCAAGATCACAGATGAGGGCATCTCCTTCAAGTCCCTTGCCGACGGAGCCTGGCATTTCTTGAATGCGGAAAAGTCGATGAAGATTCAGTCCAATCTCGGAACAGATATCATCATGGCATTTGACGAATGCACTTCACCCCTCTCGGATTACGATTACACCAAGAAAGCCATGATAAGGACCCATAATTGGGCAGAAGAGTCCATTCGATACCACGATAAAAATCAAGCTCTTTATGGCATAATCCAGGGAGGCTGGTTTGATGACCTAAGAAAGGAAAGCACACAGGCCATCACTGAAAAGCCTTTTGACGGCATCGCCATTGGAGGCTCGCTGGGAAACAGCAAGCATGATATGCATCAGGTCCTGGACTGGACCATTCCCAGACTGGATGACGACCGGCCGCGCCATCTCTTAGGCATAGGCGAAATCGACGACATATTTGAATGCGTGGCGCGAGGAATAGATACCTTCGACTGCGTCTCTCCCACCAGAATCGCTCGCCGGGGAAGCCTCTTGCTCTCGCCGCAAGCGGGTGGATCGCAGGAGAACAAGTTCCACATAAATATCAAAAATTTGCAATTCAAAGAGGACTGCCGGCCCGTCGATCCCAACTGCTCCTGCTCGACCTGCTGCACCTACTCACGAGCCTACCTTCGCCATCTTTATGTCTCTCGGGAGCTGTCCTACTTCCGGTTGGCCACGCTTCATAATCTCCATTTTATGCTCCGCTTCATGGAAGAGATCAGGGAAAGCTTAAGAACAGGGACATTTGCGCAGCTTAAAGATAAATGGCTGAAAGAGATTTAGAATGCAGATAAAGACCGAGGGCCAGGACGAATGTGGGGGCCAGAAGACGTTGAGAGCCAATGCTAGCAGGCTCAAGGGCGGCAAATTGGGGCTGGACAGGACACAGGCCACCATAATTCTCTCCGGCCTTTACCTCTTCTTCTCCCTGGCAGGCAACATCGCTGCCACCAAGGTCACCTACTTCGGCGGCCTGGTCATGGATGCCGGCTTCATTTACTCTTTAACCTTCACCTGGCGCGACCTGATCCACAAGCAACTCGGTCAGAAGGCGGCAGTCACCACGATCTGGCTGTCGGCAGCCGTCAACCTGCTCGCGGCACTTTATTTTCAGTTGGTGGTCCTGCTGCCGGCGCAGACGGATTGGGCGAATGGCGGAGGGCAGATTGCCTGGGAATTTCTTTTTTCCCTGCAAATGAGGATTGTACTGGCATCCATCCTCACGGCGCTAATTGCCGAACTGATTGACACGAAAGTCTATCAACTCTGGACGCGGGGCGGCAGAGAAAAATGGCCGCAATGGACCCGGGTCTTTGCCTCCAATTCCGTCTCCATTCCCGTGGACAGTCTGCTCTTTCCCATCATTGCCTTTGCCGGGGTTGTGGGTGCAGAGGGCTTGCAGCAGATGGTCTGGACCAACATCATCGTTAAAGCGCTGGTCACCGCGCTGGTCTTCTGGACGATCTATCTGGTGCCGGAAAAGCCGATCTATGGAGATGAGTAAGGCGCTGGCTAATCCATCTCCAAAGCTCGTTCGTAGTAGTAGTATGCCGGGTTCCGGTGGTAGGGGCACGATTCTGCTGCGCCTCCTTTCATCTCACCATCACTCTCGCTCCCAGACCCGTCATCTGCCCGAAGAAACCCGGATAGGAGACATCCACCGCTTCCGCCGTATCGATCTGCGTCTCCCCTGCCACCAATCCCGCCACCGTGAGCGCCATGACGATCCTATGATCGTGCCACCCGTGCACCTTTGCTCCGTGCAGCTTTCCGCCCGTGATCTCCAGCCCGTCCGGACGCTCCCGGATGTCAGCGCCCATTTTAGAAAGCTCCACAGCCATGGCGTGCAGCCGGTCCGTCTCCTTGTGGCGCACATGCTCGGCATTCACCACGGTCGTCTTGCCGCTCGCCACAGCACCCAGCACGGCGATGGTGGGCACCAGATCGGGAGTGCGGCTGGCGTCCACCTCTACACCCACCAGGTCGCCGCCCTTGATGTGGAGGTCCCCTCTTTCCTTATCCCAGGAGACCTTGGCGCCCATGCGGCCCAGTATGTCGATGATTGCCGAGTCGCCCTGCCGGGAGGGGAGGACGCCCTTGACAGTGACCTCGCTGCCGCTGACCGCTGCTGCGGCCAGCGGGTAGGAGGCAGAGGAGAAGTCTCCGGGAATGGTGTAGCTCTTCAGGCCAAAGCTTTGCCCTCCGGGCACAAAGAACTCCTGCGGCTGCGCCTGCACCCGCACGTTTGCGTCGGCCAGCATGTCCAGGGTGATCTCAGCATAGGGGCGGCTCTTCAGATCGCCCTCGATTATTATCCTCGTGTCCTCTTCCGCCAGAGGGGCAGCGATGAGCAGCGCCGAGAGGAACTGGGAGCTGACGCCCCCGTTCAGGTGGGCCGTGCCGCCTCGCATCTTTCCCTTGATCACCAGCGGAGCCTTGCCGTTATTGCGAATGGAGAAAGCCTGGGCACCCAGCTCCGAGAGCGTGCTCAAAAGAGGGCCGTTGGGCCGGGTGCGAATGGAGGCATCGCCCGTAAGCACCGCTCCGTCGGTCAGGGCCGCCACCGCCGAGCAAAAGCGGAGCGTGGTGCCCGAATTTAAAACGTTGATGACATCTTCCGGGGTCTGGGGCCGGTCGGAGACGCCAGTGATTAACACTTCGTCGTTAAGTGAGATCTTGGCTCCAAAGGCCTCGCTGGCGGCAACTGTCGCTCGGGTGTCTGCGGAGAGGAGGGGCCGCTTTACGGTTCCGCCTGGTCCCAGGGAAGTTATGAGGATAGCGCGGTGGGTGTAGCTTTTAGAGGGTGGGGCATATACCTCACCAAAGAGAGAAGAGCGCTCGACTGACGCAATCATGATCGAGGAAATGGTAGCGCAAGTATAAGAAATGTGTGCTATGAGTCGAATATAAATTTGGCGGTTCAATCCGATCAAAGCGGAAGATAAATCTATGATACAATGAACAAAGCTACGGGCTTGCCAGTGGGACTACTATGAATATCATTTGCGCCTATCCTGTAAACGTCGATGCTGTCTGCAATATACGTAGTGAGGAGATATCGGCCCTCATCTCATCCAATATGAAAATAGAGCTGAAAGAGTCGATAGGCAGCCGTGAGGACCTCCTATCCTGCCTGTTATTCTGCATGCAGCAGGGATCGGGAGCAGAGATCCTTATCCAGGGCCCGCAGGTGGCCCGGCAGATCGAAGAATCCTTCTCCTGGCAATTTCGCCTGGGCGGAAATGCGGGCATCATGGCCAATGTCCTGGCCACGCTGGGAGCCAGGCCGGTTCTCAATGCTCCCGCCCTGGGACCGAGATTGGCAGGCATGCTGCATGCCGTGGTGCATGTGCCCGTTTCCGTAGCAGAAGAGCCGGGCCAGGCGGCAGAAGGGCCCAAAGCTGATCAAGAAATGGTGCATTTCGTCTTCCAGTTCAAAAAGGGAGACCTGGTATCCAGTGGCCAGAGCAGAATAATTGCGCCCAGCGATAATCGTTTTATTGCCACATACGATCCGGTGAATACCAGGCTCCTCTCCAGCAAACATTTCGATTCCTATTGCCTGGAAAATATCCGGGAAATCGATGGCGCGCTGCTCTCCGGCTTTCACCTGGCACCGTTTAAAGAGTACCAGGAGATCTTTCCCCAGAAAATCGCCCAGATCAAATCCTGGAAGGATAAAAATCCGCAGATCTTCATCCACGCCGAGATGGGCAGCTTCCAGAGTCCTGAGATTATGCAGTCTCTTCTTTTGCTTCTTCCCCAAATTCCCGTGGACAGCCTGGGCCTGAATGAGGACGAGCTGGCGGCTGCAGAAGGCTTATCGCCAGGATCATTGCCCGCCCGATGGCAGGAGACCATGAAGGCGACAGAGCGTCTGCGTGAAAGCCTGGGGCTTTTTAGAGTGGCGGTTCATACCCGAGACTACATTCTGAGCGTCATGTTGCCGGGAAAGATCACAGCCGCTATAGAGCTCTCTGCCCTCCAAAGCGGGGCTGATGCCGCAGCCGCGTTGGCAGCCACGGGCTTTGTAACAGGAGAGTCACCCGAAGTGGTTAATTCCGTGGGACTTGAGGCCAAAGAGGAGTTTTGCCGCAATGGGGCCACGGCATCCGGGAGGGGTGCATTCCTTCAAACCGGAGAGGCAATCATATCTTTGATGCCGTCTCTCCTGGCAAAAAAGCCAAAGATTACCGTCGGCCTGGGGGATACCGCCACCGCAGCCGTCTTTTTCCGGGAACTTACGGCCATTAAAAAAAATCGGTTTTGATTGCGGCTCTACTTTACCCGCCCGTCTCCAGGTTATCATCCTGCATCTTAACCGCATCCATCATATCTTGCGTCTGCTTGAACCGATCCTGGATCTGTTCAATGGTCATGCCCTCCAGATCTTTTCTATCCGGAGCCTTTTCGATCAGCTCCAGGGTATCCAGGCGGTAGTAAAGGCCGGTGCTGTCTAAATAGGCCCACGTCTCTCCATCTTCTTCCACCTTCAGCACCTTGACCGTCCCGATGGTGCCCGTGCCCTTGTACCTGACCAGGCTGTCTTCTTTTATCTCCGCCATAAAATCACTCGTTTCTACAGCTTTTGCACAATTATCTCGCTTTCTTTTGAAGCTATGCCCAATATCTCTGCGCCCCCGGGCTTCGCCAGCACCTGGGCTTCGTGAAACTCCTCAGATCCACAGAGCACATCCTGCTCGGGATGCGTTCCCTGCTCTATCTTGCAGCTCAAACGAGTGCAGGGGCCGATGGACACCACCGTCTTCAAGCGGGGCGATGCGGGATGGCCTTTAGGGAGCACTATCAACGGTGCGCCTAGTTCCCTAAGCTGATAAATGGTGCAACATAGGCCGCGCATAACCTTCTCGCCTACGCCTCGGGAAGAAGCCACCATCAGATCCTCTGGATCGGTGAAGAGCACAATCTCCTCTGACTCCGTCTCCAGATAAAAAAAGTGTCCTTTCGTCTTGGCAATCGCTAAAGTGCCACTGCGGCCTACGAGATAAGCTATCTCGTCCTCCTTGATGAGTATATGCATGGCCCTTAGACTGCCTTGACGTTCCTGGATTTGCAGGAAGGACACATGGGCCTTCTACCCATTCCCTTAAACTGATTCTTGCAGTCCAGACATTCGTAATCTTTGGTGGCCAAAGTTTCGATATTCCCTATGTCCGGCCCGCCTCCAACAGTACACATTTTGCCTTCACCTCCTCTCATTCTATAGCACTTTTGCATATGTTAACTTATCGGAACATTTTTTTGCATCAGAAGCTCAATGCATGCTTCGGGCAAGCTTCCACACATCTGGCGCATTTAATGCAGTCCGGCTTATCCAGTATCTCGTTTACAGGAAGCTGCATGGGGCAGACCTTCTGGCACTTGCCGCAATCGATGCATTTCTCTCTGTCCACTTTTAGCTGGTACTTCTTGCCACCCATTGCTCTTTGCATCGTTCCCATGGGGCAAAAAGAGCACCAGGTTCGAGGGGCTATGATTACACCAAAGAGGATGGCAATTGATGTGGTTAGAATGCAGAGCGTAACAAAAACCATTCCAATTTTGTCCACTACACCCTCTGTCTGTATAATGCGAAAGATCATGAATCCCATGAGTGCGATGAAGATGGGGGCTCTTAGCCACATGCTCCGAAATAGAGGTGGTATTCTCAATTTTCGGCTCAAGGGAGCCAGCCAGAAATCAACAAAGCTTCCCCGCGGGCAGAGATTTCCGCAAAACCAGCGTCCTCGGAAGGGAGCAATGATCATCAGGCTGGCAAAGACCAGCAAGAGGAAGTAGCCAAGCTTGGGGTAAAATATGCCGCCTATGGATACTATCAGCACCATGATTCCAAGATAAGGGGTGATCTTTAGCATATTTGTCAGTTGCATAGAGCACGCAAAGTTATATAAGCGATTCCTATTAGCCATTCCCATTATCTGATTCGGGATCGAAGTAATCGTGTGTAGAGAGGTTCCTTTGGCAAAGCTACGTCAACTACCACGCCCTAAAGGACGTGGCTTGTGACTACGCAAAAAGTCGTGTCACTATCGGTCGGTTGACTCTTCTCCCAGGCGGAGATGTGGCAGACCATGGCCTGCTGGCGACCTGCTCAGAGGTGAGAGCTTCAATTGCCTTAAGTTCTGCTCAG
>JANYKI010000130.1 GCA_025361645.1 Methanothrix sp.
CTATCTTAGCGCCACTTGGCGAGGTCAGGGTAGCTTCCAGGATGCTTGTGGCATTAAACCAGGTCAGGATAAATGAAAACGATGATAAATTGGTGCCAATGGTTGTGTTCAACAATACCGGCTGCGTGGCATCTATCTGTCCTTTTTCTGGGATATATGCTGACCCGTTTTCAACTGGATCTGCTGCAAAAGAAATAGATAGATTGCTAACCACCAGAACAATAGCTAATAGCATCACTCTTAGAGATTTCATTCTTCATCACACCTCATATATAATATATGTTATTAGGAATTAAAAAGAAAGAGGCTAATCAAGTTACTGTAGTATAATAACCGACAGGTCTCCATGGACCGTACGTCACACCTGTACGTCCTATTTGGACTACTGGACCCCCACTCACCTCACATCTACGGTTTATAGTGCACCAGGTCCTTGGAGTGCTGGTCCGTTGATAATGCCAGCTCGTGACGGTTCGCTCCTTTTCGACATACACTCTAAGCGTTACTACTGGTACCACATGTATTCTATAGGTAAGAACCAAGACATCCTTTTCTTCTGTACCAACACCATCAATGACCTTGACATACGCCGTGTATTTAGGGGTACAAGTTATCGCACTCGCTGGTGCTACTAAGAAGGCAATCACCAGCATCATCATTAGAACTATGGATATATGCCAGATAGTCTTTCTCTCTTTCCTCAATTTCACAATCATAACCTCATCACCTTGCTAGTTCGAATCCTTACTGCATCATAAAGGAAGTGGAAGCACTTATGTGCCTACGACAGCTACTACTTTGTAGCCCACGATCAGGAAGAATGTGAGCACCATCGGCACAATGGCCAAGTTCAACATGGTTGATAGGCGCTTATTCCAATGCGATGATGCAGACAGAATTTCTGAGGCGCTGAGCAGAGCGATAAGGCAGATTACACTTATAACGCTGATTTCAGAGACGCCAACTGTGGCAAAAGTGCTAACCACAGATGTGGTGCTAGCTGCACTCATAGTGCTGTTTACCGTACTCAACATGGATGAGAACATAATCTCCCTCATTAATTGATTTCTTTTTCTTATGAATACGTCTATCTACCTTTGTATTTATAGATATCCCTCTTGAAAAAAAAGCTTCAGAAGAGCTATCTAGCACACATACTACCGCTTGGAATTTAGCTTGTCGGATATATGAGAAGAGATGTCCCCCTCGTCCGTGGTTGGGGTGAATCGTACCCCCCCGCCATGATTACTTTCGAGGTATGTGTTTAGCTGGCCAGCTTCTCGGTTAGCATTTGGAGACAATTCAATCCTCTCTGTCCCCAAGTTGCCAGTGTCGTCATGATTCGCAGGAGATCGCAATAGGATCTAAAACCGGCTCAAACGTCCTCGCATCCAGGCGGATCCTGTTCTGGCAGTAGGAGCAGACCGTCTCCAGCCACCCGGCTCCGGCCAACGCCTCCTCCACCTCTTCCTGGGGCGTGAGATATTGCGTCATCTCCTCCCCGCATTTGGGACAGGCGACCTTCAGCCACTCCAGCCGGGAGAGTTCTCGCAGGGTCTTGATCAGCAGGCCGACGGCATCGGCACATCTCTCCTCCCGGAATACCAGAGGCCGCAGGTGATCGATGAGGAAGGGCAGCGCTGCTCCCTCCTCCAGCAGAGGGATGATGAGCAGATCCAGGCCCCGGGCCAGGCCGATCTCCTGGCAGACCTCTGGAGACAGTGAGCCCTCAACGGTAAGCAGGGCCACCAGGCACTCGGAATTACGCAGCCCAAAAGAAGCGCGTTCGGCCAGAGAGATGGCAGGTGACAGATTATAGAGAGCGACGTAGCTTTCCAGGCCCACCCGCCACAGGGCGCGAGCGAGCTGCAGGGCCATATCCTCATCAGCGGAGCTGTGGGAGATGTAGACTTTGGAGATCATCTTGTTATTATTAGTATGCTTTCTTGAAAAGGCTGACTATTGCCCTTAAGCTTCCAGGAAGATGTTCCAGACCGCCCAGAGAATGGAAAGGGTGGCTACGAAGAATATCATATACAGTGTATCCTCTGAGATATTCAAAGCCAGAAGATTTGCCAGATCATAGACCACGTAAAGTACAAAGGTAACGGCTATGCACCAGCCGTACATTTTCTTCTTGCTGATGGCCAGCATCACGCCTAGAGTTGCCACGACCGCCTCCAGCAAGATGGAGAGAAAATGAAGCCTGTTCATTTTGATAACTCAAATAATAATTAAATTTTGTAAGATATAAACTTATGGGACAGATCAGGAAAAATAGGAGCCAAATAGACCGATTTATTGGCTAATAGCCCGTGAGACTTAAGCAAATTTGTTACCTGGGCAGGGGGCGAGGTCATACCCGTTTCGGTAAGCATCTGCTACGGCAAAGCGGTAGCCGCTCCGGATATGGTGGCAGACGACAGCATCACCGGGGGACCAAGGAACTTGATAGTGCCAGCGGAGGCGGTAGGAACGGCTATCATTATCCAGGAGGGCTTACGCCTGTGTACGGCGCGAACTGCAACTGGCATGGTATAGCCTGAGGCCAGCCAGCCAGTCGTGCACTAATAATGGCAAAACTTTAAGTGACTTAAAGCGTTCATACCACTGAAGTCTCATGCCCATTGGTGTTTACGTCTGTCACTGCGGCCTGAATATCGCCGGCGTCTTGAACATGGAAGATCTGAAGAGCTTTGCCGAGAAGCTTCCCGATGTGGCCGTTGCCCGCGATCTGCAGTTCTCCTGCTCCGACATCGGCCAGGAGCAGATCCAAAAGGATATTGCAGAGCTTAAACTTGATCGCGTGGTAGTGGCCGCCTGCTCGCCCCGCCTGCACGAGCCCACCTTTCGCCGGGCGATTGCCAAAGCGGGCCTGAATCCTTACATGCTGGAGATGGCCAACATCCGGGAGCAGTGCTCCTGGGTGCACATGGAGCAGCCGGCCATGGCCACAGAGAAAGCCAAGGACCTCATAGCAATGGCCGTGGCCAAAGCGGCGCTGCTTAAGCCACTGGAGCCGGAGAGCATACCCGTCAGCAAAAACGTGCTGGTCGTGGGGGGAGGTGTGGCCGGCATTGCCGCGGCGCTGGATCTGGGCGACTGCGGCCTGCATGTTTTCTTAGTGGAGCGGCGACCTACCATCGGCGGCTACATGGCACTGCTCACGGACGTCTTTCCTACCAACGACTGCTCCATCTGCGTCCTGGGGCCCAAGATGTCCGAGGTCTACAATCATCCTGATATTACTCTCATCACCTACGCCGAGGTCCTGGGCGTGGAGGGCAGCGTGGGCAACTTCACCGTCTCCGGCGTTCGCAAAGCACGCTATGTGGATGAGAAGCTTTGCAAGGGCTGCATTAGCGAGTGCGCCGGCGTCTGCCCGGTGGAGGTGCCCAGCGAGTACGACTTTGCCATCGGCAAGAGAAAGGCCATTTATATCCCCTACCCCCAGGCCGTGCCCCTGGTGGCCTGCATCGATCCCAAGGCCTGCATAGGCTGCGCCCGCTGCGTGGAAGCCTGTCCCACCCAGGCCGTCAAGCTGGACCAGGAGCCCCAGGATTTCAAGTTGAATGTGGGCGCCATCATCGTGGCTACCGGCTGGCAGCCCTTTGATGCCACGCGAAAGGAGGAGTACGGCTTTGGCAGGTACAGGGACGTTATCACTACCTTGCAGATGGAGAGGATGCTCAACGCCTCCGGGCCGACCAAGGGAGAAGTGGTGCGCCCCAGCACCGGCAAGATTGCCGAGTCGATAGCGTTCTTGCAGTGCGTCGGCTCGCGCGATTCAAGCGTGGGAAACCTCTACTGCTCTCGCATCTGCTGCATGGCCTCGCTCAAAAACGCGCAACTGGTCAAGGAGAAGTATCCGCATACTGATATCACCATCTACTACATCGACATCAGGGCCTGCGGGGAAGGATACGAAGAATTCTACGTGCGGGCCCAGAAGCTGGGCATCAACTTTGTGCGCTCTCGCGTCTCCTGCATCGAAGAGGTGGAGGGCGAGCTCTTCCTCATCTTTGAGGACACCCAGACAGGCGAGATGAAGAGGGTGAAGCATGATTTGGCCGTCCTCTCCGTGGGATTGGAGCCGGACAGCAAAGCGGACGTTTTGGGCAATCTGCTGGGACTCTCCCGAAGACCGGACGGATTCTTTGAGATCGCCCATCCCAAGATGAGGCCCGTGGAGGCGCACATCGACGGTGTCTTCATCGCCGGCTGCGCCTCCGGTCCCAAAGAGATTCCCATCTCCATCGCCCAGGGCAGCGCCGCGGCGGCAAAGGCGGTCAAGCTCCTGCACAAAGGCGTGCTGGAGCTGGAGCCCACCTCGGCTTATGTGGATCCGGAAAAGTGCATCAAGTGCAAGCTATGTGTCGATCTCTGTCCCAAGAAGGCCATAGCCGTGAAAAGCCCGGCCTACGTGGATGAGGCAGCCTGCAAAGGGTGCGGCTCATGTGCCGCCGCCTGTCCAGTTGACGCCATCAACATGCGCTTCTTCTCAGACGAGCAGATCATGGCCCAGGTGCGGGCCGCCACCGAGGTAAAGAGAGAGTTTCCCCTCATTGTGGCCTTCCTTTGCAACTGGTGCAGCTACGGAGCGGCAGACCTGGCAGGAACGGCGCGCATCCAGTACCCGACCAATGCTCGCAACATCCGGGTGATGTGCTCGGCGCGCGTAGACCCAAGCTTCATCCTGGAGGCTCTCCGTCGAGGTGCGGACGGTGTGCTCATCGCCGGCTGCCGCATTGGCGAATGCCACTACCGGGATGGCAACTATCAGGCCCTGCAAAGGGTGAATGTGCTCAAAGGCGTCCTGGAGAAAATCGGCCTTGATCCAGGAAGAGTCAAGATCGTCTGGTGTGCCGCCAGCGAGGGCGAGATTTATGCAAAGGATCTCAGGGATTTCATAGGCGAGCTGAAGGCCATGGGCCCCATCGGAACGGAGCTGAAAAAGGAAAGAGCGGAAGAGAAGAATGGGGAGACTGCACTTCCATGATGGAAATTGAGAAAGATATGGATGCAGAAGGTACTCACATTCTGGCCAAGCAGAAGACCAAAGAGCGAGAGATCGTCCTCGATTACGATTATAAAAAGTGCGCCGGCTGCTCCATCTGTGTAGCTCTCTGCCCGAAAAAAGCGCTGCAAGAGGGACCCTTGCAGGAGATTGCCAAGGGCCTGGACGCGCCGCCCGTGCTCATCGATCTGGATGCCTGTGCCTTTTGCGGCATGTGCGTCAATTTCTGTCCCATGAAGGCCTTTAAGATGACTGTGCATGAAAAAAGAGCCACACCGGTGACGGTTGATGCCGCTGAGGCCCAGACATGATTGATTTCATCAAGCAGGAGCAGTATCCCCGGCTGCTGGCAGAGGCCACGCCAAACGAAAAGTGCCTGCCCTGCCTGCTCTGCGAGCCTGTCTGCCCCACCAAGGCCATAAAAGTCACTTTCAATAAAACACGCGAAGACTATGGCCCCCTGCGCCCGGAAATGAAGGGCAATATCGCCATCGATGCCGAGAAGTGCAATCTTTGCGGCCGGTGCGCAAAATTCTGCAAGGCATTCTTGCTGTTGGACAAGGACGCGTTAGAGAGAGCGAAAGATCCCCGCAATCTGGTGCCCTATGAGCAGCTCCTGGTGGATGAGGAGCTTTGCGACTACTGCGGCCTATGCGTGCCCCTTTGTCCCGAGGAAGCGATAAAAGTAGAGGGCGAGCCCTTAGAAGTGCCGGAAGCAGAAAAAGAGTTCGCAGGCAAGATCGAGATCGACCAGGACCTGTGCATCGGCTGCGGCAGATGTGCAGAAGTCTGTCCCTACGAGGCCATGGACATAAAGAAACCCTTCCAGGGCGATATAAAGCTGGTCGAAAAGAACCTGGTGCGCTGCGATCCTCTGGGCTGCCAGGCCTGCTTCAATGTCTGCCCGGCCAAGTGCTGGTATGTGGACGAACGGGGAAAGGCAGCGCCGGTCAAAGATCAGTGCATCTTTTGCGGGGCATGTGAGAAAGCCTGTCCCGTCTCAGCCATAAAGGTCGAGCGTTCCGATGTCAGGCACACGGAGATAAAGGAGACACCCTGGGCTGAGGAGTGGAAGCAGGCCATCTCAGCCATAAAGACCGGGGAGCGGCTGCGCCCGGACGTGAGCGGGGCCGTCTCTCCGCCGGACATAGAACGTTCGCCCCTGCAGGCACCCGAGAAGCCGAAGATCGATCCGGCGCTCTTGCGGCTGGTGGATGAAGCCCTATCGCCACTGGAGGCCCTGCTGAGAAAGCCAAAAGTTCGGCAAATTTTCGAGAGGGAGCCCGCCGAAGGGGCCAGCCGGAAGATTGTAGAACGGCTGCACAAAGATGAAGCGAAGAAGGCTGCGGCCACGGGCAGCAGCGAGGGGGCGACGCAATA
The DNA here is from genome assembly GCA_025361645.1 of Methanothrix sp. Lineage (GTDB taxonomy): Archaea > Halobacteriota > Methanosarcinia > Methanotrichales > Methanotrichaceae > Methanothrix. Next base: position 6,398 of record JANYKI010000130.1, read on the forward strand.
ATGCCCGGAGATGAACAGTTCAAGCAAGAGGTGCTGCGCCTGGCCGGGCAGGAGGTATTGACCTGCATTCAGTGCGGCACCTGCTCTGCCAGTTGCCCTACGGCACGTCTTATGAACCCCAGCATCCGAAGGTTGATCAAACTCTGCCTGGAGGGCAAAAAGGAGGAGGCTACACAAAATGAGACTCTATGGCTGTGCACCTCCTGTCTTCTCTGCACGGTGCGCTGCCCGCGGGGCATCCGGCCTAAAGCAGTGGTCTCGGCTCTAAAAGATATAGCCGAGCGAGAGGGACAGCGGAGCAAGGACGCCGCTTACGAGCAGTCCTTCCTAAAGCAGATCAAGGACTATGGCCGGATAGCCGAGCTGGCTCTCACGGCTGAGTTCCTGCTCGTCTTTCCCCAGGGGGCGGTGCAGTCCATGCAGATGGGCCTGGAGCTATTGCCCAAAGGCAAGATCGACCTTAAGATTGAGAAAATCAAGGGCAGGGATGAGGTCAAGAGGATCGTTGAGGAGCTGAGGAAAAAATGAAGCTGGCTTATTATCCGGGCTGCGTCTCCCAATCGACGGGAAAGGAGATGGACGCCTCCACGCGGGCCGTCTCTACGGCTCTGGGCATTGAGCTGGAAGAGCTCGAGGACTGGAACTGCTGCGGGGCGACGCACGTCTCCAATGAGCTGGTGGCCACGGGCTTGGCTGCCCGCAACATGGCCCAGACGGACCTGCCGATCATGACTGCCTGCTCCATCTGCTACAGCAACTTGCGCGCCGCGGCGCAGCGGCTGGAGGAGACAGAGACACTGGAAAAGGTGAATGCCGTCCTGGACAGGAAGTACAGCAGCGCCAGGGTTCGCCATGCTCTGGACGTCATTCTTGAGGGCCTGAACGAAGGCGATGAGAGGATCGTGGTGCCCCTCAATGGACTGTTGGTCGCTCCCTACTACGGTTGCCTGCTCACCCGGCCGGCGGGGCTGTACAGCCCAGAGTTTCCAACGATCCTGGAGAAGCTGATCAAGAGACTGCAGGCGGAGCCGGTAGACTTCCGTCTCAAGACATTCTGCTGCGGCGGGCCCATATTCATGCCCAAGGAAAAAGCGGCGGATGATATTGCCTTTAAAATCCTCACTGAGGCCAAGAAAGCCGGGGCGGAGGTCATCGTCACGGTGTGCCCGCTCTGCCATCTCATGCTCGATGCCAAGCAGAAGGTGCTGGAGCAAAAGCACGGGGTGAGGATCGGCATTCCTGTGCTCTACGTAACGCAACTGGCGGGCATCGCCCTGGGCCTGGGGCCGGAGGAGCTGGGGCTTTTCATGAATTCGGTGTCACCAATGGCGATGATGGAGAAAGTGTATGCGATGTTATCTGAATAGTATTATATCAGATTTTTCAAAGAATTCAGATGAATGGCAGGGATATCGTTTCCAGAACAGTAATAAAACAATTTGTCATCTGAAGTCAATAGCATTCGGCTGCTACCTCTTGCAGAAGCTTCGATTAAAGATGTGTCTGTTATGCCAAATTTGGCAACTTCATTAGCTCTTTTTAAGATTTTATCTTTTCTATATAATCTTCGCGTGCATTCATAAGAATATTAATATAATTTATGATAGACAAATATTTAGTATTATAGAACCCAACTAAATAGAGAAGTAGCGGCCCCGTATCTAAGAGCAAGAATTTATATCTAAGCAAATCTCCGCTCATTCTCTCTTGAGCTCTTTTAGCTCACCCATTTTATTTATCTTAAGAGTATACACATATTTAATTGGAGAGAAATAGCTATCCTTAACTTCACACTTGATAATGTAAAGCCCGTCCTCCTCTGTAGCACTGATTGTATTAAATCCTATCAAATTCGGAATGGTCAAACCCGTTGCTTTGGAGTATTCTTCCTCTCGATAAAGCTTGCTGAAATAATTTCTGGCTAGTTCTATGGCTTTATCCATATTAATTTCTTGTTGCATAATTCTCAACATTGATTTTGATATTCATTATAGCATAAAAACTTATCCACGAATAGAGCTTTGAAAAAAGGAGTCCTGAAAAAGAAAATCGCCTCCAATCGCATAGCTTAAGAATGAAAAACAAAGAGATAACAGCCATGTCGGCATCGAGAAAAAGGGAGACAAAAGAGACCAGCGTTGAAGTCATTCTAGAGATCGAGGGCGAGGGCATTATCCAGGTCGATACGGGAATCGAGCTCCTGGATGAGGTCCTGTCGGCCATAGCCAGAGGCGCGGGATTTGATCTGACGGTCAAGGCCAGGGGCGATTTGGAAACGGGCGACCACCACACGACTGAAGATACAGCAATCACCCTGGGGAGCACTTTGGCCCAGGCGATAAAAAGCGGCATAGGAAGCTCAATGGTTCCCTCCAGCCAGGCAGTGGCAATCGCCGCCGTGCGCTTCGACGAGCCGGGCTATCAGGGCGATTTCGCTTTGCAGTCCCAGGCCTTTGGAGGCATGTGCCTGGAGAACTTCAGCCACTTTCTGCGCGCCCTGGCCTACAACGGCAAGTTCAATCTGATCATTTCAGCAGAAGGGGGCGACGATAGGAGCAAGATTGAAGCCATGAGCACGGCGCTGGGAAGAGCGATAAAGAAGGCGGCGCGGGACAGTTGAGGCTGCCGAAGCCTGTTGATTATTATAATATTATAAGCACAAATCGGTAATCCATTCTTCCGGGGTTTTGCGAGTCGGCCCTGCGGTCCTCCCGCGAGAAGGTTTGGGCGCCGCTCCAGGCCGCGGCTGGCCAAGGCCGTTGACCGTTGTGCACAGCAACTCTCCCTTGCAGCAGAATAGAAGACTATCTCCTGCGCCGGAAATAGGCTCCTGCCAGGGCAACCAGGCCGGCTAGAATGCCCAGAGCAGGGCTCTTCTTTGCTCCCTTCTCGCTCGCAGCGATGGTTATGGTGCCATTGGAGACTGTCTCGGGCTTAAAGCCGCTCGTGCCTGTCACATTCAGCTTGATTGTATCATTCGCCCGGGCTTTGCCGGACACCGCAAAGGTGAGATTGGCGGCGGCGCAGCCCGACGGCAGGAGAACGCCGATCCTTCCCTGCTTCGCGTCCACCTGCCAGGTGGATTTGCACTCACCGGTGATGCCCGTGGCTTTCAGCCTGGCGGCATCATAAGAGATGTTAATCCTCTTCTCGCCATTGGACTTAGGGGCCAGGAGTGGAATGGATACTTCCCCCCCAGCAAATGCCAATGCATTGCCCAGGGATACGCCGCGCATTTCAGCAGGAGTGACGTTTATGAACTCTCCGAATGTCTGAAGGGCATTGACGGCATTTTCCACTCTCACCCGCAGCTCGTATCGACCGCTTTTGGCCCCTACCACAACAACACGCGGTTCCAAAGCCTCAAGATTGCCTTGCAGGGTATGATTGATGCCACTGGGAACTAATCTGCCTTTGACAACATCAAGAAACTGCAGAATGCTCTTTCCAGGCTCAATTTTGATAAACTGCTTATGAGCAGTGTTGTTGGCCAGCATGGCGTCATAATCAAGCGAACCATTGAGGCGCTTATATTCGCCACGGGAGACGTAATATGTGGACTTACTATCCGATATTGCAACAATTCGTCCCATTGGATCAAATAGCACGCCAACCTGTTGGGCGGGTGTAGATGGGCTCAGGTACAACAATCCCGGCACAGGACTGCCGCTCGCATCCAGGACGGTGCTCCTATCATCACTTAGCTGCAAAGTCGTTGCGTTCCATTTCCAGGCAAAGCCCCATAAATCACCAGAACCCTGGCCAATCCCGGTGATGTCCCTGGAGAAGACTGTCCTATTGCTTGGATCCAGGATGCTAACCAGGACTTGGCGTATCTCAGCCGCCTTGACGATAATGCTGAAGTTCGCCGATGCAGAAGATGATACGTTGTCCTGAGCATTGATCAGAGGGGGTTCGGGCGGCGGAACAACATAAATTGAATTGTGGAGATAATATCGAAGTGTGTCGTTATCTGCAACGTGGATACCCATACCCGGTCCTATGTTGACATCTGAGTTTCTATTTAGGTTGATACTATCCGGATTGACCAAGATCATCTGATCGGGCTGAACGCGAACAATCTCCAATTCGCCAAAACCAGTTCCTGGATCAATCGGAAAAATATACCGATCGGAGATCTGGAAGATGCCGTCCAGGGTAGCAAAACTATGCGTACCATTGTTAAAGACGTTGCCAAAGTGCATCATTATTATTGGCATGTCACTGATGCGGTCAAGATCTTTCTTGTAGATATATGTTGTATTAGATTTAACCACGGAACTATCTACCAAACTTCCATCTTTTAGAAGCTGTAGGAACAGGCTGTCATTCCCAACATCGATGATACGCATCTCGTAGCCGTCTTCAAGTGAATAATTTCCCGCAAGGATTTTACCCTGTAGCTCTGTGTCCAGGAGAACCCGACCCAGGTCCTCATTCTCCAGAAGGCTTTTGGATGGCGTTTTACCCTGAAGGCTTGAATCGTATCCTGCGAACCAGGGGGCACCAAGGAAGCTCATGATAAAATAATATCCCCATGGTTTATATTCAAATTCTTTGGCCTGTATCAGGGTAGTATATTGAAAACCACTCTGAACCACAGTTTTATTTTCCTGGTAAATTATGGGGGTTTTGGCTTGCTGCAACGTCCTACCTTTAACAGCATGAAAGACCAGGGTCTCTGCGCCCAGAGATTGTTTTTGATCGAAGTAAAAACCGCTGTAATTTAAGGAGTCCCATCTGGCAATAACAGAAGAATTATAGTCGCCCATGCGGACGGGAATGGATGGACTGGCGCTATATACCGGCCCGCGTATCTCATGCACGCCGTAATCAAAGATGCCTCCGACGGGATAATAGGCGAGATCAGGCTGATCAAGAACGATTATTTTCAGATCGGCGGTCAGAGGGATCTCAGAGTTTCTAATGAATGTAAGAGATATATTATTCTGGAACTCCATACCCTCCTCAGAAATGTCCGTCAGCTTCATATTGCCAAGCAGGCCGCCTTCAAATAGTTTGATATAAGGTTTATCACCAACTTGAAAGACTCCATCCACCTCGGCAAATCCTTCGTCTCCGCCTCGCATGGCATTGGCCAGATGGACCAGGATCACCGGTACTTCGTTTACTTTGTAGACAAAGGTATCGCCAATGCTCACAACAGAAGCATAAACAGGTTTTCCATTTCTTAACAAGACGAAATTAACGGCGCCCTTCTTTTCCGAGACTTCCGCTGCCGCCAGAACATAGCCTTGCTGGAGGGTGAGAGTCGAGTTGAAGTTCAAAGTCTGAGTGCGATCATCATCGATGAGCACCGCTCTTATCTCGCCTTTGTCTAAAGAACTGATCTCGTCTGTAAAAGAACTCTTGGGATAACCGGCAAGATAAGGCTTGCCCAGAAATGCCACCTCATGGAAGCTGCCCCAGGGTTCATACTCAAACTGCTGCGACCATGTCTTTGAGGAATAGACAATATGCCCCCTCTCCGCCGTCCTTCCCTGTAGATCGATGCCTAGCTCCTCGCCGCCCTGATCTTTGTCCAGGTCGTAGAAGAACCAACCGAAGTCATTCGCCCGCCAGATTCCACTGCCTTCACTAAAATGGCCCCGCACAAAGGCCGCTTCCACCGGCTCTTGTGCGAAGGCGCTCGAAACCAGCCCAAAAAGCAAGATCAACATTGCTGCTACGGCTATAAACCAGATTGTCCTGATCTCCATCTACCTCTTAAGAATCATTCCTGGATAAGCTGTATATCCTAGGGAGGATCTACAGGCAGAGCGGAGTTAGATGTCATCTATTAAACACGTTGCGATATACGGCAAAGGCGGTATCGGCAAGTCGTGCACTGCCTCGAACATAGCCGCCGCCTGTGCCGAAGAGGGCCACAGGGTACTGGTGGTGGGCTGCGATCCCAAGAGCGACTCGAGCATAACACTGGTTGGCAAAAGAATTTCCACCATGATGGATCTCATCTTAGCAGGTGGAGAGATTCACGAGGAGGATGTCGTTTTTCCGGGATACAAGGGCGTCTTGTGCATTGAAGTAGGCGGCCCGGAACCGGGCGTGGGCTGTGCCGGACGGGGCATAATTGTCGCCATTGATTTCCTGCGGAAAGTCTCCAAGGCCATGGAGAATGTGGACCTGGTGCTGTACGATGTGCCTGGGGACATCGTTTGCGGCGGATTTTCTGCGCCGATCCGAAAGGGTTTGGTGAGCCAGGCTTACATCATCACCTCTGGGGAGTACATGCCGCTTTATGCTGCGAACAATATCAGCAAGGGCCTGCGCCGCCTGAATACCCCACTGGCAGGCGTGATCTGCAACTCGCGCGAGGCTGCCGCCGGACGGGAGAAGGATATCGCGGAAAGATTCGCTGCGGAGCTGAACAGCCGGCTGGTGGCCTTCATCCCCAAAGACCCCATTGTGCAGCAGTGCGAGAGGAAAGCGATGACGGTGATCGAGGGCGCGCCGGACTCCGAGATTGCAGAGGTCTACCGGGCCCTGGCCAGGGAGATCATGTCGGGTGCCGAGCCGCGGGTGCCGCAGCCACTGAGCGATGAGAGACTTCGTGAGCTCTCCATGGAATGATAAAATGCGAGCCGACTGTCCACGCATCCTGATAGCTGGCGATCGAAGCTCCAGCGGCAAGACCACCATCGTAGCCGGTCTGCTCTCCGCGCTACGGGGCCATAGCCTCGCGGTGCAACCCTTCAAGGTGGCCATGGACTACATCGATCCCAGCTACCACACCTGGATCACGGGCAGAAGCTGCCGCAATCTGGACGGCTACCTCATGACAGAGGCTGCCGTCAGGGAGATCTACAATCATGCGATAGAAGGCGCCGACATCGCGGTAATCGAGGGCGTGCGCGGCCTTTACGAGGGATACGATGGAGACCTGGGCAGCACGGCAGAGATCGCCAAGCTTCTCCACACTCCCGTGATCTTCGTAGTCGATGCCAGAAGCATCACGCGAAGCTGCGCGGCCATTGTCAAAGGCTACATGGACTTTGATCCCCAGGTGCAATTCAAGGGAGTAATTCTCAACAAGGTGGGGTCGGAAAGGCACGCCCAAAAAGCGATCAAGGAGATAGAGCGCTACGCAGGCGTGGAAGTGGTGGGCGTCATCCGGCGAAATGAGGATATGCACCTGGCCATGCGCCACCTGGGCCTGGTGCCCGTTCTGGAGGGCAAGACCCGGCACGAGGGTTTCCCGGAGCGAGTGGATAAAATCCGCCAGATTGTAGAGGAAGGCCTGAACCTGGATCGCATTTTAGAGATTGCGAAGGAGGCACCGCCGCTGCCGGAGGTCGAGCCGGACCTCTACCGGCAAAATGCCTATGGCAAGGGTCTAAGCATCGGCGTGGCTCGGGATGAGGCCTTCAACTTCTACTACCGGGACAACCTGGAGCTGATGGAGCTGGCCGGAGCGAAGGTGGTGCCCTTCAGCCCGGTTCATGATGCCGCGCTTCCGCAGGTGGACGGCATCTACATCGGGGGAGGCTATCCGGAGCTTTATGCAAAGGAGTTGTCCGAGAATGCTAGCATGCGCCAGGCACTGGAAAAGGCGCACGAGAAAGACCTTCCCATCTTCGCAGAATGCGGCGGGCTGATGTATCTGGCGCGCGAGATCGAGTGGGATGGCGAGCGACAAGAGATGGTCGGGCTGGTCCCGGGAAAGGCGCGGCGCGGCAGCACGCGCGTCGTCAGCTACGTGCACGGGGCTTTCGCTCGCGATTGTGCTCTGGGAAAAGCGGGCGAGGCGATCATGGGCCACGAGTTTCACCACTCCGAGATGCTGATGGATGAAAATGTGAAGTACGCCATCCGCCTGGAGCGAGGGACGGGAATTAAGGATGGCTGGGACGGCATGTGCGAAGGGAATTTAGTGGCCAGCTACACCCACATCCACAGCGCCTCCTTCCGGGGATTTCCTGCCAACTTCTTGCGGGCCTGCAAAAATAGGTCGCGTATGTAACTTAAATTACAGGATTATTGATTACCCCTTTTCGTACCTCAGCTTCAGCCCCGCTTCCCCCCAGTCGAAGACCGGAACGCTTCTTCGCAGATAGCCCGACTCCCGCAGGGCCTGCACCACGAGCGGCACGGTGATGGTGGCATCAGAGAAGACCTGCACTTTGCTCGCCTCCTTCTTGACCTTGCCCCAGGAGACAGCCTCCTCGAAGGTGCAGCCGGACAGGCCTCCCCAGTGCGGAGCGTCGGTGGTGTACTGAATGGCATAGCTGTGGCCTCCCGAGTAATCGCCTATCAATTCCGCAATGACTTCCGTCTGCTGAATGAAGTTCTTGGGAACGCCTCCGCCGATGTAAATCACGCCCGTCTGGGCGGACTTTTCCACCATCTGGGTGATCTCGTCCACATCCTTGATGCCATCGACCATGACGCTATGTCCTTCGCGAAGAGCCATAACCATGCCAATTCCCCAGGAGCTGTCTCCGAAGGCAGGCACAAAGATGGGCACTCCTGCTTTATGAGCCGCGCCAAGGATTGTTGTATCGGGCAGGTCTTTTCCCACCATGTACATCAGCTCGCGTGATGAGTAGCGCCGGGCCGGATCCAGGCTCTTCACAAAGTCGGATATGTGATTGTCGGCTTTATGCAGCTCGATCTCCGATACGAATACGTCGTAGATTCTGTCGATCTTGCATTCATTGAGATAGGCATCATCTGCGCAGGCGCTGCCCTGGTAGTGAACGATGCCCAGTCCCTCGCACAGGTCGTGAAATAGGTTGGCGCCCGTGCTGACCAGGCAGTCTACCTTTCTCTCCCGCAAAAGGTAGGCAATGAACTCGCCCAGGCCCGCGGGCACCATGGCACCGGCGAGACCAAGGAAGATGGTAACATCCTCGTCGTGCATGCGCTTCCAGACCTTCAGAGATGCACCCAGCTGACCTCCCTGAAAGCCCATCTTACTCATATCCTCTACCAGATCGGCAACACCCCTCTCTTTCATGGGTATTGTCGTCCTTATCTTCTCGCCACTACAAATAAAATCATGACCGTGACCGTGATCCATTTTATCCCTCAAGTTTTGCATCTAAAGTAGTGCCTTCGGGAGTATATAACATTCGGGACTACACATCCCATCAAAAATCAAGGATCACAGATATATCCTATTGCCACCTTAAAGTGATGCAGCTATGTATTCAATCATTGCTTGCGGCATTTTTGAAAAGGAGATCGAAGCGCTGCGCTTTGAGCTGGTTTTTCCCTTTGAGGCCCACTACCTGGGAGCAGGCCTGCACGTGGACTTCGATGATTTAAAAGGGGCTCTTGTGGCCGAGTTGGAGAAGTGCCGAAAGAATGGAAGCGAGGGCATAATAGTAGTATACGGCCAGTGCCACCCTTTGATTGAGGAAATACTCGCGCCCTACCATGCGACGCTTGCGGCATGCCAGAACTGCGTGGACGCCTTCATCACCCGGAAGGGGCTGGAGAAGAAGGCCAAGGATGGGCTTTTCTTCTACCTCTCTCCAGGCTGGCTGGATGCCTGGAAGGACATTTTCCGCCGCCTAAATTGGGGCCCGGAAGAGGCCAGGATGCAGATGGGCTCTTTTCGAGGATCTGTCTACCTGGACACTCTGAAAGATGCGCCGGCACGCGAGGAAGAGCTTTTAGAATTCTTTGACTTCACTAACCTACCCTTCGAGATAATGCCCGTAGATCTGGGCCACTTCAAATCCCTCATAGTTAAGGCCAAAGAAAGATTGGAGGATTGAGCTTGGACGAGTTGGAAGAGATAAAAAGGAAGAAAATGGAACAGATGAAAAAAGATATGAACGCATCAGCGAAACCGTTCGTAGAGCTGCCGGACAAGCCCGTTGTGGTCACGGACGCGACTATTGATGCAGCAGCCAGCCAGTATCCGATCTTTATTCTGGACTGCTGGGCAGAGTGGTGCGGACCCTGCCGCACGATCGGGCCGATTATCGAGCAGCTTGCGAGCGAGATGAAAGGAAAGGTCGTCTTCGGCAAGCTGAACATCGACGAGAATATGCAAACTGCCAACAAGTACAGGATCTCGGCGATTCCCACTCTGATGATCTTCAAGGACGGCAAACTCATCGATAAACTGGTGGGAGCCTACCCCAAGCCCGCCTTAGCCGCAAAAATTCAGAAGTTCCTCTGAAGATTACTTTTTCTTTTTCCATCAAGGTATGCTATTGGCAGCCATGATCTCGGGATAGCCGGAGATGCTGTAAACCGGTTTGGACGAGAGAGTGCCCGGCACCTGGTAAAGGGGCTTGGTTCTTGAGTATTGGCTGATATTGTAAATGGGCCTGTAATTATCGGTGTTGTAGCTGAATTGGGATACATTTCCCAGGCGCTGGCTCACATTGAATGCGTTACTTGGTGATGTGCTGGAAGGTATATTGTAGGTGGATTTGTTGCCGTACACATCCAGGTTATTTAGTGGCTTGGGTCTCGCGAAGCCGGCCCGAAGGACCTTGGTGTGCGAAGAAGCATTCCCTGTACCCAATTGGGTGGCGGCCGGGGCGCTTTTTGGGCTATCATCGGGAAAAATAGCCGTTGTCGCATCGGGGTTTGCAGCCTCTGTGACGCTCGCCGCGACGTTCTGAGTCTCATTTAGCGTGATGTTCTTTGTAACATTCTGAGTTTCGTTTAACGTGATGTTCGCAGTAGCGTTCTGACTGTCTTCTGCAATTGTGGCCGGCATCAAATAGGCCAGCAGCGCCAGAGTGCAGATAAGGCCAACAAGAATTTTTTGCATAATGGTCATCTCCTTTTCCTGATTAGAACGATCGTGAGCAAGGCTAATGCGGTAGCTCCAGCCGGAAAGTTGGCTTTCTTTGCCGTATCTGTGGCGTTGCTCCTCAGCAGAGATTTAGCCTCAATCACATTCTCCTCCAAATCCATAACGGCGCCGCCCTGGCCGAGCAAAATCGTGCGTAGCAAATAAATGCCCGGCCCAAGAGTTTTGTTCCAGGTGATCTCCACCGTCTCATCGTCTCCGGTAAGAAGGACCGGCGTCCTCTTCTCGGTGGTATTGAGAATGGAACCATTTTGAGATAGAATAAAGCGCAAAGATCCCGCAAAGGGAACGCGAGAGTTGCCCATGACTGTAGCGCTGGCACCGGTCTCATCTTGATAGGTCTCGGTGATCATGGCATCATCCACAGCCAAAAAGGAATTCATGAAGGACCTTGTTTGGTTGTGATTCAGCTCCACAATCTTCACGCGGCCCGCATACTCGCGTCCGTTTTCCAGGATCTGTTTCCAGGCATAGTCCTTGGTAATCGGCAGGCCATTGCTTCCTGTGATGGGTATCACCTGCTCTCTGGTGACATACACTGCCTTGTTCCCGTCGATGAGCATGTAATAAATATCCACAACGGTAGGATCGCTGGCACTGATGACAAGATGCATGCCGCGAGAATCGGCACGAAAATCGCGCACGTCAAACCGTATGGGCTCCACTCCCCCGTAAAAGAAGCTATTGCATTTCCTGGAGATTGCGGTGCCATTTTCCCATAAGAGCGCGCAGACATCATAGCTGCCTTTCTCGGCTTTTAAGGCAGGCCAGCGAATGACAAAGGTTCCCGCACCATCCAGCGTCAGGTTCCTGGTCGCGATCAGCCTTCCCTCATCCATCAGCTCCAGCCGTAAAGCCATGCCGGCCACGTCTCCTTCCAGTGTAACATCAGCCGAGTCTATGCTGGAGTAGAGATCTGCAATCTCCGAAGAATGGGCTGTGCCCGTCATAGCCATCAGGGCTGCCAGGGCCACCAGGGCCGCTAAATGCCAAACCGCGCTTATTCTCATAAGGTTGCCTTACCTGCCGTGCCGTCCATTGCCGGGTATTCTGTCCTCGCTGAAAGGGTTTAAAACTAGCGTTTCAAAAAAGGAAATTAAATAGTCAGCCAATTGGTGAATGGCGCGATCAAGGTTATGAGCAGGGATGTCAGCACCAACCAGGTAAGAATGGCCACGGTCGTCTTGGTGAATCTTTCCGCCTTCTCAGGCCGGACAATCCTCTCAAAGCCGGACTGCACCAGATCCCTGAAGATGTGCCCGCCATCCAATGGCACCGCAGGAAGGCAGTTGAACAGGCCGGCATAAAGGTTGATCCAGCCGATCCAGAGCAGAAGGTTGGCAATCCAAAAGAACTTGCTTCCCAGGGGCTCTGCCCATCCGCTGGGCTCAAAGACGGCGGTCAGCCAGCCGCTAAAACCGGGAAAGCCCTTCTGGGTGAATCCCGGGATTCCCGTAAAAGGCAGGCTGAGCATTAAGCCGAACCCAGTTATGCCCATGCTGGGTATATCCTTGAGTGTCTGCAAAAATTGCCTGGCTGGAACCTCCTGAAAGAGTGCCCCACCAGATAAAACCGCATTCCCAGAGATGCCGATGCCTATGAATCCTCCGCGATCTCCCTTGGCCGCAGCCTCTTTCGCAGTGAGATTGACCTGGTAGGTATTGCCCTGACCGGTGGTTATGGCGATGATTTGGCCGGGGCGAGTGGAGTTCATCTGCTTTCGAAAGCCCTCCAGATTTGCGATCTTTATTCCGTCAATTTCTGTGATCACGCTTCGGGAAGGAAGACCGGCAGATTCGGCAGGCGAACCCTTGAAGGTGGAAGCCACCATGATGCCTCGCGCCGGCTCGCCAGAGAGGGGCAAGATCTGTTCTCGATCGTCATAAAGCACTTTCATGCGGGTTGTGGAACTGCCCAGATGACTGTAGAACTGCTCTAGATTGCTATCTTTGTTTCCATTTACATCCAATAGCACCATGCCGCTCTCAAAACCTGCCTTCTCTGCGGTGGAGCCGTCCTGAACATCGACCACAATCAGCCTGTCCACAGGAGATATGGATCCGATGACCGGACCGAAGAAGAGGGCCATAGCCACTGCCGCCACAATGAAATTGGAGATGACACCTGCCGACAGAATCCTGATTCTTGCACCCTTGCTCACCAATGCAGGCTTATCTTTGCTGCCGAAGAGATCCTCTTCATCCGGCTCCACAAAAGCTGCGATTGGTGCAAAAAAAACGGCCACAATTCCCATGGACTTGACGCGCACGCCCTCGACGCGACTGAGTATGCCGTGAGCGAACTCGTGCACTACCATGGTCACAAAAAGAGCAATCCAGCCCCAGACGAAGGGGATGTACTCATTTAAGCCAGGAATGAGAAGGATGTTTCTCGGAGCGTTTAAGCTGCTGGGCAGAGGAGGCTCCTGAATCATTGATAAGGCTAAGCTAAGAAGCAAGATCAAAAAAGAGGTCATGCTCAATATGACCAGGGGTATGCCGGCCGAGTCCACAAGCCTCCAGAAATTCTTGGGACGGGCCAGCCTGTCCAGCAGATCCAAGCCTCGAGTGGTACGAAAAAACATGGCCAGAGGAATGCCAAACAAGCTTCCGACTGAGATGCCCCGGCTTCGCCATTTTTCGCTATCTTTCAAAGGCAAGAGAAGGATGGAATACAGGCCGATCAGTGCCAGAGCTATGAGCAGCCAATCAACGTAGTCAAGCTGAAACTGCAAGTCCAAAATTTAATCCTCAGAGTAAGCCCTGCGCCCTCAGCTCTTCCTTGGCCAGCTCCTGATGCTTCTTCTCCAAAAAGCTATAGACATTTCCATGCGGAGCACCATCAAGCAGCATCTCTATGGCGGTACGTGCAACTCGCATTTGCTCCGCATAGCCTAATATGGCTACGGTCTTGCCATACACAGATACCTTGGCACCGGAGAGCCGCTCCATGATCTCACGCGACCGTCCGTCCTTGCCGATGATGCGGCCCTTGATGCGTTCCATATCGTTCTTGGTGCCTGCCATCTTGGACAGGTCCAGCACATCGAGCATCAGCATCTCGTCATCAAGAAGGGCCAGAGCCCTCTCTGGTGAGAAGCCTCTGCCGATGGCTTTTACCAGGTCTAATACTCGCAGACCCTGCAATGGGTCTTCTGCCGATGCAATAGAGATCGCACCGGTCTCGCTGTCTATCTCAATAGTGGTCTTGGTCTTCTCTTCGATAAAGCGCTTCATGGACCCACCAGGTCCCACCAGCACACCTACGCGCTCTTCTGGAATCTTGATATCCAATTTAATCAGCCTTCTTTTTTGTCTATCTCTTCTTTGTCTTTGCGTAGCTTCTCCCAGATCTCTTCCGGGGAGCCCACGTTATATTTTTTCTTAAAGTAATGGGCCACGTTGGCTATATCGCGCTCCAGAAATCTTCTGGCCATGGGATGGTCCAGCGTAACAGACTGCCCCATATCTATTATCACCGGCTCGCCTTCGTCATAAAGTATATTGAACTCGCTCAGATCGGCATGAACGAGCTTCCCATGATTATAGAGCATCGAGATATATTCAACGATTCTTTCAAAAATGCGCTTGGCATCTTCTGTCTCCAGTTCCACGTCTTTTAGCGGAGGAGCAACATTCTCGCCTTTACCGATAAGATCCATAACCAGTATGTTCTCCCTCATGGCTATGGGGTGGGGCACGGCTACACCCACCTCTTCCGCTCGCGTCAGGTTCCGAAATTCCTTTCGGGTCCAGGCCGCGACAATAGCTCTCTTTGTGCCCTTCACGTTTCCAAATCGTGGATCGCCATGCAAGTAGTCCTGCATGGAATTGAAATTGCTGGTAGAGATGCGGTAAATCTTTAGGGCCAGCTGTTTTTCACCCACGATGGCCTTAAAAATGTTGGCTTCTTTGCCGGTGCAGATGGACCCGCCCAGAGCATCGATTACGCCCTTGCTGGCCAGGCTGTAAAGGTCCATCAGGGTGCGCTTATCGAAGACCGCATCCTGGACGTTTAGATCATCGGAGTCCTTTATCCTGGTACGAAGAACATCGATCTTGGTATCGAAATCTTCATCCTTGGTACGCCGACTCATAAAGTGCCTTTCAAGAAGATTCCTTTCAAGAAGTTCCTTTCAGAAATCCCTTGCGCTGCAGCCAGTCCACCTGGGGGCCTGTGTATCTCCAGACTACATCGGCCTTCTCATTCTGGATTTCCCAGGGAATGACAATAACCACGTCACCCTGTCTAATCCAGATCCTCTTCTTCATCTTGCCAGGTATGCGCCCCATCCTGGTGATGCCGTCGATGCATCTCACCTTTATGCGATTGGCTCCAAGCAAGCTTTCCACATGACCGAATATTTCTCGATCCTGTTTGCGGGGGAGACGGACTCTGGTAATTACAGCTCCTTCTTCTTCCCTGCCACGACCTCTATTATACAGCTTATCACCTCAAATAATAATTATGGACCTAAGACTTCATGGAATCTTCGGGGCCGCTCTTGCCCCGAGTAGCCAAAGTATCTTTCTTTTCGCCCTTCTGCTAAAAACCACTCTTAGATAGTTAAAGCTTGTGTCGGCCAAAATGCAAATGGGCCCGACGCGATTCGAACGCGTGATCCCCGCCGTGTGAAGGCGATGTCATAACCAGCTAGACCACAGGCCCTCGAAGTAAGCCTAGTAAGTCATCAGCTATTTGTATCTTGCCCTTGGGAAGAGAACTGCAAAACTCATGCAGAGAGGAATTATTTAAATAGTAATTCGCGAAGCTAATAAAACGAATGAGTTTCATTTTGCGAAACCCAGCCTACACCTTTTATGAGCGGCTTTTAAAGTCACGCATTCTTGCCGGGGTGCCGGTGGAACATGTGGCCATCATTCAGGATGGAAATCGCAGATATGCCCTGCAAAAAGGCCTCTCCAGGTTCCTGGGGCACAGCCTTGGTGCCGACACCTCGGAGAAGGTCTCCGATTGGTGCCTGGAGGTAGGTGTTAAGCATCTTACCCTCTATGCCTTTTCCACAGAGAACTTTGAGAGGGACGAGTTGGAGAAGCGCTATCTCTTTGATCTGATCAAAAACAAGTTTGGGGAGCTTTGTCGCTCCAAAAAAATACATGCCAACAGGGTTCGCGTAAGGGCCATCGGCAGGGTGGAGATGCTTCCCTTGGACCTTCAAGAGGAGATCTGCCGCACAGAGGATGCCACGCGAGAATATGAGACGATGTACCTGAACGTAGCCCTGGCCTACGGCGGCCAACGCGAGCTGGTAGACGCAGCGCGGTTGCTGGCGCGCCAGATAAGAGAGGGAAAGATCAGGGCAGAAGATGTGGACGAGGATCTGATAGCTTCGCATCTTTATCCGCAGGACGGCATTTCTGTGCCCAAAGTGGATCTGATCATCAGGACGGGCGGGGACACTCGCACCTCCAACTTCTTGCCCTGGCAGGCCAACGGCAATGAGTGCGCCGCATACTTTTGCGCGCCCTACTGGCCTGAGTTTAGGAAGATCGATTTTCTGCGCGCCATTCGCACGGCCCAGACCAGGGGCTCAGGCCAACAAGCTTAATAACTAAAAGCATGCCATGAGGGATGTTTTGTCCCGATGGGGTAGTGGACATCCCGAAGGCCTGCGGAGCCAAAAGCGCAGAGAGCCTTCAACCCGGGTTCGAATCCCGGTCGGGACGTTAGTTACTGGTAATGGGATAGTGATTTTATCCTCTAAAATCGATTCGAGGATCCCGTTCGGTCTCTTCTCGACCACGTCTTTTGGTCGCGATGCTACTTCGAACGCGTGAGTTCTTGATGCAAAACGCCTTTCTTCGACAAAGCTGCGACCGTATCTTAGAAGACCTGGAAGTATTCATTAGTGATAATCATGGGCAATGACATCACCGAGGGCACGCATGCTAAGGAAGACAACAAAACCTGGTACGAGCAGGCAATCTTGATGATCTCCGATATCGTCTGGCGCTATGATGTCAATGCTAAAGGTGAGCCTGTCGGCGCCCACATCTCGCCGGTTGCAGACAGGATGCTGGGCCTGCCTATCGGCACCATCGGAGACAGTTTCGACAAATATCTATCCTACGTTCATCCCGATGACCTGCCAGTCGTGCAGAAGATACTATCCAAAGGGATACGAACGCTTGCGAAAGACTTATCCACTGAATACCGTCTGCGAAAGGCCGACGGCTCGACGCTTTGGGTTCGTTCCAGGGGTTCTGCCTATTGCCAGCTGGATGGTGGGGTTACGGTCTTTGGCACGACAAGCGACATCATCGAACACAGGCGTGGTGAAGAGGCGCTAAAATTGGAGATCGTCACGCAGAATATCGGAGCAGGGCTGGCCATCATCTCTAAGGACTATCGAACGGTCCATAGGCACCAATATAGTGGGCATTGTAGGGGAAAGGGCTGGCCATCATCTCTAAGGACTATCGAACGGTCTGGGCTAACAACGTTCTCAAGAAGATCTTCGGAGACGTTGAGGGCAAGTCCTGCCATCTAACCTACAACCAACGTGACACGATTTGTCCGGACTGCGGGGTAAAAAAGATTTTTGAGCAGGGCGAGAAGGTCGCGGTTCACGAGCAAAGCGGGAAGGACGAGCACGGCGAGACCATCTGGTCTGAGATCATTGCCACTCCGATTAGGGATGACAAGGGGATTACCATGGAAGCGTTGGAGCTCGTGGTGCCGATCACCGAGCGCAAGCGTGCGAAGGAGAAACTACAAGAGAGCGAAGCACGATACAGGAGAATAGTCGAGACTGCTAACGAGGGCATCATGATGATGGATAGCCAATTCCGTTATGCTTTCGTGAACCAGAAGCTGGCTAACATGCTGGGTTATCAACCAGATGAGATGCTCGGTCGTCCCGTAACCACCTTCATTTTCGAAGAGGATCTACCAGATCACCTGGCCAATATGGAAAAGCGCACAAGTGGCGCAGGGGCTCAATATGAGCGCAGGCACCGCCGCAAGGATGGAAGCTGCTGCTGGACGATAGTATCTGCAACCGTGCTCAAGGATGATGCTGGCCGGTTTGCCGGGTCCTTTGCCATGCTCACCGATATCACCAAGCGCAAACAGGCGGAAGACGCATTGAAAGAGAGTGAACTCAGATTCCGCACTATGGTCGAAATGGCTCCCGACGCAATCTTCATTACAGATCAAACAGGAGCTTTCATTGAAGTGAATGAAGCTGCCTGCAAGCAACTTAGGTACACTCGCGAGAAACTGCTCAGTCGCCGCGTGTTTGACATTCTTCCTGCCTCACTTGCAGCTAAGGCATCGTTGCGTTTGAAGACCATGGTAAACGCAGATAGTTCTTATGAGAGCTGTCACATGCGATCAGATGGCACCCAGGTGCCTGTGGAATTGAATATAAGAAAGATTATGCTGAATGGCAATCCGGCAATGCTTGGGATTGCGCGTGACATCACCGAACGAAAGCAAACCGAGATAGTTTTGCGCGAGGCGAAAGAAGCGGCTGAAGCAGCTACAAGAGCCAAATCTGAGTTTCTGGCCAACATGAGTCATGAGATTCGCACGCCTTTGAATGGCATCATCGGAATGATCGGATTGTTGATGGATATGGACCTGAATGCGGAGCAGCTTGGATATGCAGAAATTGCTCATATCAGCAGCGAGACCCTTTTATCACTCATCAACGACATCCTGGACCTCTCCAAGATCGAAGCCCGCAAACTGGAGCTAGAAATCTTGGACTTTAACCTGCTCACTACGCTGAAAGATACTACAGATCTCCTGGCCATCGATGCTCATGAGAAGGGACTGGAGCTGGTCTGCCTTGTGGAGCCAAAAGTTCCTTCGTTCCTGCGCGGAGATCCAGGAAGGCTGCGCCAGATTCTGGTCAATCTGGGTGGCAATGCTGTGAAGTTTACCGAGAAGGGCGAGATAATGATCAGTGTCTGCCTGGAGAGCGAAAATAGAAACGAAGCCAAGCTTTGCTTTTCGGTGAGCGACACAGGTATAGGAATTCCGGCAAAACGGCAGGACATTCTTTTCTCGCCCTTTTCTCAAGTAGATGGTTCGACGACACGCAAATACGGCGGAACAGGTCTGGGGCTAGCTATCTCCAAACATCTGGCAGAATTGATGGGAGGCAAGATCGGCCTGGAAAGCAAAGAGGGTAAAGGGTCCACCTTTTGGTTCACAGCGGTGTTTGAGAAACAGCCAGCTGGATCAAGATCGGCTGATGAGACGTCTGCCAAAATTGGGGACGAAGGAGCTATAGAACGCTCCGCTGCGAAGCCCTCCATTTCTGAAGACGACATGCTCAAGATTTGCATCCTGTTGGTGGAGGATAACCCCATAAACCAGAAAGTGGCACAGGCGATGCTGAAAAAGATGGGATTTCGGGCTGATGTGGTGGCCAATGGTAAGGAAGCCGTTAACGCGCTCAAGATGATTCCCTATGACCTGGTATTGATGGACTGCCAAATGCCTTTGATGGACGGTTTTGAGGCCACACGCTGTATCCGCCTGCAAGGATCGAAGGCGCTCAATCCACGCATTCCGATCATTGCCATGACCGCTCTTGCCATGCAAGGTGACCGGGAGATGTGTATTCAGGCCGGGATGAGTGATTTCATTGCCAAACCGGTGCAACAAAGAGAACTGGCAGAAATGCTCGGGAAGTGGTTGGCAATTAATGATAGATGAATTTCCGTTCCTCATTTTTCCGCATCTCACCGAAAGACCTAATTACCTTAGTCACGAAATAAAAGGCATCCGGCGCTGCAAATCGCGGCGCGATTAGTGTGTGGGAGCGGTTGGTTGTGGCATTACAAAGCAGCAAAAATTCCCGATCCAAGTCGGGCATACCTGGATATGACGAATTGGTAGATGGCGGTTTTCACAAAGGAACAGTCAACACCATCACCGGCTCTTCCGGTACGGGCAAGACCGTCTTTGCCGGCCAGTTCATAAATTACGGCATCAAGATGGGCGAGAAGGGAATGATCATCACCCCTTCCGAGAGCGCAGAGTACCTGAAGCGAGAGATGATGTCCTCCTTCGGCTGGGACTTCTCCAACCTGGAAAAGGAGGGAAAACTCGCCATTGTCGATGTCACCGACCCAGTTTTGCGCCTGCAAAAGAGCATCGATGTCGATCCGGTGGATTTCCTCATAAACTTTCGTAAGCTGGTAGAAAGAAAGCTGGAGGAGGCCAAGCCCGACCGGCTCTTCATCGACGACCTGACTGCCTTCTTCATGGCCGTAGAGCAGCCCTTTAAAATTCGGTCCCTGACCGACGACCTCTTCGGCACCATTCGTGCCAGCGGCGTCACATCCGTGGTGACTATTGGCACGGCTTTTGGCACCAACCAGTTCCTGGAGTACGGAGCGGACTCAGCCACCGTGCTCAACCGTGAACGCATCGGCAACACACTCATCAGGTCGATATATATCATGAAGATGCGCGGCTCGAAGATCGCCAATAGCATCAGGGTCCTGGACATATCTGATGAGGGAATCTCCGTGTCCTCGCTCTCGCCCTATCCCTGAGAGGCACGAAAACAGAGGGAACGTCAACTACCACGCCCTGAAGGACGTGGCTTGTGACTACGCAAAAAGTCGTGTCACTATCGGTCGGTTGACTCTTCTCCCAGGCGGAGATGTGGCAGACCATGGCCTGCTGGCGACCTGCTCAGAGGTGAGAGCTTCAATTGCCTTAAGTTCTGCTCAG
>JANYKI010000138.1 GCA_025361645.1 Methanothrix sp.
AGACGTAAAAGAAGTTGAGATTTATGCTAATGCGAGTACGTATCAGGAAATCAAACACAAATGAATTGAAAACACCGGATAGATAGCCAATGAACTCAGGATACGTTTTATCCTTTGGTACGTGGTCTTTCAATAATGGAATAACTAGCGGCGCTTTATTTGAACAGAGTGTCTTGGGCGGTAATATGCAAGCAATTGCGCTTCTCACATCCGTACTACGCGCAACGTCTCTGAATGCAAGTCTAGGCATCATGTGTAGGAAGCCGTTTAAACCGTCTTTGTAAAACTTGCACCTTGCCGTTCTTTTCAAACCTTGATCTGGATCGACAGTGAATGTGGGTTTCTCGTAGTCGGGCAAGAACTGATGGAAGCACTTGCCTTCGATGAGGGACCAGCCGTTTCCGTCGGTGCGGAAGAGGTTGCTGTCGTTGGTTCGATGCAGCTCGGCAACAAGGCCCACTTGCCATCCTTTCTTTGGATCACCAAGCAGTGGATTTTCCTGGTAAAGCTTGGCAAAGACCTCTAAATGCCGCTCACTTCGCACCTCTGGGATGGAGAGGGTTTCCGGGGCACAGATCCTGACAAGTTCCATGGGCATCTCCAGGAATTTGTCCTGCTCCGCTTTGAACTCCAAAGACTGCACATCCTGCAGATAGAAGGCAGCCGGAAACACCGATACGGACTCATCTTTGTCCCAGATGATTAAAGCAAATCTCATCCTTCCATCAACATCGGGAAAAATCCCTCTGCGGTTTTCAAACTCAAAAATCCCTCTGATCCGCCCCTCAAACAGCTTCTCTCGCAGCGGCTTTGCCCCTTCGTCAGTGACGATACCGGATGGCACGACCACTGCCAGGCTGCCGCCTCTCGCTAAGAGGCGCATACCTTGCTCCATAAAAAGCTTCCAGAGATTGGTGTCCCCGCTCCCTCGCGAAGAGTACTCCGACGATCTGAAGAAATTTATTCGCTGCTCTATCTTCTCGCGGTAATCCTGGTAAGCGTCTTTTGTTTCCGGGTCCTTGAGCAGCCTTTCCATCACGATTCTTTTCTCTGTTTTGCTCTTGATCCTTCTGAATCCCGGATGAATGACCGAGAAGAAATCGTCGTCATCAGGCTTTACTGCCTCCCAGGGCGGATTCATCACCACCAGGTCAAAGCCCCACTCCGTCTCCGCAAAGGCATCAGGAAACTCGTACTCCCAGTGAAAGGCGCCAACCTTCCGGGCCAGGCTGCCGTCCTCAGCTTTTGGATCAAGGAGAGAGGATACCTGCAAATCCAGCTGCTCCTCCTGTGGCTTTGTCATCTGCCGGGCTCGCTCGTAAGCCCCACGGCTGAGGCTCAGCTCTTCGAGGGAAAGGTCGTGCGACTGGCTCACGCCGTGAAAGAGGGCTTTTCCGGCTGCTTCCAGTTCACCAGTAAACCGCTGCAGCTTGGTCTGGCTCTCGTGAAGGCTTGTCTTCCATAGTCCAATAAGGCTGTCACCGCAGCGCATGTGGTGGTTCAGAAAAGTGAGGGGCGAGCCGATGGTGAAGGACTCCAGCCACAAGGAGAGCTTGGCCAGCTCCACGGCCATGAAATTGATGTCCACGCCAAAGACGCAGCGCTTCATCACCATGCGCTTCAGGATGACGGCATCCGTGAGCTGTTCGGCATCAAGCACAATGCCTCTTTTGGCCTGCTCCTCCAGGATCTGCCTCCTGTCCTCTTCCACCTGAACGATGAGAGGCGCATCCGGATTCTCCTGCAAGAGCGAGATGGCCCAGGAGGTGATCTCATTGGCCGCCGCTACCAGGAAGTGGCCGCTGCCCATAGCCGGGTCCACCACTTCCAGCCCCAGAAGGTCCTCGATGGTCTTCAGCTCCAGCTCAGGATCGTGGCCCTTAATGGCGCGAAGCGTTTCCATATCCCGTCGGAAGAGCACCTCACGGCGCTGGAAATGAGGCATTAAGCCCTCTTTGACCAGATATCGGACGATCCCATCCGGGGTGTAGTAACTTCCCGTTCCTTTCCTGGCCAGCCCGCCCACCGTGAGGTAGATCTCTCCGGCAGGGATGAAGCTCTTGGGCTTCGCCTTCAGATCTGAAGCGAAGGAAGCATCCAGAATGGACAGACCATCTTTGCTACTACTATCTCTGTAGATCATCAAATCGGTATCTGCTTGATTTACCGAGTACTCCAGCAGGGCCTCATAAATCGAGCCGAGCTGGCGAACGCCTAAGTTCAAGTAATCGATGCCGCCACTTGCAGAGAGCATCAAATCCTTGAGAGCGGAGACGAGATGCAGGTTGGCGATTTGCAGCCCATCGATCTCTTCCTCGGCGAACAACTCGCCGTCATACTCCGGCATCTGGGCGGAAGGATCTCCCTGGTGGATCATGTGGAAAAGTGTTTGCAGCGACTGCCAGGCCTCTTTGCCGTTGGGAGCTTTTTCCAGGGCATTGAGACGCTGACGCATATTTTCCAGGGACACGGCACGGTAATTCTCATTTTGCAGGGGCGTGAGCCCACGCGCCTCAGCATAAAGGATGAACATCAGCCTGTACAGGAGCTTGAGCGCCCTTCTCTTGCCCTGCTCAAGATCCGCATCGCTGTAGCGTTTAGTCCTTTCAAAGACAAGGGTGCTTCTCACTAAATTGAGGAAGAGCTGGTCGTCGAATACCTTGCTCTTTAAATCCTCTTCCAGGCCCTTGGCATAGCTGACACCTCCCTCATAAATGAGATCGATATCATTGGTCCCGCCTTTTTGGATAAAGGATGGTGCGGAAAATATTGCAGCAAAATAAATCAGGCGAGGATCGGAAGCGTCCGAGATGCCCTCCAGGTTCAGCTCAAAGAAGCTGGTGCTCTCGGAGGGCGATCTCTTGCAGTATATCCTCCAAACTGGTCCATTGCTCAGGATAGACCAACTATGATCCCTCAGCCTGGCTACCGCCTGGTAGCTGGGTGCGGCCAGTTCTCCCGTCCTGAAATCCAGAGAGTCGACGGTTGCTACGACGCAGCAGACATCCAGATTCTCTCCTTTAGAGTCAAGGGCGTATTCTGGATATCCTGCTCCCTTCTTTGCCAGAGAATTGAAGCCCAGGGCCTGCAAAATGCCGACTGCTGAAAGGGGATCGGAGGAGAGGCATTCGTCGATCTTGGGGAAAAGGCTTGATGCTTCTTTGGAAAGGCTTCGCCCCCTTTCGGACATGCTCTTTGCCAGACGCTCCTTCAAGAAGTAATTGGAAAATAGGCCCTTGTTAATGAAAGTCGTTCCTACAGACCTCTCCAGAAGCTCTTTGGCTGCCTGAAGCGAGGCGTGGGCCATTAGGTCATCTGATTTAAGATCAAATTTACGCAGCGCATTTGCCGTCTCCTCATAATCCTCAGGCTTTCGCAAAGGCTTGAAAAGCGGCTTTTCACCTTTTCCCTTTCCAAAGGTCTTTATCACCAGAAGGGAGGCATCCCCGAGATCGGCAAGGAGCATGAAGTTCTCAGCTGAGATTCCCAAGCTGAGCTTCTTGATGTCTGATTGCCTGGCACCGGGCGCATAAATCTGCCAGAAAGGTACAGCCAAGTCA
>JANYKI010000005.1 GCA_025361645.1 Methanothrix sp.
TGACTTGCTAGCTTTATTAAGGTATTCAAGCTCTTCTTCAGTTAACTGCAAAGCAGGGCGTTCACTCACAAATGGCATGATATTGGATTGAGTACCAGGTATTAATATATTGCTATGTTATTTTGGAAGCCGAACACTAGATTCTCCAAGATCTGGCATGGAAAGAATCGAGGTTTATCCTAATGACTACGGTTATCTTGTTAATATCTGGTGCCCACCACATGATTACCTATCAGGGGATAACGTCTTTGATGTCGCATCAGGCACGACTGTAGAAGTAGCACGCAGGCTTTTTGCCAACCCTCAGATCGGTTTACTTCGTGTTATGCAGCAGATGGACGTAGGATTAAAAGATCCTATAAAAGCAGTTCAGATAGAAATCAGCAGGGAAACATACGATGGTATTGATTGGGATGAAGCAAAGGAGCAGATTAAGAATGATCCTGAAGCAGCATTTGATATCCTTGGGCCGTGTAATATAAACGTAAAAGGAGCATCCGGATACGAAAGACCAGAGAAGTATAAATACAATTGTTAATTATTTTAAAATCATCATTTTTTGTTTCCATCAACCACCTGACGGTAATAGATGTATTAATAGAATCGAACTCAGTGAATGCATTTCATGTCTTTTGTGCCAGGGGCGAGATCATCCATATACTTTTATACCGTCAATCATAACTTTTTGCATGGAAGAAATTGAGCTGAACATTTTAAGATTAATTCATGAAATTGTGGAAACCGGTGGAAGATATGCAGGTGGTGATGAAATCGCCCAATCTTCGAAAATTTCGTATCAGGACACACTGGATTTTCTGGATATGTTGGAAAGACAAGGATACGTAACTTTGACTAGATCGAACGATGGCTTTGGCGCACGCCTTACTGCACCAGGGCGATTGCTACTGACGCACCCTGATTATATGGTCAATAAAGGATATTTAGATGCAAGCGATGTTCTGAAAGCACTAGAAAAAACCGTGAATGATTCTGATAGTATACCGCAATCCGAAAAAGAATCACTCCTTGAAAAGCTCAAGGATCTATACCACGACCCCTATGTGCAGAGCATTGGCTCTGGGTTCATAGTTGAAGGTCTGAAAAAGCTAGCTGGTATGTAAATCCGTATCCCAGTGACCCGCCCGGCTATTTTCTCTTTTGGTCTTCTATAGCCGTAGATTTATATTCTCGGAAACTTAAGACCGGTCTCATGAAGCAGGCAATTATTCTTTTGGCAATGCTGCTAATGGCAACGGCATCTGCGGAAAGTATAGCCATTAATGGATATGATGTGAATTTCAATATCACTGGACCTTATAAGATTGAAAATGATAGCAATAGCCAAACTACGATAATAAACACATTAAACGGATTGGTATCTATTGGTGTATTTCATTACGATATACCTGTTAAACAATCTGCACTTGAGTCACTACGAGAACTGTACCCAGATGCAAATATCCACAGCATAATCATCGACGGTGCGGAGGGGGTATATACTATTTTTGCAGGTTCGTTTTCAGACACGTTCACAGCTATGTATTTTGGTTACAATCAGACACTAGGCGTATCGATAGTAAGCTCTTTGCCCTTCTATGATAACGCCGATTTTCTTCGAAGCTTGCATATCAAGCCACTGCAAGAGGAGTAACCTCAGCCCAACCATTTTTATGGAGATCTTCCCGGCCCGTAGCCGGTTTTGCCTTTTGCACCAAAACACGAATTTAACAATTGTTATCTTACGAACTCAAAGGCACTTAATTGCTAAAAATATAAATACACAATTTGTTCAAAGGCTTTTATATTCCTAGGAACTTAAGCCAAAGATAAATCCTGTGGTAGATTTTCCGAGGAAAAGTTATTAGGCTTTGACGGCTCAAGTATCTGGTAATACCTATTACCAAGATAATATAGACCGACGGAGATGTGCGCAATATGGCCAAAGCACTCAGGCTTGGTTTAGCCCTAAGCGAAGAGGACGTAAAAGTATTTTTGCAGAGCGAAGAAGCCTACGCCGTAACACTGCAACAGAAGCAACAGCTTAGAGAAGCGCAACGGATTTATCAGTCTCATCCAGTTAAGTTCTAATGACCCGTATCCCATGTGAAGATATCCGCGTTAGTTGAGGACAGAAAAGCCTATTTTATGGATACCTTTGTTTGAGATGTGAATTAAGGATGAATAGGAGGGAGGCAAAAGTCTTAGTGTAGGAGGGATTAAATGATGGTCTTCGACTTTTGCCGAATAGACTGTAATCGTTCGCCGATATTTAAAGATTACGCCTCAGTCTGATTTTTTCATCGATAGCGATATTCTCTTCCGATCCAGATCCACATCCAGCACCCTGACCGTGACCTTCTGCCTGGCCTTCACCACGTCGGTGGGATTCTTCACGTAGCCATCCCGAAGCTGGCTAATGTGCACCAGCCCGTCCTGATGTACACCAATGTCCACGAAGGCCCCAAAGGCCGTGACATTGGTTACAATTCCGGGCAGCTTCATGCCCACCTTGAGGTCCTCCATCTTCTCGATTCCCGGAGCAAAGCAAAAGGCCTCAAACTCCGCTCTGGGATCGCGGCCCGGCCTGGACAGCTCCTCCAAAATGTCCTGCAGCGTGGCGGCGCCCGCTTTCTCGCTGATGTACTTCTTTGGATCTAGCTTTTTCAGGAGGCTTTCATTATGCATCAGCTCCCGGACGGTAACGCCCAAATCGCCCGCCATCTTTTCCACCAGAGGATAGCTCTCCGGATGCACCGCCGTGCCGTCCAAAGGATTGGCGCTCTCCCGAATGCGCAAAAATCCCGCCGCCTGCTCGAAGGCCTTGGGCCCCAGGCGCGGCACCTTGTGCAGATCCTGGCGCGAGCCAAAGAGGCCGTGCTCATTCCTGTACTTCACCACCGCCTCCGCCAGCTTGGGCCCCAGGCCGGAGACATAGGCCAGAAGCTCCCGGCTGGCGGCATTCACATCCACCCCCACCAGATTGACGCAGGAGGAGACCACATCGTCCAAGGCGCGCCGCAGCGCCGGCTGGTCTACGTCATGCTGGTACTGCCCCACGCCGATGGCCCTGGGCTCGATCTTGACCAATTCTGCCAGCGGGTCCATGAGCCGCCGCCCAATGGAGACGGTGCCGCGCACAGTGGCATCCTCATTGGGAAACTCCTGCCGGGCCACATCCGACGTCGAATAAACCGATGCCCCTGACTCGTTGACCATCATGATAGGCGGCTCCAGCCGCAGGCTCTGCAAGAAGGCCTGCGTCTCTCTGCCCGCCGTGCCGTTGCCGACAGCAATCACCTCAATGCCTTTTTTCTCGCAGATCGATGCCACAAGGGCTGCCGCTTCCTCCCTCTTCTTCTGAGTGTCATGGGGGTAGATCACATGGCTCTCTTGCAGCCGTCCCAGGCGATCGAGCACAGCCAGCTTGCAGCCCGTACGAAGGCCCGGATCGACGGCCAGGACGCACTTTTGCCCCAGAGGTGGATCCAGGAGAACCTGGCGCAGGTTTTCGGAAAAGACCTCAATGGCTTTCTCCTCGGCATGGGCCCGTGCCGCAGCCAGCGTCTCATTTTCCATGGAGGGGGCGAGGAGCCGGCGGTAGCCGTCCTCTGCCGCCTGCATCACCTGATCTGCCGCCGGGCCATTTCTCTTTATGAAGAGCTCCTCTAAAACCGCCAGCCCGTCCTCCTCCAATGGGGCCACGTGCAGGCTGAGCGCGCCCGTCTTCACTCCTCGCAGCATGGCCAGGAGCCTGTGCGGGCTGGCCCTGGCGACAGGCTCGGAAAAGTCCAGATAGTCCCTGAATTTTGCGTCGCCCTTCGCATCAGACGATTCTCCTTTTCCGGCAACTGCCACAGACCGTAGCAAGCCCTGCGATTGATAGAGGGCTCTCATGCGAAGTCGCGCTTCGGCATCCTCGCTCATCCACTCGGCCATGATGTCCCTTGCTCCGGCCAGGGCTTCCTTTGCAGAGGCGACGCCCTTCCCGGCATCCACAAAGGATAATGCCTCATTTTCCGGGTCCAGGCCGCTCTGGTCCTGAGAGAAGATCCTCCTGGCCAGCGGCTCCAGGCCGCGCTCTTTCGCCGCTGTGGCCCGCGTCTTCCTTTTAAGCCGGAAAGGAAGGTAAATGTCCTCCAACCTGACCAGGGTGTCGGCTGCCTGCAGCTTGGCTTGCAGATCGGGTGTGAGCAGCTCTCGCTTGGCCAGAGAATGCTGGATGGCGGCTCGCCTCTCTTCGAGCTGCCGATTTTTGTAGAGTTGATCACGTATCCTGGCAATTACGACCTCATCCAGATTTCCTGTGGCCTCTTTTCGGTATCTGGCAATGAAGGGCAGCGACGCGCCGCCGTCCAGCAACGCTACGACGGCCAAAACCTCTCTCTCGCCCAGGGATAACTGCGTAGCCAGCTTCTTAATTTGAGGATGGATAGCCGGAATACCGGATAGTTCATTGATTGTGTTTATAGACATACTGATGTACAAAAAATATCGAGGAAAGGTCACTGAGCCTTCAAGAACTCCTTTTGAGCGGCATCGGCTTCGGCACGAGTCTGATCGGCTTCTTTGAAGGCACCAATCATCTGATCGTGATATTCTTGGGCCAATTCCGCGAACTTAATTACTTGATCGTGGTAATTAGATGCCTGATCTCTCAAGGCTTGCGCTTCATCGAGATGCTTTCTCAGTTCCTCATTCTTCTCAAGCGGCTCTTTTCTTCCTTTTAACTCTGCGCGCAGGGCAGCAATTTTATCGACCAACTGCTTCTCTTTATCCGGGCTCAAAACCTCCGTTTGTTGCCGAAACTCCAGGAGATCTATTTCGTGGCGCGGATCTCTAATGGTGCGGTCACAGGAGAGGTTGTGCTTCTTTCGAATATCGTCTATCTTTGCAGAGATCTGGTTGATTTTCTCGTTGGACTCATCCCTCATCTTTTTTGACTGTGCAACATTCTTGTTACTCTCGTCTCTCAGCTTCTTGGACTCATAGGCCTTGTCAATCAACTCTTTGGTGGCCTTGTTGAGCTCATTTCGCTTGGCGGCCCATTTGCTCGCTTCAGCGTTCAGTTGGCTTCTTCGATCCTCGAAGGCAAGGGACTCCTGCCTGAGTTTGCCTCTCTTATCTTCCAGTTCTGTCAGCATCCCTCGTATGTCCTCCTGTTCCAGTCCGCGACTGGGGTTTTGTCCCACCGAAATCTAAAACCGGGAACACTTCGCAAAGTGGCGAAACTAATAGAGTACGCCAGAAGATTTATAGTTTCTGTCAATTAACCCTAACCAAGTCCAAAGAGGCATACAATTTTAGCGAATGAAAACAAAGGCTAGGTATGAGTTTATGGAGATGATAATGATGAAAAAGTCACTGGGGGCGAAGACCCTTCTTTATCCCACGCCTGTCTGCGTAATTGGGACCTATGACCCTACCGGAAAGCCAAATGTAATGACGGCTGCATGGGTTGGTATCTGCTGCTCCAGTCCGCCATGCATTGCTGTCTCTCTTCGCAAGGCTACCTATACCTATGGCAACATCATGAATCGCAAGGCATTCACCGTATGCCTGCCCTCAGAGGATTACGCCAAGCATGCGGACTATTTCGGCTTGGTCTCAGGTAGAGACGTGGATAAGTTTGCAGCAAGTGGTTTGACACCGCTAAAAAGCGAACTAGTAGATGCGCCGCTGGTAAAGGAATTTCCGGTAGCTATTGAGTGCAAGCTGCATCGCTTCGTTGAAATCGGTCTCCACACAGAGTTCATCGGCGAGATCCTGGATGTCAAGGCTGACGAGTCGTGTCTGGGAGCCGATGGTCTGCCGGATATTGAGAAGATTCGACCAGTTCTGTTTTCTCCGGAGGGGCGCAAATATAATGGCGTGGGAAGATTCATTGGCAAAGCTTTCTCCCTGGGAAGAGAGCTTATGAAGCCCTGAAGTTTTCTTTTTTCAATAAGCGTAGATTCCTGCTCCCAGCCACCATGTATCATCCACTTTCGTGACATAGCTTAACTTGAGTCCTAGCGTCATGTTCTTTGCAGGGTCTGGATAGAGGTAATAAGTGAATCCCTCTTTGTTTTGGGCTAACGCCATCATATCTCGAACCTGTTCAACGCCGTTGGGATCTCTAACGTCAATCCTGTTCGTCCCTATAAATTCTGGCCGTATAGGATGTACTAGGCAGTTACCCGCGAAATCATAGGCTATGATGTAGCGGTTTCCTTCGACATAACTACTATTGATATCATTGAAGGTTTTAATTGCTTCTTCTTTGGAAGTATTTAGGGCGAAGCTTCTTGCGCCCTCTACAAAGGCTACAAGATCCTCTCTGGACTCGTTACTGAAGGTGGGAGTCTGCACGCTCAGATAAGTTCCTGCTGCTAACCACATTTCTTCGTCTACCTTGAGAACATAGGTTATCTTAAGTTCCTCTGCACCAGAATGAGCAGGATTAGGCCAGATGTAGTATGCGAATCCGCTTCCCCTTTTAGCCGCCTCGCGCATGTTCCTCTTAAGGGCAACTCCATTGGAATCGGTCACATCTAGCACATTTTTACCTATCATTGTAGGCTCGTACGGATGAGCTAAACAGGTTCCATTAAAGTCGTAGGCAATTATGTAATGCCCTCCTCTTACAAACTCTCCATTGGGATTATTGAAGACCTCTAGGGCTTTATCCTTGCCTTGCTCTGCAACGAAGTCTCGAGCTTCATTCACAAAGGCGATTAGGTCTTCGCTTGCTTCAGGTTTTAATATATATGAATTACTTTCGTTTTCATCTGTGGTCGCTGCCAAGCCAATTGAAGATACTCCCAGCAGAGCAACTACACAGGCAACTGCTAAAATAACTTCGATATATCTCATATTTAGTCCCTCAATCAAAAGGTTTCAACACCTATATAAATTAAGAAGAAATCCGGGATATCGTCTCTGCTCCGGCAAACCCGGCATAGATCTTCGCGGCCCGGTCGGCAGCAATGCAGCCTTTGGCACACTTTTGGCAGTGATTGCACTTTTTCTCATCAATTGTTATGGTCTCTGCCACGGTAATTGCCCCTCGAGGGCAGTTCTTCTCGCAGATCTTGCATCTCGTGCACATCTGGGTGCGCAGGACCGTTTCGCAGACCTCTCGCAGCAGCTCCTCCGCCTGCTCTTTGCCGGCAATGATCATAATGTGTCCATTGGCAAAGACGGTGACCCTTCCTTTTTCGGTCTTTATCACTGCTGCCCCCAGATCTTCCTCATATTTCACCTCGCCTAAAATATTAAGGGCCGCGGCAACAGAGGAATAGGGATGATTCTGGGGGGCGCATAGTGTCGCTTCGATGGAGTACTCCAGGCCGCAGGGCGACCGGCCTCGCAATGCCTGCAAAGTGATTTTTTCTTTCCCGCCAGCACCTACTTGCAGGTTTATATTGTGCTCTTTTGCTATCTCCAGCATCTTGGGAGGATGCCTCTTCCAGCGCCAAAAACCCCAATCGATGTATCTCTTATCGAGTTTATTCCCGTCCGCCCATTCTCGTAAAGAGGTCGTCCACCGGTCATAAAGCTGGGGATGTGTTACTTTCAGGTTGGCAAACTCAGATTGCAGCGCGGCGGGGCACAGCCAGCAGCCGATGCGCTCAAAGTCCTCTTCATAGAGCGGGTTTGGCAGCATCTTATTCCAGTAGATGTAGAGCATGACCTCCAGAGCCCGCCAGCTTCTGATGGGCGCCAGCGTGGTTTGGCTGGGAACATAGGGATTCCTCTCCACGGCCTTGATGGTAGAACGGTTGAAGGATTCGTAGATGCGCCGCCCTTCAATTGTCACGCAGCCTTTGGGGTAGTGCTCTTTGAGAAAGGAAGTCATAGGTCCCAGCTTGTTCGTCTTGCAGCACCAGCGAAAATCTTTGGCAGGGGGGCCAAAATTCTTCACCTGCTCAAAAAAGTTGCTCTCTCCTTTGATCTCTTGCAGCCGCAGCTTTT
Organism: Methanothrix sp.; assembly: GCA_025361645.1. GTDB lineage: Archaea > Halobacteriota > Methanosarcinia > Methanotrichales > Methanotrichaceae > Methanothrix. The sequence goes on from JANYKI010000005.1 coordinate 7,954, forward strand.
GGGCATCGCACAGCTTATGCACATATTCCACAGTTTCGGGAAATTCCAGATCGGTGTTGATGAAGAGGACCTCTGGCCGGAAGAGTGTCTTTTGGGCAAGGCAAAGGCAGGCCAGGCTGTCTTTTCCCCCGCTGAAGGAAACGTTTACAGGAAGCCGGTTTTTGGACAGATAGTTCTTGATCTCACTTATTGCCGCCTTCTCCAGGCCTTTTAGGTTCTCCACATTGGCAAAGATTATATCCTGTAGGGAAGGCCTCATTTCTTTAAGGATAAAATCATTCTTCGTCACGTCCTTGATACGAATGGACATAGAGTCGTCTGCCTTTTTCCTGGCCACGCCCACGCCGGAAAATTTTCCTATTTTCAGGACGACGTTTTGGCCTTCCTCCCGGGCACATAGCCCGCTTATGATCTTCGCCTCTTGTAGCCACTTGCCTTTTATGTGGCCTTTTAATATAGAGTCGTCACATACAACGAGGCCTTTTTGTGCTCTATCGGAAAGCAGGGCTGCGCCAAAAGTCTCTAAATCCAGCTTGTGGCAGCCGGCTGTGACATCAAACCAGAGCGTCGCGATGTGGCGACCTTCCAGGATTACCTGATCGCGACGGTCTAATCCGGCAATCTTATTGAGCAAGATTATCCTGCCTTCCAGGAAATCTGCAGAGCCGTAATTTTTAGTGAAAAGCAAAGAAAGAAGCTCTTTTGCCGCCCTGGAACATAGACGGATGTCGCCCGGCGGCGCGAGCTCTATTTTGCGGCCAAAGCTATTGCAGGTGGAGCATTTTTCCGCTAGAAGGGGAATGCTGCAATTTTCGCACCAGAATAGCTCGCTCTTGCCGGGAGAGAATGTCTTGCTGGAATTATGCATGGATTTATTTGAGGTAAATCCTGGGTGTATTTAATCACTTGCATCGGCCTGGATTTGGGCAATACTAAGTGAATAACTGAATTTGAATATCGAAAGAGTTAAATACTACTAGGATTACATTGTTATTATTAATATTATGTAGAACAACACCAAGACAATAAAACGGCTCCGGGGCTTTTCTGCTACCCTCAGCCATCCCCTCTCCCCGGGCCGTTCTATTCCCTCTACCTTTATATAATAGGATGGAATTTAGAATCTGATAATAAAAAAGTTAATTCGGTTTTGAATGACTGAAGCTTCAGGTTTCGATCCTAGAACTGAGGCCACTTGGGCATATTGATATCTGTGTCATACCAGAAAGTGCCATACCAGGCGTCGACTCCCAGATGCATATTCTCCCAGGGATAACGTTTCTCCTTGTTTTCGTTTTTCACTTCAGGATAAGTTGTGTCAGGGCAGATATGTTTCGGGCATTTTTCCCCCTTCTCAGGTGGAGAGATAACTGTATTATTTGCCTCGCTTCCGATGATCTCCAGCTCCACTTTATCCATTGCGGATGACGTGATTTTTGTATTATCGGTTACGCTTCCCACTATATCCACAACAACAGATCCTGGACCGCCAAATGCATAGGCACTGCAAGCCGATAGCATCAGCGCTAAAGCCAACATGATTGATTTTCTCAACACCATTCCCCTCCAGCAAATTTCTCATTTGAGCTAAACATATTTAACCTATGTTTTATATATACAGGAAGTAGAAATATCTTTCGGGTCGATAAGTTCGGATTCCTCTGAGCATTATTAGAAAAAATTTGGCTAAATATGACAATTGCCGGGAATGAATTCGAGTCTGCTGCGGGAAAAAGTATAAAAAGAAGATAAAAATAATACTTTTAAACTTATGTCTTTGTTGTCACACTCCCCAAAGTGAGGATCTTTGGCGTCGTGCTTATGTATGCCGGATCTTTTTTGATGAGCGACCGGCTGTATCTGGTGGGAATATACGAACTCCACGGGTAGCATAGCGGCCTTTTGAAGTCGTCCCATGGGGTTTCATAGCGTTTTTCCTCGCCGCATGGACCGCACTCTTTTCCAGATTTCTTGTTGACAACTTTTGTCGGGTAGCCGATCTGGATGTTGCTGGCTGTGCTGCCGACGATATTCACTTCGACCGGCATGCCGTCCGGTGCTATTATCGTGGTATTGTTCGCCCGGCTTCCCAGGATGTCCATGCCGATCGCCTGATCGCTTACCGCGCCTTGGGCAACAGATGCCCACAGGATAAGTATGCTGATCAGAATAATTTGCTCTCTCAAACCTTTCGCCCCCTTTTATAATTAAGTCTTGTAAAATGTCTTGGAAGTAGAAAAACCTTTTGTTGCAGCGCAAAACATTAAATTCCCACCGGGAAAATTGGGGACCTATGAAACTGATTTATGTGGCCGGCAAAGGAGGCGTGGGCAAAAGCGTTTGCTCGGCAGCTTCCGGCATCTGGAAAGCGCGTCAAGGAAAGGATACCCTGGTCTTCTCCATGGACCCGGCCCACTCGCTCTCGGATATCTTCGACATCGATCTGGGCAGTAAGCCAAGAAAGATTCGCGAGCATCTCTATGCCTATGAGCCCGATCTGGCCGAGGAGGCGCAGGGCTTCTTTCGCAGGTACAAGAACATCTTCACAGCTCTCTTCGGCCTCTTCGAGGTGGAGGTGAAACCGGAAGACTTCGGGAACATGCCCGGCGTCTCCGAACTGATCTTCATGGACAAATTAAACGATATCTACGTGGAGAAGCAGTATGACTTTGTGGTCATAGACTCGGCACCAACCGCCATGGTCCTGCCTTTGCTGCAACTGCCCTCCATCACCACCGGATTTGTCACAAAAGTGCTGGGCATGAGAAATAGATGGATGGGTGTGCTTGACCTTCTGCAGCCGGGTTTTGCCGACAATATACTCTCTGAAGTTCGGACCATGCGCCAGAAAGCCGAGACCATGAGAAATGCCCTGCTCGATCCGGAGGCGGCCAGCATCACTATTGTTACCATCCCCGAAAAAGCGGCCGTGGAGGAGAGCCGACGCCTGATTGAGACGGTAGAGTCGCACGGAGTTTCTGTCTCTTCTATTATCATCAACCACGTGATCAAAGACTGCGACTGCCGCTTTTGCCAGGAGAAGAAGGCATCCCAGACCTCTTACATTCAGGAGTTGAGGGACCGCTACCGGGAAAAACGCATTACAATCCTGCCTGACTACGGGGGAGAGGTATTGGGAGACGGCCTCTTGCAGGTGGCTGAGGACCTCTACGCAAAGGGGGAGCTGAAAATCTAAAAATTGATATATTTTGTAGTTGAAGACAGAAGAGAGGAAAGACTATGTTTAAAAAAGTTCTCGTACCCACCGACTTCTCCAGCTATGCCCACAAGATGCAAGAGTGCCTGGCGGACATGCCGGGCATAGAAGAGGTCGTGCTTCTTAATGTCGTGGACGGCGGCAATCCCATGAACCTGGAGAAAAAAGGATGGAGCTACGACTCTCTTATCGATGAGGCAGATACCAGGCTTGCCGAGCAGGCCGATCACCTTTCCCATCTGGGCGAGAAAGGCCTCTCTGTCCGGCCGCTTTTAAGGATCATCGTGGAGCCGATGAGCGGTGCGGACGGGGTGGATATGAAGAGGCTGCTGCCCAAATCAGGCCTGGATCTGATAGAAGGTGGCAGTGTGGGCGAGGCCATTATCAAGACGGCAGCGGAGGAGAAAGTCTCTCTCATCTGTATGGGCGCGCAGGGCAGAGGGCTGGTGGAGGGCATGCTCCTGGGATCTGTCTCCACAGAGGTGCTAAGAAAGGGCCAAACCGATCTGCTCATCATCCGTCACAAGATCCTGGAAAGCGGCAAAGACGGGGAACATGAGTTGTTCTGCCGGGACATATTTTCTAAAGTGATGCTCACCTCTGACTTCTCCGATGCAGGGCAGCAGGCAATATCTCTGGCCAGGGATCTGGTGGGCGTCCGGGAGATCTTGCTGGTGCATGTGATTGCCAAAGAGACGGATTTCGATGAGGCGGCAAAGAGGCTGAACCTGCTACGTGTTGAGTTGGCAGGCCAGGGCAGAAAGATCACTGTGCATGTCCTAATGGGCGCCCCCGCAGAGGAGATCCTGAATTTGGCCAAAAGCCAGGATGTCTCCCTGATTATGATGGGCTCTGTGGGTAAGAGCTGGAGCCGGCAGATTCGCGTAGGAAGCACTACCTTTGATGTGGCCCGTCAGGCATTAAGCCCCGTGATGGTGGTCCGTCCCAAAAAGAGCTGAAGAAAAAGGTTTTTCAGTTCCGTCCTTTCTATTTTTTCATGGCTTTTTGCGCCTGCTCCATCATCATCTGGGCGGCTTTGTAGTAGGCATCGCGAGGCATCAGCTCCCGGCTCACCTGTTTTTGCAGCTCCTCGGAGATCATGCCCTCTTTCACTAGCTGGCGACCTGCTTCTCTGGCAGCCCGGAAAATTCCGTCCACCAATCCCGTCTCCCCCGCCTTTACCATCTCCTTCACACCTTCTGCCATGGGGCGCAGCAAAGCTCCCGCGAAGTCACAACTGCCATCCGGCCTGGTGTAGATGGCCTTCATCTGCATGAGCATTGGGTCGAACATGGACAGCTCCCAGGCATCGCAGGTGGAAACGAGAACGATCATCTGCTTCTTTGCACTCAGGCCTCCCTGCACATGATTGGGCAGTTGCCTGTCCATCAGGTTTTTCAGGGGACCGGTCACGCCTGCATAGTAAACCGGGCTGGCCCAGACGATGACATCCGCTTCTTTAATCTTTGGCAAAAGCATCTGCATGTCATCCTTCTGGCCGCAAACCCCGGGATTTACAAACCAGCAGCTCATGTCTCCATTGCAGGCTCCGATCTTCAGCTTCCTGGTGTAGAAAACTTCCACTTCGCTGCCTGCTTCCTTCATACCATCAAGGAAGGGATTGAGGATCATAGCCGTATTTCCCTCATCCATGTGAGGGCTGCCGTTTATTGCAAGAACTTTCATGAAAACGTTTTTTAGGCTCAATCAATAAATAATGATCGTATGTCCTCATATTCGGCGTATAGCGGAAGCGGTCTTGATCAGATAGATCCTTTTGATGCCAACGACTCCAACCTCTGGCGCAAAGCCGAGTACCTGGGTCGCTACCTCTTTGCCACTGATTTTTTAAGATCGCATAAGCCGGATCTTGTGGCTGATATCTCCTGCGGCCTGGGATACGGAGCTGGGGAGCTATGCAGTGTGGCAGGGAAGGTTATTGGCGTTGACAAGAATCGGACTCTGATGGAATCGGCCCGCCAGAGGCATAAAATGCCAAACCTGCATTTTCTCCATAAAGACCTGGATGAGGAAGAGTTGTCTCCCGAAATAGAAGAGGGCAGCGCTGCGGCTGTGGTCAGCTTCGAGACCCTGGAGCACTTGCTTGATACCTTTCAAGCCGTAGCCCAGTTCTCCAAAATCCTGCAGCCGGGTGGTTTTTTTATCTGCTCGGTCCCCAATGTCCTTTCCGAGTCGGGCGACAGTAGTGGTCTTCCCAGGAACAAGTCCCACAAACAATGGTTTAATTTTGCCTCGCTCTCCCGGCTGGTGGCACAAAGCGAAATGCAGGTGATCTACCGGCTGGGCCAGTCCTGGTCCAAAGCGCTCTTTCGAAGAGAGCAACAGCTTTCCAATGCCAAACGAATCTCGCTAAAGCTCGGTGATGAGCCAAGCATGCATTCACCGGAAATGATGCGATGGCTCTCTTACGTCGCGGCCTATCCCACGGTCGAGGATGTGGACGGCTCTTACTCTATCATCATCGTTGCCCAAAAAGAATAAGATAACGATTTGGCGATTGATGACGCAATTAGCATTTTGAAAGAGGCGACTAATGTATATCCAGGACACACGCATATCGTAATTGCAGGCTTCCCTGCTCTTGGACAATTCAGGGGGAATCTCGCTCCTTTGGACCGGCAGCCGCGCCCGGTAGCCTGTCGGGCATGTCGCCTCCTTTGCCGGGGTCCGTGGCTCACGCTCCTGGGTCCGCCGCCGTGGGCCGGGCCGTCCGGGCTTGCGGTGCTGTCGTCTGAACGTGCTGGCTTACCTGGTAAGCGCTCGTGCTCGGGCGCACAGGAGGCCGGTCGGGCCGTAGGACCAGGGGGCGCTTGCCTGATGGATGGGCAACTTTTCTGGCGCTGTATTTTGAGAAAGCAATGCCTTCGGTTTACTATTAATATTAGCAGATAATTATAACCAGACAACTAACGATCTCACCACAGAGGCACAGAGCGCACGGAGGACGCACAGAGACTTTTTTGGCAGAGGTTTCGGGGCCGTTTCCGGCTTGACGATCCTTGTAGGCCGCAGGGAGCAGCGCCCGGCAGCCTGTCGGGCATGTCTCTTCCTTTGCTGGGGTCCGCGTCTCTCGCTCCTAGGTCGCCGCTCGTGGTTCGGGCGGTCCGGGCTTGTGGCGATGTCGTCAGAGCGGGCTGGCTTGCCTGGCAGGCGCTCGCATCCTTGGGCAGCAGGCCGGTTGGGCCTGCTGCGAGGTTGTCGGGGCGGGCATTCTTGTATGGCAGATGCCAGGGCAGTTGCCTGGAGGATGAACGGCGGGAAGACTCCCTCGATTTCGGGGATGGCTGCACTTCACCCTGATCGAGGCCAAAGAGTTAGGAAGGACCGGGGGCGAGAGGATGAGGCGAGAAACCTGCCCCTCAAACCGCTCTGCCTCCTCCGCCCGGCCCTCCTTGCGGAAGATACTCACTCTCGGAGTCTCTAGCATGCATATGCATGGAGCTCTTCAGCACAGGAGCACGCTTTCAGAAATTGATTCAGCTTGAACACGAAAGGCTGCAGATTCCCTGTTCCAGATCCGCAGGGCCTTGTTGCGCTCGCCAAATGGCTTGAACTTGAAGCGATAGCTGGTTGGCATGTCTGCGGAGGGAGACTGCAATCATTCTGTGACGGATAAATGACTTCGATTCGATGCCATTTAGCAGCTTCATCTCAAGGCCAGTACTCGTATTGTATTTATCTCCCAAATTGTCGTGGTTTTATGATTTTCTAATTATACCAATGTCTGACAGATATCGTGAGGGCTTTTGTTGCCAGACATCTCCCCATGGCATCATTTTCGTTTTAGGATATGAAAAACATATAAGCCGTTTTGAACGCGTAACTGCAACAAATGCATTGCGTTTCTCTTCCACTAATGCAGCATGCTTCGCCCTGTAATCTGGGAACGTTCCTTCGGTCATTCCCATTATAACTACCACATCAAATTCCATTCCCTTTGATGAGTGGACCGTGAGTAAGGCTAGCCCCTCTTGTCGTGGCTGTTGAGTTGTTCCCAATGCGATTTGAGCCAGGAGTGATGTGAGACTATGCTGACCTCCTGGCTGGGAACGCAAAAATTCATCATAATGATTCTGCCAAATTCTTATATCTTGCATAATCAATGCCCTATCTTCTTGACTTCGTTTCTTTGCGGCATAATCATCTAAATAATCCATAGCATTTATAAATTTGAAATCTTGCTTTGTGCAATTTGTCAAATCTATCGCTTTAAGTACTGCCGCTTGATCTTCCGTGGATACTTTATTACATCGGGAGTGCGGAGGGTCACGAATACCCCAACCTTCAGGTTGGGGATGAAGTGAACCCTCGCCGTTTTTTGCGTTAACTCATATCGATCAACCGCTGCTTCTTTTAAAATGAAATTGTATTTGGCACTT
>JANYKI010000010.1 GCA_025361645.1 Methanothrix sp.
CCTTTATCATAGATCTGTAAAATGTCTTCGCGACTCAAAGGAAGGGATGTACTTGATTGTGAAGACGAGAGGGAATTATCTGGATTGATAACTGTCGTTAGGATTTGATGAGATTTGCGCCCCTCCATTATAACGCGTATAGGATTATTATTAATATTTTAAATTTTTGGTCAAATATCGCACATTATGATTCATGGAGTATCGGACGAAAAATAGGGTTTTGACTGGGTGGCTGAATAGTTACCCGGGATCTTGGCCACCGGATCCAGGGCATCGGAGGTGATGATGTTGGTCCCCTGCCAGTGGAAGGGCATGAAGACCATGCCCGGCTTTACCTTCTCCGTCACCCTTGCCCGAGCCTGTGTCTCTCCCCGAAGCGTTTTCACCTTTACCAGATCTCCGTGGCCCACCTTCAGCAGGGCTGCGTCCGTTGGATTGATCTCAACGTAGAGCTCAAAGTCTCTTTCCAGCAGCGAAGGACAGCGACGCGTCATGGAGCCGCTGTTGTAGTGAACCGCAATCCTACCGGTGCTGAGCAGTAGGGGATATTCCGGGCTGGTCTGCTCGTCTGCCGGCCTGTTCTCTACAGAGGCGATATTTGCCTTTCCGCTGGGGGTGGAGAATCTCTCCCGGTGCAAAATGTCCGTTCCTGGATGCCTATCATCCGGGCAGGGCCAGCGCAGGCCTCCGATCTTGGCGATCCTCTCTCGGGTCATACCACCATACTGCGGCACAGTCCGGTTGATCTCCTCCAGCACATCTGCGGCGCTGCCACCATTGAGATCGAGCCCCATCCTCTTGCCGATCTCATTGATGATCCACACCCCCTCTCGAGCTTCGCCCACAGGGGGAACAGCCCGGTCGATCCACTGCACCCGCCTCTCCATGGAGGTGTAGCTGCCGTCCTTCTCTGCCCAGGCGGCAGCCGGCAGGACGAGATCGGCCATCTTGGCCGTGTCCGTCATGAAGATCTCCTGCACCACGAGAAAATCCAGGCTGTCCAGAGCAGCTTTGGTCTTATTGGTATTGGCATCGCAGACGACGGGATCTTCTCCGATGATGTACATTGCCTTTATGTCGCCTTCCAGCGCAGCCTGTGTCATCTCCGTTGAGGTCAGCCCAGGTCCCAGGGGCAGATCATCGACATGCCAGGCCGCTTTGAAAAACTCCACGGACTTCGGATCTGAGGTACTCCTGTAGCCTGGATAATACTCAACCATGCCGCCCATATCGCAATTTCCCTGAACGTTGTTCTGTCCGCGCATGGGCCACACTCCAGCGCCCGGTCTGCCTATTTGGCCGCAGATCAAAGCTATGGTGGCGCAGGCCTTCACATTATCTGTACCGCAGACATGCTGAGTTATGCCCATGGAGTAGAGCAGAGAGGATGCAGGGGACCGGGCATAGGCGCGCGCCGCCCGGACGATCAGCCCCGCCGGGACCCCAGTCAGCTCTGCCGCCTTCTCCAGGGAAAAGTCTCTGAGGTTAGCAAGGAGCTCTGCAAAGCCCTCCGTTCTCTCCTCGATGAACTTCTTATCGGTCAGCCCCTCCTCCACTATCACCTTCATCATGCCTCTTTGCAGATCTATGTCGCTGCCGGGATTGATCTGCAGGTGCAGATCCGCCATCCAGGTGGTGGAGGTGATGCGCGGATCGGCAACGATCACAGTTGCTCCGTTGTCTTTGGCTTCTTGCACCCAGCGGGCGACGATGGGGTGAGCCTCGGCGAAGTTTGTGCCTATGGCAAAGATGCATTTGGAGTTTTGCAGGTCGATGAGATTGTTGGTCATAGCTCCCGTTCCCAGAACCGCACCAAGACCTACCACAGTAGGCGAATGGCAGAGGCGGGCGCAGTTGTCCACATGGGGCGAGCCCAGAAGACGGGAGAGCTTTTGCATCAGGTAGTTCTCTTCGTTATTGCAGCGGGATGAGGCCAAAAATCCCAGGGATTTAGGCCCGTGCTTCTTGATATTGCGGGACAGGCCACAGGCTACCAGATCCAGGGCTTCCTCCCAGGAGATCCTCACAAAATCCTCGCCCACTCTTTTCAGGGGATACTTGAGCCTCTCCTCATGATTCAAGACCTCCAGGACGGCATTGCCCTTGGGGCAGAGGGCACCCTCACATGCGGGGTGGTCGGTCATATACTCAATGCCAGTAGCAATGCCCTTCTCGACTGCAAGGTACATACCGCAACCTACTGCACAATAGGGGCAAAGAGACGGCACTAATTTGGTAGACAATTCAAATCCTCCTAAAGTAAGTGGCGAGTATTCAGGCTGAGATAAAGACGATCGGGCCTTTGTCGTCGATGGTTTGCGCCAAATGCTATCATTGCTCCCAGCATATCATCCCTGCCGTCATGCTCATTCCGCCTGATGTCTTAAAAGTTTGCATTATAGCTGACTTTAGTCAACCCTGCCGTGCTGATGCTAGGGCAGAAAAGAGGAATACCGCAAGTAGAAGTCCCGGCTGAGCCGCCAAGTGGGGCGCGTGCTGGCTCCCGCATGGGCACGCGCGTTCCCGCGTGGGGTTGAGGCCTGGGGGCCGGGAGGCCGGTTGGGCCTGATGTCAGGATGAGTTGGAGTCGAGCTTACCGGAATTCTACGGTCCATCAAATCCAGTCCCCGGAGCATACAAATATTAAGCAGTAGCAATAATCTTAGCAGAAGGAAGCGGTGGTTTGGTTGCTTGTGAAGTTTGAGGTTTACTTTGATGGAGAGAACTGGTGCGCTCGTGGAATAAGTGTCGGTATATTCACACAAGGAAAAACCCTTGATGAGCTAACTGAAAATATAAAAGAGGCAACTAGTCTGCATTTTGAAGATATTCTTGAATCAGGTGAAGAGCTGAAGATCTTATCGATTTCTGAATTTGAGGTGCATCCTCTTGCGAAAGCGTCCGGTTGTTAGCGGCGAGAAGCTTCTCAAAGTGCTCGTTCGACTGGGCTATGAAGTCATTCGCCAGAGAGGAAGTCACGTTAGGCTGAGAAAGCTAACTGCCGCAGGAGATCATAATATCACTGTTCCATTGCATGACGAGCTGGCGAAGGGTACATTGAACGATATTTTGTCTCAGGTATCCATCTGGAATGGGATTTCAGAGGATTCCTTGATAGAAATGATTAAGCAATCATAAACCAAACGACCAAAAAAGAACTCTCATTGCAGTCTTCATCTTTGTGATCCGACGACTTACGGCAGCAGCGCCCGGGCAGCCCATCGACCGTGCCGCATCCTCGCCTCGGGCTCGCGCTCGTGGCCGTCGCCCGTGGGCCGGGCCGTCCGGGCTTGCTGCGATGCTGTCCGGTCGGGGCTGGCTTGCCTGACGAGCGATCGTGCCAAGGGGGCCGGGAGGCGGGTCGGGCCAGCGGTCTGGGGGCGCTTGCCTTTGGGATTGCATTTTATTCATAAAATCATTTTCCGACCTTGGAGATGAAGTGTGAACTTAGCCCTTAGAATTAATATGATATTGGTTCGTCGTATTCTTCAATTTGATAAGATCAATTCATCTCTAATTATAAGGATTTTCTTAATACACTTGGATTCTTGCAGCAGGATCAAGAAGATACGCGCGCTTGCGAAAAACTCCTCAAAGACTATCGATATGAATTATTCCACATAGCAAATGGGGATTTCAATCGATTGCTCAGCATCAAAGGTGAATTGGAAGCACATTTTCGCAGAATTATGGTTAGAAATGAACGCCTTGCAGTCTCAAAAGATCGAAACGGGATGTTAGTTGAAAAGCTAAGTCCCAACGTCAAGCTCGATTCAAAGGACCTTCTCACATATTGTAAATTGCAGAAAATATCGAGCATTCTAGAGATGGATGATGTCCTTGAATATTGGAAGTCTTCCCCATATCTATTGAACTTCATGGAAAATTATAAGCTAAAACAAGCTTTCATTTCGGCATGCAAAAAATCATCGAAATGCAAAATACTATCACAGGAAATGGCCTCATCCGATGGCCTGCTTCTTCCATGGAATGACATAGCCCGATACAAAGAAATTGATTCGGCAAATTTCAGACTTAGAAGCCAGATCGCCGAATTGATTGATAATGGCGCTTGGAGGCTATTATGGGTTCCGCCTGCACTTCCATATTATAAAATGGAAGCGCCTTTCTCTGATCTAAATCTAAGAGAATTCACGAAGCGGCTCGTTTTCTCATCCTGGCGAGTCGTCCCTAAAATGGCTGCAAGCATGATAAGCTACGAAGCTGAAAGACAAATGATGAAGTCTTTTGATCCCAAAGTGAAAAACACCCTCGAAGCAAAGAAGAGCTTCAGTCCTCTGCTAAGATTTGCTCGCAGCAGCGACAAAGAGAAAAGGCTGATAGGAATGCATGTCTTTGGTTTAATTTATCCGAGTCTTGCACTTCCCAAAGCATGCGACCCTCTTTCCATCTGCATATCGGCACCGAATAACGATAAAAACGGGCTCATATCAATGAATGAAACACAAAAAAAAGCTAAAAAGCAAATCGAAGAGCTGCTGGCTCCTTTGATTAAAAATGTCACAAAGAAAGGGCCTGAAGATGAGAATTGGTACTGGGCGGCTCCAATTCTATTGGATCTATCTAACGATTCTGAAAATATTAAAAATATATTTAATCAAATTAATCTCGCGGAAGTGTGGAGCGGAGAGGATTTAGCTGAACAGGAGGAAGAGGAAACCTCTCAATGGCATGCACATGTCTCAGAAGCTAAAAAGCTCATTGATGATCATCAAAATATGGGGCGGCCGCCGCATGATTTATCAGAGGTACTTGCCAAAATGGCTCTGGCAGGACCGGGCGTAGCCTCTCTGCGAGCATTAGCCCGCGTGACAGGAGGCTTAGATCTGTCCCCTGTAGATATTTGGAATTCTGCTTCTCAGATCTCCTTTGCATTTCGCCATCTCTTCAATTTGCCCGCGGCAACATACCTCATTCGTGGCCTAAATTCAAACGAGGCACAAAAAGAACTGCCATATTGGCGCATGGTTTTGGATTATTGCCTAAAAGGATGCCTCCAGGCAACGCTGGATGAGTATGCCCATTTCTTACTTGAATACGAGGGCTTATTCAATCAACCCCGCAAAAAAATTGCATGCGGTATTGCCTCTGCAATCAGAGAAGCGCTAACCCTTCGTACGGCCAGTCTCAACATCGAAGAGATTCGCCTCGATTCAACGTCAAAAAAAATAAGCCTAATGCCGCATAAAATGAGAACTCAATTCGCTCTACGCCTTGCGGATGAACAAAGCGACGATGGAAAGATAATAGCGAGATCCGCTCAAGTTCGTTGTGCTTTCAACTCGCCTTTTTGGCCGTTTGTACTGATAACTACTTCTGTAGGGCAAGAAGGATTGGACTTTCATCCTTACTGTCACGCCATTGTTCACTGGAATTTGCCTGCAAATCCTGTGGATCTTGAACAGCGTGAGGGGAGAATTCACAGGTACAAAGGCCATGCTATAAGAAAAAACCTAGCAATGTATTATGGCATCTCCAAGCTCAATGCAGATGATAGCGATCCATGGGAGACGCTTTTTAAAGCTGGCGTGCATGATCGTGCGAAAGGAACTGGAGATCTAGTTCCTTTCTGGATATATGACGGGAAGGCCAAAATTGAGAGATATGTGCCTGCTCTTCCCTTGAGCAAAGACCTAGAGCACCTCAACGAGCTGCATCGTTCTCTTGCAGTTTATCGTATGGTTTTTGGACAACCCAGGCAAGAGGATCTAATAGCATATCTTAACCGCGTTCTGCCGCCAGAAAACATTGATCAAATTGCAGAACAATTAAGATTCGACCTTTCACCACCATCGAATCTTTCTCCGGTTAAGGTGGATTGAATATTATGATAATATCCTGTCGCAATCAATTTCTTAAGTCAATTGATGACGGAAAGAGCCAAAACCAAAGTTGCGGATCCAAGGTTTGTGACAAACATGCTGGCAGAGAAAGGCCATATTACTACCGCCAGCTCGCCTTCGTAGTCCACCTGCCGACTGGAGGAGGGATAGATGATATGCCCGTCCGGGTCCAGAATGGCAGACGGGGGCTTTAAGAAGAGAATGGTCTCCTCGAGAAGGGACATCTTCAGCTCCTGGAGATTATGCCATTATCGAGCGCTGTACGATCCCCATCTTCCAGAATTGCCACCAACTATTAGCCCTGGCCTCTTTCTGGATTCGCGGCAAGCTCACTGCATCCCCAGTCGTTCCTTTATCGCTCTGACATCGGCCTGCATTTGCCTGGCATATCCTGGTTGAATGTCTTCCCTCATGCCTTTGATCTCTTCCGTGACCTCACTCATATTCGCTTTCACGGCCTTGATGTCTTCCCCGATTTGAGGGATGATATCGGTATTCTTCCGCACTGCTTTCATATCACCCTTCAACTCTTTCAGATCACCCGTCATCTCTTTGAGATTGTCTCTCATATCCAGGAGTAGCGGGATTGCCTTGTTTAGCTGTATAGTTGTGCAAACATAGGCATACTCGCTGGTCCTCATAATATCGCCCTCATAGTCCTCAAAGACAATGCTCGATACTTGGGAATGGTCAGGTTTTTGGGTCTCTACCAGCTTCTTAAAATCTGCGATTGTTTCTTCATCGCCTTCGACCAGGGCTGTTACCTCCGGCCCCTTCTCGCCCGTCCTATTGCGAGCGTGAAAGCCCTTAAGACCCAAGTCTATGGCGTTGCTCATCAGAAAGTATCTGTAGCCTACATCATGCACTTTAGGACCGGTAATCTTAACTTTCAGCTTCATAGTCATCCTTGGTATCTATCGTCAAGCTATTTGGTTGTTTCCTCAATCTTGCTACACTACAAAGTTCCTCAGAACTCCAATCCCCTCGATCGCTACTTCCACCGCATCTCCTTTTTGCAGCGGCCCCACTCCTGGGGGCGTGCCCGTGGCAATCACATCACCCGGCTCAAGAGTCATGACGCCGCTTATGAACTGCACCAATTTCGGCACGTCGAATATCAGGTCTGAGGTGTTCGACTTCTGCACCGTCTTTCCGTTGACGCGTGTCTCAATATCTGCGTCCGAGGGATCGATTTTGGCGATCCAGGGGCCGAAGGGGGCAAAGGTGTCGAAGCTCTTGGCGCGCGTCCACTGGCCATCCTTGCGCTGCAAATCACGGGCCGTCACATCGTTGAAGCAGGTGTAGCCCAGGATGTACTTCTCCGCCTCTTCTGCCTGGATATTTTTGCAGCGCTTTCCAATAACTACCGCCAGCTCGCCTTCGTAGTCCACCTGGCTGCTGGAAGCAGGATAGACGATATGCCCATCCGGGTCCAGGATGGCAGAAGGGGGCTTTAAGAAGAGAATGGGCTCCTCGGGAAGCGGCATCTTCAGTTCCTCTGCATGCTTTACGTAATTTAAGCCCACGCAGACGATCTTCGTCGGCTGGCAGGGAGGCAGAAGGAATACTTCGTCCAATCTTAGCACCTCTCCCCTGGAGATTATGCCATTCTCTTTGCTGTACGATCCTCCCCGAACTATGCCATCAAGCATGAATCGAACTATCATTTTTAACCATCTCTCCAAGCCAAATATTATTAAGTCGTCTTTGTGCCTTTGTGGTGATCGTATTCGCAAGTCAACTATCCTTTGCATGGACCCTTGCCACCGGTGGGGCCTCGCCGGTATCGCCCAAACTCGCTCTCCAGCAATCGGTCGGCCATTACGACCGGCCCTTCCACACAGACCCGCAGGCCATCCGGGTCCAGGCAGCAGGATCCGCAGATGCCTGCCGCGCACTTGAAGTAGCGATTGATGCAGGCCTGGGTCTTTTTGGCGTGCTCCTGGGTTCGGGAAATTATGTCCCACATCATCATCTCCGGGCCGCAAAGATAGATCTGATCGTACTCGAATAAGTTTAGCTCTTTAAGCCCGGATGCAACGCGGCCGTGTATGCCCAGGGAGCCGTCATCGGTGGTGATAATTGTATCTCCCAGAGCCTCAAATCGATCCCGGAAGATGAGGTCTTCTTTGCAGCGGAAGCCGAGCAAGGAGGCGACCTTCATCCCTGCGCTTTTGGCCTGCTCCCCCAAAAAAGCCAGCGGCGCAGTGCCCACGCCGCCGCCCATGAGCAGAATTCTCTTGCCCCGCAGGACAAAGCCATTGCCCAGAGGGCCGCGCAGGCCGACGGTGCTTCCTCTGCCCAAGCTAAAGAGCGCGGCTGAAGCCTCGCCTACCGACTGCACCGTTATGGTATCAGGGCCCGAGAAGCTCATGGGAATCTCATCCACGCCTCTGATCCAGACCATGACGTACTGCCCTGGTGCCGGGTCAAGGTTTCTATCCAGCCAAAAGGTCCTGATCAGAGGAGCCTCCGAGCGCACTTCTTCTATGATGCAGTTTATGGGTTTCATGAGCGTCTCCTCCCTGCCAGGCCGCATAGCTCTTCAAGTGTCAACGATTTTCTCTCCAGGTAGCGGGACAGGCCGGTTGTGATCTCCTCGAAGACCCCGTAGCCCCTGAGAAGAGCTGTTCCTACCTGCACCGCCGAGGCTCCGGCCATGATCATCTCCACGGCGTCCTCCCAGGTAGATACTCCACCCACGCCAATCACCGGAATCTCCAGGCGCCCGGCCAGCTCGTAGACACAGCGCACGGCCACCGGTTTGATGGCCGAACCGGACAGGCCGCCAAAGCGATTGCCCAAGATGGGGTAACCGGTCTCGATATCAATGGCCATGGCCTTGAGAGTGTTTATGGCTACTATGGCGTCGGCCCCGCCCCGCTGCGCCGCCAGGCCCAGCTCCAGGATATCGGCCGTGTTCGGAGTCAGCTTGACCCAGACCGGCACATCTGCTGCAGCCTTCACGGCCCCAGTGACGGATTCCACCAGATCGGGATAACGGCCCAGTTCGCTGCCATACTTCTCGGCATGGGGGCAGGAGAGGTTCAGCTCGAAGGCGTCTGCCTTCAGGCTGCGAGCGATCTGGGCGAACTCTGCGGCAAAAGATCCGAATATGCTGGCGATGACAGGCACCCCGCCTTTGCGAGCTGTATCGATCTCGTCCTGAAAGTATTTGTAGGAAGGATTGGGCAGGCCCATGGCATTGAGAAGGCCACCGTCCACGTGTACAATGGTGGGACCAGGGTGGCCCTCCCGCGGCAAGGATCCCACGGATTTGGTGACCACGCCGCCTGCGCCTGCCCGGGCGGCACGACAGAGAGAGGCACCGGTGGTGCCCAGGATGCCCGCCGCCAGCAGGATCGGATTATTAAGCTGCAGGCCGCCGGCATGGATGGAAAGGGATGGCATGGCAGTGGGAAGGACATCTTGGAGTAAAAGAGTTGCCCTTTGTGAGCTTTGAGCGCTTCGTGGTTAATATTATAATAATAGAAAAAAAAAATAAATTAAGGCAGGAGGCCGGAAATGTCGGCCTCTGGCCAGAATTATCCCCGGCCAATGCCTTAGCTCAGGCAAACCTCTTGTAGATGTCCGCATCGGAGGCGGTGGGCTTGACCGTCTTCAATGCCGCTTCAAAGTGCTTGTTTTCCAGTTTATACTCGCAGAACTGCGCATCAACCTTCGCCTTTCCGCCCAAGACACACTCCCGGATGGCGAGCATTACCGCCTCGCCTACCAATGCACCCAGGTCGGCTCCGGAGAACTCCGCGGTCCTCTTAGCCAGATCCTCGATCTTGACATCATCGGCCAGGGGCTTTTTGGCGGTGTGGATCTTCAGGATCTCCCGGCGGGCCAGCTCATCCGGCAGACCGATCTCGATGAGCCGGTCAAAGCGTCCCGGTCGGAGGAGCGCCGAATCGATGATGTCCGGTCGGTTGGTGGCGGCAATTACCATGACGCTGTTCAGAGACTCAAGGCCGTCAAGTTCAGTCAGGATCTGCGATATGACGCGCTCCGTGACGTGCGAATCGCTGGTCGATCCGCCCCGGGCCGGGGCTATGGAGTCGATCTCATCCAGGAAGATCACGGAGGGGGCAGCCTGCCGGGCCTTCCTGAAGGTCTCACGCACCGCCTTCTCGGACTCGCCCACCCACTTGCTGAGAAACTCCGGGCCCTTGATGCTGATGAAGTTGGCCTGGCTCTCGGTTGCTACCGCCTTGGCCAGCATGGTCTTGCCCGTGCCGGGCGGGCCGTAGAGCAGTATGCCCTTGGGGGCCTTGGCATCCATGTGAGTGAAGAGCTTGGCATAGGTCAGTGGCCACTCCACGGACTCGATGAGCTGCTGCTTGACATCGGAGAGACCGCCGATATCATCCCAGTGCACATTGGGCGACTCCACCATGACCTCACGCATGGCGGAAGGCTCCATCTCGCGGAGCGCCTCCAGGAAGTCGTCATTGTTGACCTCGATCTTATTCAGGGTCTCGGCTGGTATGGATTCAACCTCCAGGTCGATTTCAGGCAAAACTCGTCGGATGGCGCGCATGCCTGCCTCGCGTGCTAGTGCCGCAAGATCAGCGCCCACAAAGCCGTGCGTCACATCAGCCAGTTTCTCCTGGTTCACGTCCTTGGCGAGAGGCATATTGCGGGTGTGGATCTGCAAGACCTCCAGACGGGATTGACGATTGGGAACGCCGATTTCAATCTCCCGGTCGAATCTGCCGGGCCTACGCAGCGCCGGGTCCAGGGAGTCTGGCCGGTTGGTCGCACCGATGACCACTACTTTGCCGCGTGTCTCCATACCGTCCATGAGGGCCAGCATCTGAGCCACTACGCGCCGCTCTACCTCGCCCGTCACCTCTTCTCTCTTGGGAGCGATGGAGTCGATCTCATCGATGAGGATGATGGAAGGCGCCTGCTCCTCAGCCGTCTTGAAGAGACTACGCAGCTTCTCCTCGGACTCGCCGTAGTACTTGGACATGATCTCCGGGCCGCTCAAAGTCTCGAAGTGAGCATTGGTCTCGGAGGCCAGAGCCTTGGCGAGCAATGTCTTGCCGGTGCCGGGCGGGCCATAGAGCAAGACCCCTTTGGGCGCTTCCACGCCCAGCCGCTCGAAGAGCTCCGGGTGCTTCATGGGCAACTCAATCATCTCCCGCACCTTCTTGATCTCGGCAGACAGTCCGCCGATGTCCTCGTAGCTGATGTGGGGCCCCTTTTTCTCTTCCTTGGCGGGCTTATCCGACATTTCGATCCTGGTCTTGTCACCGATCACGGCCGCTTCTCGGGAGGGAGAGACGCGCGTGGCCATGAGCTCGATCTTTCTGCCCATGACAGGGATCTCAATGATGTCACCTCGGGTGATGACCCGCCCTTCCATGTATCTTTGCAGATAGGCCTCAGCGCCGGTAATGCGCAGGGGTACGGTGGGGGCAAAAGTCACCGATTCGGCTGCTGCCGCCTGGGCGATCTTCACAGGCACCTTGTCATCTATGCTTGCCCCCGCGTTCCGACGGGTATTGCCGTCCAGGCGCACGATGCCCGTTCCCATGTCCTCGGGATAGCCGGGCCAGAGCAGTGCCGCAGTCTTCTTCTTTCCATGAATGCTGACCACGTCTCCGGCCTGCCAGCCCATCTCGCCAAATACGGCCGGATCTATGCGAGCGATGCCACGTCCGACATCAGTGGGACGCGCTTCTATGACTTTGAGTGTGATTTCTCCTGCCATCAAAATCCTCCAAGGTATATGTACATGTTAAGCTTAAGTAATTTTTTAGTCAGTTATTCTGAGATTGATTGCTATTTGAGCATTGCTTACATGATAATACTAACTTGTGGTTAGTGATGGGCTAAATATTTAAACCTTTCGAATGAGATCTATTTTCTTCAATACCAGCTCGTGCCGGGCCTTTGTAGCCTGGAAAAGCTGGTCGAACATGCCGGGCGCCTCGCGCTGGATGACCTTCACTCCCGCCTCCGTGATCCCTCCCTTCGTGGCCACGCTCTCGATCAGCCCGGCAAAGCTCTCCTCCTCCAAGAGCAGGGCCGTGCCGAGCAGGGTCTGCTTGACCAGGCGTTCCGCCAGCTCCGGCGAGATCTCCCTTCTTTCCGCAGCCAGCACGAACTCGCGCATGAGGGCTGCGAAGTAGCCGGGAGCGGAGCTGGTAAGGTCGGCCAGCACGGCAAAGTCCTTCTCCTCGACCTCTACAGCCTGGCCGATGGCATTAAAAAGGCCGGCAATAAGCCGCTGGTCTTGTGCAGTTGTATTATCCCCGAAAACGAGCAGAGTCACGCCCTGCAGCTTCAGAGAGGCCATGCTGGGAAAGGCGCGGGCCAGGCGGGCCGGGCAAAGGCCCTGCAGTTTTTCCAGCGACACATCCCCGGCCACTGAGACGACTAGCTTCTGGGAATTGAGCAGGTAGGCGACGTCGCTGAGTACGTCCCTGACCTCCAGAGGCCGAACGCAGATGAAGATCACATCGGAACGCTCTGCCACAACGCGATTGCTCGCCGAGCGGATGCCGGTAGCCTCAGCCAGCCGCTCCACCTTCTCCGCTGTCCGGTTGCTGGCCAGGATCTCTTCTGCTTCGATGGCCCCCGTCTCCACGAACTGCTTGACCAGCATGCTTCCCAGATGACCGGTGCCGATGAATCCAAAAGTAGTCATTTTGTATATCTCCGCTTCCAGCGTGAACTGATCTAATGTCCACCTTCAAAGATCCTGTGGGCATGCGGCTGGCAGGGCCTCACTCCTCCATCCGGCAAGTATCGCAGAAAAATAGAATCTAAAAGCTCGAATGGGTCATATTTTTATTTTGGTAAAATTATAGCGGGGAGTAGATTTGAACTACTGATCTACGGGTTATGAGCCCGTCGGGATATCCTGACTACCCTACCCCGCTGCATTTGGGATATACTCAATGACTTTACTCTAGCTTATAAAGCTTGCGTACAAAAAGGCGCAGTTCTGGTGAGAAGAAAAAGAGGCGTTATGCATTTTTCCAGCAAAATAAGTCCATCCCATGCTAAAATCCACTCATCTAACATCGTGATCTTGCCGGGCGCGCAAATCATCTCGCCGCGCCGTTGGCTGGAGACAGCTCTTTGCAGTCTGGGTTTTTTCGGGCGCATCTGGACCTGGTCGCTTACTGTCGCTTACTTAATGTATCTGAAAGTGCTAGTGCGGCCTTATGTTACTTCTGGGCGCAGACGAAGCTGGAAAAGGCCCCGTCATCGGCTCCATGTTCGTGGCCGGCCTGGTAATCGAGGAGGATAGGCTCTTCGACCTGGCGGGCTTTGGGGTCAAGGACTCCAAGCTTCTCGCGCCGGCGAAAAGAGAGATACTGGCCAGAAAGATCAACGGGATTGCCACCGACCAATATATCCTGGAGGTAAAGGCCCAGGTCATCGATGAGCTTCGACTTGTTATGACCATGAACGATATCATGGTGAGGAGCTTCTCAACGGTTGTGGCAAAGCTGCATGCCGACCGGGCTATTCTCGATGCCGCCGATGTAAATGCAGAAAGGTTCAGAGATCGAGTGAAGGCCGCGAGCAAAACCACCATGGAC
The DNA here is from genome assembly GCA_025361645.1 of Methanothrix sp. GTDB lineage: Archaea > Halobacteriota > Methanosarcinia > Methanotrichales > Methanotrichaceae > Methanothrix. The sequence continues at coordinate 13,433 of JANYKI010000010.1, forward strand.
CTTGTGGCCGAGCACAAAGCCGACCAGCGTCACCACGTCGTCTCGGCTGCCTCCATCCTGGCCAAAGTGCGGCGGGATGCATCCATGCGGGAGCTGGAAGAAGCCATGCACTGCAAGATTGGCAGCGGCTATCCCCACGATCAGGATACCTTAAATTTTTTGAACGAATGGGTGAAGGAAAACCGGTGTCTTCCACCCTGCGCCAGGCATAGCTGGGCAACGGCGCAGCGCATAAAAGCTAGTTTTATATAGGCTGCCTGAAACTAAAGGCGCAAAGAAGAAGGGATCTCATGGATATAGAGGATACTTTGCTCATGATTCCAGGGCCGGTCAAGGTCGCGCCTCGCGTTCTACGCGCCCTGTCCAAGCCTATGATCAGCCACCGGAGCGGTGACTTTAGCGTGATTTACAGCGACTGCTGCAAACTTCTCAAGCAGTTCTTCGAGACCAAGAACGAGATAGTAGTAATGACCGGTAGCGGCACGGTGGGCATGGACGCCGCGGTTGCCGGCCTCATCGGCCATGACGACAAGATCGTAACCATATCCAATGGCAAGTTCGGAGAGCGGTTCACCGAGATTGGCGAGCGCTATGGCAAAGCCATTCCCGTGAAGTTCGAATGGGGCACTCCCTTCGACCTGGACAGGGTAGAGGCCGCGCTGGAAGGGGGCGCCAAGGCCGTGGCTATGGTTCACAATGAGACCTCGGTGGGCCTCACCAACCCTGCCAAAGAGGTAGGCAAGCTGGCCAGGAAGCATGATGCAGTCTTTATCGTAGACGGCATATCCTCCATCGGCGGCAACGAGTTCTTTACCGACGAGTGGGGCATAGACATTGCCATCACCGGTTCGCAAAAGGCTCTGGCCGTGCCACCGGGACTGGCCGTGGTCTCCACTTCCCCCAGGGCGGAGGAGCGTTTCCTGCCCAAGAGCGCCAGCTACTACTCCGACCTGAAGGCGCACCTGAAGAGCGTGCGAAAGAGCCAGCCTCAGACGCCGTTTACCCCGGCTGTGTCGCTGTTCTTCGCCATGCAGGAGTCCCTGCACATGGCCGCCGAGGAGGGCTTTGCCCTCCGCCGGGCCAGAACTGCCAAACAGGCGCAGTCGGTTCGCTCCGCGGCTAAGGCGCTGGGCATCGAGCTGTTCCCCCAGGTGAATGAGCACACCCACTACTCCAATACCGTCACCGCCATGAAGATGCCCGAGGGCGTCACGGACGACAAGCTACGTGGCGGCATGAAAAAACAGGGCGTAATAGTATCCGGCGGACAGGATCTCATCAAGGGCAAGATCTTTCGCATCGGCACCATGGGCATGTGCTCTTCCAGCGACATCCTGCGAACCATCCAGACTTTGGAGCTGATCCTGGTCAAGGAAGGGAAGATCGCCTCATGCGGCGCGGGAGTCGAGGCAGCGAGCACTGTGCTGGAAAGTTGATAGGCCGATAAATAGCATTCATTCTTCTTTTTTTTGGATGATAACACAATCTTAATTTGGTGAGAATACGCCATCCCAAAAGGGCAAAAAGACTTTATAAGTAGGTATGCATGCAGTAGAATATATTCTTGGTTTCATGGGGGTCGAAGCTGTTGAGTGGACTAAAGGCAGAAATGCGCACTGAATTATCAAATCGGGGCTTATCACTATGCAAGAAAGTAGGAAGAGAGCAACTTAATCTCACACTATTGCTAGTATTAGTAAGCATAATTTCTGCTTTATCCCTTGTCGCACCATGTGCGGCCCAGAGCGGCTATGAAATCAGAGGCGCCGTGGTAACTCCGGAATATGGCTATGAGGATTTCACCTACTCTGCCCAGGTATGGATGAGCGAAGAGGCGGACCGCGAAAAGGGCGTCATTGCCGTCACCAAATTCAGCTTGAAACTGAATATCTACGACAAAGGCGAATTGATCCACACCGAATCCTCCGACCAAAGGGGATTGAGCAAAACCACTTTCCTCTTCGGGCCCTACAGCTTCAAGGATAGATTCGGCATAACCAGCACCAGCAATGCCACCTTTGAATATATTTTTTATGCGGGCAGTCAGCTGGTCGCAAAAACCGCCAGAATAAAAGGCCCCATCGTCCAGCCACCCACATTAACCGGCACCCCCAGCTTCGAGAAGAAGCCTTATTTTTTCCAGGGGATCGCAGTCTCAGCGGGATTCAAGGACATGGACGGGCTAAACCCCAAGCCGACATGCCATCTGGAGATTACAGGCCCGCTGGGCACCCCTGATTCCAGGAGCTGGATCACAGCCGACGTTTCTTGCCAGCCCTCAGGAAAGAGCACATATTCCTGCACAGTGGCTGAAGATCTATCCAGCTACAGAAATGGCGGAGATTTCACTTTCAAGCTGGTCTACAACAACCTCAAGCTTGACCCTCTGAACTACGGTCCATACAACGTCAGCCTTCAGCCCTATAATCCTGCCCTGGAAAAAGTCACCATTCCTAAGCTATTAGATTATACCAACTTCACCATTCAGGCTTACGTTAAGGACGCCGGGGCCAGGATGGTGGGCGGCACCCCGGACGGTAGCGTGGCCAGCCTGATAATCAGCCACCCCCAGAAAGGCGAGATCTCTTACAGCTCATCTGAGCCCGCTGTGCGGGGCAACAGCCTGGTCTACGAGTGGACCAATGATAATATCCCGGCCCTCTTCAACCGCAGCGATGTGCAGCTCGCCAAGAATGCGCCCTTCCAGGCCAAAGTGGTGTACAAGAACGAAAACTGGAATTACCAAGCTGAAAAGTCCAACATCAGCTTCAAGATAGTGGAAGAGATTCCCAAATTGGACCTGCAATATCCCTCAACCGTTTATGTGCGGGGCGGCGAGAGCACCACTCAGGATATAATTGCCACAGTTACCTTCTCCAAGGGTGCAGGAGATATGAATTTCATGCTGTCGGGCCCGGATCAGGATCTGAACTTGACGGAGAAGGGAGTGCCTCTGGGAGGTAATCGGTATCAGTACAAGTGGCAGGTTAAGTTCGACGACCGCCATATCAATAACAACTACACCCTGGGATTATCCTTTGTCCACCCTACGCTCGAAGGCGGCAGTTATGCCTTCGAGGACAAATTCATTAGAGTCTCACCGCTTTCCGTGCAGTTTTCCGAAGGACTTGTGTCCCCAACTACGGGTCTATGGAACGAAAGCTACACATATTCCCTGAAGATCGAAACCACCATCGTACCTCTAGAAGTCCGTATCCAGACCTACGACCCATGCAGCAGCGAATGGACGGATAAAGGAGCCCAGAAAGCGACAGCGGAATCGTCATTGTTAAATTGGACCCTCTCACCTTTTGGCTATGAATGTAAAGAGATGCAGCAGGAAGGAGCTAAGTATCGTTTCAAGGCCAGCTTTGCCGGAAATGATTACTCCTCAAAGCCCTACCAGGGCCCGACCTTCGAAGGAGCAAGACCCGTCCTCGTCTCTCTGGATAGCGATCCAGTGGTCTATGTCTCAGAGGGCAGCGAATCTTCCAGCAGCATTCAGGCTGTAGTGGAATATGGAGCCGGCCAGGGCCAGGCCGTCCTCAGGCTGGATGGCCAGGAAAAGAGCATCGATGAGACAAGCCAGGGAATAGCTCTGGGCGGCAATCGGTATCGGTACGATTGGAGCCTGCCCTTCGAAGAGACAGATATAGGCAAGAGTTTCAATTATACTATCAGCTACAAGCACTCCAGTCTTGCAGCGGAAATGCGACTGGCAGAAAAGTCGATTGATGTTAAAGCAATATCAATCAACTTTGGCGATGCGACCGTGTCGCCTGTAAAAGGCAAATGGAATGAGACCTATGCCTACTCGGTGGCTGTAAGCAGCAGCGTCGAAATGAAGGTGGCACTGGAGGTCTATAACCCATGCAGTAAGGAGTGGGTGGAGCGAACTTCCGGCACGGCAACGAGCGGCGAGAGCCTTGTCAATCTCACTGCCAGGCCCTTCAAGTATAAATGCGTCGACGCGGAAGGAAAACAGGCTAGCTATCGTTTTGTTGCCCGATTTGCCGGAGCGAGATTCGAATCCGAGGGATATTCGGGACCGTTTATCAGCGGAGGCAAACCGGAACTGGTATCACTGGACTATACTCCGATAATTTATGTGACTGAGGAGGTCCCCATTTATCAGGTGGTAAAGGCAATCATAGACAGTCCCCTGGGGCCGGGCGCTGTGGCCTTGAGCATCAACGGCCCAAAGATGGACTTCACAGAGGTGGGCATAGTGACCTTCCTGAGTGGACAGAGGTACGCTTACACCTGGTCAATTCCCGTTAGCGTCGATAACGCCGGAAACCATACCTTATCGCTGCGCTACCTGCATCCTGAAATCACAGGCGGCGAGATCTCTTTCCCAGAGCAGAACATGAGGGTAATGAAAGCAGAAGTTAAAAAGAAAGAAGAAATAATTAAATTTGATCAGGCATCTGTTACACCTGCCAACGGCTCGATCTTCACCGGATTCACTTATTGTGTGAATGTGACATCCAATCTGAAAAATTATGACTTGGAGCTTTTCACGCAGGAGCCCGGCTCAACCAAATGGATCTCTCAGGGTACTATTCCCTACAACGGCACATCTCAAGTCCTCTGCTGGCCGGAGGTTGTGATCGATGGATCGCATTACGGAACGGCAAAGTACAGATTTAGCAGTGGATTGTCGGCCTCAGAGATCTTCGAAGGCCCGAGCATTGAGCCGGTGAGCTTCATGAACGCCACAATAAGCCCGACCCACGGGCCTCTTTACATAACAAACCCGCTCCTGGGCGAGATATCCAAGGTATACATGTACACCATCAGCGTGCAGTTCATGAAGCTCCTGGCAGGCAACATGAAAGAGGTCAAGCTGGAGGTCTACGATCCGTCCTCTGAATCATGGCTTTATGCCGGCAGCCAGACTTATGATGCTTCCAAAACCAAGATTGTATTCAAGGTCAATTTCGCAGGTCTGCCATTCCAGGAGCCCTTCTTAGGGGAGACTAGGTACAGACTGCTGGCTTATAGCGAGAATCTGGGCGAATTTGTTGGGCCGACCATTGATGTGAACCTGAGAAATGAGCAAGCAATCGCACAGGGCAAGAATTACACCTATCAGCTTGAGGTGAGGTCAAGTCTACCCAAGGTCGATGTTGCTCTGGCTTATACCAAGAATAATGTCAATTGGCTGAAAGGAGACAAGAGGACCTACGAATCCACGAACCAGGAATGGAAAGCCCTGAAGTGGGAGAAGTATCCCAAGCACTATGCTTACGAGTTTGAGGTGGCTTATGCTTAAGTGGCTGATTGCTGCAATACTAGCTTTGTTTCTGATTTCCGGATCGACCCTGGGCGGAGAGGTTCTAGGCGGAGGCGATTCTAGCGGCGGAGGCGACAGCGGGCCTTCCGTCTCAACGGGTGGCGGTGGAGGAGGCGGCAGCAAGCAGATCGATATCGACCGATTGATTAAGACCGTGCAGGACGGAAAGAAGAGCAAGCCTGCCAAGTTCGAGGAGCTCCGGACCTTATTGTGGAAGGATCCGATCACAAGCGAAGAATACAAATGGCCTACTGTACTCATGTACTACAAAGGAAACAATACCACAGTCAGCCGGAATCAGCCGCTGGAGATCATAACGGTTGCTACCAATAACAATCCTCTGGAGATGCGCCGTATGCTTGACCTTTATCTAGAGGTAAAAGAGCCGGGTTCGAGTAAGTACGAGCGCATCAACTCCTGGCCGGAAAAGATTCAGACCAATGAGTATAGCGAAACAACCAACACCACCTTGAGAATCTGGGGCATGCTGCCCTCATTTTCCTACCTCAAGAATGTGGGGGTGGTAAAGGTGCGCGCCAATGTGAGCGACGGAGTCAATAAATGGAGCACGGCAAGCTACTCCGGGCTAAAACCACCCTATTATACGGAACTGGTCTTCAATGTAACCTACAGCCTGCCGGCCATGAGCGACTTCAATGTTACTCCATCGGGCCTTGTAAGGTATAATGATCCCATAGAGTACAAGGCTAATATCGCCGATGCAGATGGAGATTTGCTCAATGTAACACTGCACATTCTGGATGAGAACGGCGTTGAGCTGAAGAATGAAACACTGAACATGAAACCAGGCCCTGTCAGCTTCAAGGCCAATGAATATGGATTCTTTAAAGAGGCTGACGCAGGCAGGAACTTTACTTACTATTACAGCTATGATGATGGCATTGATTTTATCAGCAAAGATCCCGTGGATGCATTGAACGGACCTAATATCCGGAAAGGTCCAAAGCTCTCCGTGGATAAGCTGGGCCTTTCCTCTACCAGCGAGAATTATTACTGGTGGGAGAAGTATGGATTCAATCTGAGAGTAAAGAATCTGAACCCTGAAGAATACGAAGTATCCTTTACTCTGAGCACCAGAACCGGTCGCAATGAATGGACTACAGTGGAGACGAAGACGGTCAGAATAGGACCTGATCCCGTAGAGGTGAACTTCAATGACACCAAGCCCTTCCAGGTTACCGATGCCGGGCAGAATTTTTACTACAGAGTCAAGTACTCGGAATATGATCAGAGCGGCAAGGACGCCATGGAGCAGACGGGTGTTCATATCAACGGCAAGATCGTGCCCTACAGTATCTATAATCCGGTAATGGTCCTGAATTTGGTGCCAATGCTCTTCCTGATATTATTGGGAAGCTTTTTCGTGGAAAGAAAGCTCAAAAAAGGAAATGAGGCTCATGAAAGCGCATCAGGCAAAACCAGGGACAGGAAGAACAATAAGCAAGAACGCCGGGGCAAATCCGGCGGAAGCTTTGCCGACAAAGTTCTCAAAATGTTGAGGAGGGGCTAGGAATGGCAATTGATATCCCAACTGTAATGAATAGCCTATTTCCTGCAGGCACGTTGCTGCTGGCATTATTGCTGATCTTTGCAGCAATTTTGCACATTAATAACCTAAATCGGGTCCACAAGCTTATGGCCGTACTGCAGCATAAGAAAGAGGTCTCCAAGGCAATTTTTTATAAAGAGATGACTGTCCCGCAAGGCTCAAACTTCACAGCCCTGGCCCTGGCCGCGTGGATTATGCTCACGGTAGCCGTTGCTTACCTTTACCTGCTGGTTCCAACCGTCCTTCCCTTCAGCTACATGGATATAGCCGAACTGGCCTCGAGTACTTTGGGATTTGCCATTTTTGGAATTCTTGTGGCCTGTCTTGTGGGGGCAATAATTCTCTTTCTCGACAAGCTTCCAGAAGATCACAGAGATTTACGGCCAATGGAATTGTATAGCTTTTATTCCATCTCCAAAACCATGAAGAAGATGATCAGCATGACGGTTATTGCCTTATGCATCTCCGTACTGCTATCGGCCTACATCGGCACAATTTTTCCGGCTCATTCGCAGCCTGCCGAGCTTTTGAGCCTGATGCTTTTGGTTGTATCGGCTGGCGTACTTGTCATGCCGATTTATAGAGAGGCCTGGGAGGCGAGAAGATGAGATTATGCATTGTAGGAATTGGTGGAGCTGGGGGCAAAATCGCCCAGGAGTTTCTGGGAAACGAGGATCTGGATTTCCAGCTTCTTTCCCGTATAACTGATGCGCAATATATCTCTCCCGGCATGATACAGGGCATTTGGCTTGAAGCCGATAAGAACGATGCTAAGAACATCCAGCATTTCTTCGGAGATCTGAATGAGGGGTGCTATCCCTGCTTTTATATTCCACATGATGTTGTAACCGATGGCTGCGAGGTTCATAGAATAGTCCGGGAAAAATACGGCTACGACGTAAAGAAGCAGGGCTTTGTAAGAGACGCCCAATATCTCAAGGCCATATTTGAAATTTTTGATACGGATAAAGAGATCCAGGCAATCGTTGCCAAAACCATGAATAAAGAGATGATCGAATCGCTGGGAGGAAACGGGGCCAATAGCAGTGCATCATTCAGCCAGGCTCCCAATCCCATATTCGACAGTGCCTGGAATGCCATAAGAGACTTCACAACTCTGGGAAAAGGAGAGTGCGATGGCATCCTCTTTGTGGTCTCCTTTGGCGGAGGAACAGGGACAGGATTTATTAATCCTATTATTAACCATATCAGAAATGAAGGCAAGGCGGATTACCCTGTTTTTGCACTGGGCATATTGACCGAACCTGGTGACTATGCAGACAAGGCTCAGTTTTCAAAGAGCGCAAGAAGGAACCTGGCGGCGATAAGCGCCATTTACGATCTTCTCACCAAGGGTGGCGGGGCCAATGGGGTCATCATCGTCGATAATGAGATTCTATTGGAAAGATATGGAAATGATTACGTTGCAGCCAACAAATTCATTCATAAGATGATGCAGCCCCTTGTGGCGGCACGTGACTATCCCGGAGAGATACCCCCCAGCCAGGCTGTAGCTCAGCACTCATCCGGCGGCCTCTCCCGGCCACCTATATTTGTGCCCCTCTTTGCCACTCTACCGAGGTGCGTCGATCCTGAGGAGGCCCTTATCAAGAAAGCGCTGAGCGAAGAGGGAAAGCTCTTTGGCTGCTCTCCGGAAAAGGCGGACTTTGCCATGGTCTTCTGCCGCGGTTTCATCGATTCGGAGAAGATAAGAATGATTCTCTCCAGGGAGACGGGCATCGCGCCGGAAAGCGTATGGCCGTCCAGGAAGATGGGTGAGGGAAATAATGAGATATTGATTCTGCTAAGAAATCCCTATGGAGGCGATACCAAGGCCTACCTGAAGGTGGGCACGCTGGAAAATAGATTTTGCATGGTGATCTCTCAGGCTTTGCAGTACATGAGCCAGCAGCCGGAAGATCTGTTTTATGAAGGCAAACAAGAAGAAAAGAGCAAAAAAGATGGCAAGTCGACCGAGCAGGTCAAGCTGACTGAGGCTTCCAAGGAGGCTCTTAAGATGTTCTTCTTTGGGCCGGAGGGAATGGGCAAAGACGGTTTTGGCAAGACGAGCGGTTTTGCCTTTGAGCTGAAGGAAGCTAGAAGAAGGCTGAGGAATGGAAAGGTGCCTTTCTTCCTCCATCCTTTGAGAATATTTAATAAGGATGATAAACACGTGGGAGACAATAAAAATAAGGCCCCCGAACCGGATAAAGATGAGATCGCCAGGGCTGTTGACAAGAGGATAGACGAGCTGATAAAAAGGGGACAAATAAGGGGTGTGTGAGATAGATCGAAGCGAGGCCGAAGTCTTAAGGCCTCGTCCCTCTTGCCCCTCTACTTCTCCAGCCCGAGCCCCGCCGCCACCCCTCTTCCCAGCCCCTCATCCGCCTTTGCCAGATTCTCTACAGCTCGCTTCTGAATGGCAGGGTTGGTGACGTGGCTCAGATCGGCTACCAGGTTTTCCACCAGATGCTTCATCTCCGTCTTGCTCATGGAGCGATATCTCTCCCCAGCCTGGGTGAAGTCGTCCGTCTTCTTGATCTTCTCTCGAACCAGGTTCCCTTGAATATGGGGACTGTAAGGCGTGCCCTCCACGGGAGTCGTCACCGGCCCGCCCCGGCTGCTGGGCCCAAAGTTCACCGGCCCCTGGAACACCTGGGACTGCATGGCTCCATCGCGCTGGTTGTTCGCCGGGGGCGAGAGCGGCCGGTTGGTCGGCAACTCATGAAAGTTGGCGCCCAGGCGGTAGCGTTGCGTGTCTACATAGGAGAAGGTCCTGCCCTGCAGCAGCTTGTCATCAGAAAACTCGATGCCGGGAACGAGGTTGGCCGGGCAGAAGGCTGCTTGCTCAACCTCGGTGAAAAAGTTCTCAGGATTTCTGTCCAGCACCATCTTGCCTACCGGCATCAAGGGGAACCTGTCCTCCGGCCAGGTCTTGGTCGGGTCCAGGGGATCGAAGCTCTGGTTTTGCTCTTCTGCGATGTTCATAATCTGCACGAATAGCTCGTACTCCACATACTCGCCTCTTTCGATAGCCTCCCACAGGTCTCTTGTGAGATAGTCAGGGTCCTCCCCGGCGATGCGGGTAGCTTCCAGGCGATCGAAGTTTTTCACACCAAGCTTGGGCTTCCAGTGGTACTTGATCAGAGCCGTCTTGCCCTCATTGCTCGCCCATTTGTAGGTGTTGACTCCAAAGCCTTCCATCTTTCTGTAGCTGGCCGGAGTTCCCCGATCCGAGAATACCCAGGTGAGCATATGGGTAGCCTCAGGGGTCAGCGATATGAAATCCCAGAAGTTGTTGTGGCCGGTAGAAGAGGAAGGGATATTGTTGTGCGGTTCCGCTTTTACGGAATGAACCAGGTCCGGAAATTTCATGGCATCTCTTATGAAGAAAACCGGTATGTCGTTGCCTACCAGGTCGTAGTTGCCCTCCTTCGTGTAGAATTTGGTTGCAAATCCCCTCACATCTCTGACCGTGTCAGCAGAGCCTCTGCTTCCGGCCACGGTCGAGAACCTGACAAAGACCGGGGTTTTGGCGTCCGGTTCCCGGAGGAATTGGGCCTTTGTGTATTTGGCCATTGATTTGTAAACCTGGAAGAAGCCAAATGCCCCAGCGCCCTTGGCATGCACCACCCTTTCCGGAATGCGCTCTCGGTCGAAGTGGGCGATTTTTTCAATGAACTGGAAATCCTGCAATAAGGTAGGACCGCGATTTCCGACAGTCAGGGAGCTGTTGTCGTCGGAGATCGGATAACCCTGGTTTGTGGTCATTTTTTCTTCCGCCATTTTTACGTACCTCTTAAAATCCATTCGATTGCTAATGAAACTACATGAATCTATTCCTCTTAATCATTCCTTCTTTTTTTCGAATATTTTCGCCCAAAAACAATAAATATGATCATCACATCCAGGTACCTGTTAATGTTTCTATGCTGTGGATGCAAGAGGCCGGAAGCAGGCGCAATTTTTCCAGGTCTTTTATCGATCTTTCGCCAAACTGAATTCTCAAGGTCGTTAATGAGCTTTCAGGCTAGTTGAAGACAAGCTCTAAATATTATATTTTGGGGGTTAAATCATGCAGAGTGAGTTCAAGAATTTCGCATTATTGATATTGACGGCAATGGCGGCTTTTTCGATTGCCGGATTCGTAATGGCGGACACAGCCCTTTGCCAGGATTGGAATAGCTACAGTCCTGCGCATGCCGTAGGCTCAGGAGATGATGATTGGTGGACGACATATCCCGATCAGCATGAAAACTCCGGCTCGGCAGTAAAACATCCGGACTGGGTTTTGAAGGCTCTCAAGGAGAAGCCGCTGATCATCCTCATTCACAGCAGCAACTGCGTGCCCTGCCTGACCCAGACGCCCAGAATCAACGCGGCTGCAGAGAGTTTTAGCGGCGATCTCGCATACTACGATATTCTGGGAGAAGGAAGCAGCTTACCAGAGGCGATTGAGATACTGGATGTCTACAGCCCAACCGGTGGAGCCCAGTATGTCCCGACGACCATCTTCATCACCCTGGCTAAGGGCCCGGATGGAACTGTAGATGTAGCATGGCGAAGTGAAATCGATGCCATGAGCCAGGGAAGGATCGATGCTTATGTGAAGGACGCCATCTACTACAACAAGCAGAATAGTGCCGCCTGGATCTGAGAGTGATATCAATAATTGCCAATACCCAAAAAAAGACGCTGCATTCAGCAGCTTTTCTCCTCATTTTAGCCCTGGCTTGCCAGGCCCTCTTTTCCAGCCCCGCCTTTGCCGCCGATGCCATAAAGGCCCCGCAGTTCACGGCTGTGGGTGTGGACGGCAAGAACTTCTCTCTTTCCGACTTTTTGGGTGCGCCCCTTATCCTGCATATCACCAACATCGAGATTCCGCTCTGCGTGGAATGCGAAGAGTCCCTGAAAGGACAGGTAGAGGAGCTGGCAAAGCTCAAGGCTGCGCATCCGGCCGTCCAGATAGCCACAATAAACATGCGGAAGAATTCCTACTCGCGTGACGGCAAATCCCTGGCTGAGAAGTGGTGGAAGGTCAATATCACCTGGCCCTGGGCCGAGGATATTGAGCCTTACACCATCGCCGGCAAATATCTCGACTACTGGAATGTAAGAGGTGGCTCTTCCAACCCCACTCTCCTACTGATCGACAAAGAGGGCAATATCGCCGCAGTCTATCACGTCTACCGGGTGGGCGAGGGCGTGCTGGAGGGCGTGCAGAGTGCCGAGAAGCTTTACCAGAAGCTGCAAGATGTGGGCGGCAGAGAGTGGAAGGGCCTGGAAGGAGAAGTCTTCCGGCAGGAGATGTCGGCCTTCGGCATGTTCTTGCTAGGCATACTAACGTCGCTTGCCCCCTGCTCCATAGCTCTTATGATCGCCGTATTCTCATATGTCATGACCATAAGAAAGAAGGATGAATATCTGAGAAAGAGCGTCTCCACCTCAAGAGAGGGCTTTATGATCGGCATTGCCTTCACCTTGGGCATGGGCGTCGTCTTCTTTGTGCTGGGGCTGTTCATCTCTCAGGTGGGCCTGTTCATAAGAGACTCCAGGGTCTTCGACCTGATGGCGGGCCTGATCATGATCACCCTCGGCATCAGCAACCTCAAGCCCCTGGATGAGATCTTAGAGCCCGTAACATCTCGAATCAGGCCCAATCGAGGGGAAGGAGAGTACTGTGATACCCACAAGAGCCTGCTGCAAAGGTCGGTTGAGGCCTCTATTGCTCTATTCAAGCACTCCTCTTTCATTGGCGCCTTCACCTTAGGCATCTTCTTTGCCCTGGGCTGGGCACCCTGTGCTCTCTCCATGGTTCTGCCGGTATTGATCTGGCTGGCCTCGCAAAATATCACCCCCCTGGCGGGAGGCGTGATGCTCTTCATCTTCGGAATCGGACATGGCGTGCCCATCATTCCCATTGCCACCTTCTCCCGGGCGGTGGGAGGAAGGATCGGAGAGAAATATGTCTCCATCGGGGCCTGGACCACCAAATTCTTCGGGCTGCTGGTGATAGTGGTGGGCGTGGTGTATGCGGCAAGGTATGCCGGGTTCTTGCTGTGGTAGAGAAGATGTCCTGGCAAATGGGAAGACGGCTTTGCTTTCCGCTCGGGCTTTGCTGCCCCATGACTCTGGTGCGGGCGGCATCAGAGAAATGGGATAGCAGGTCGGGCCGAAGGCGACGGCAGGGAGCCGCCCGGAGAGCCTGGCCACCAATTTCACGCGAAGCCGCGAAGTCAAAACATTGGTTTATTTCGGCTCTGAAATCCAACGCAAACAATCCCTTTTGTGATGAGCACCTGCAATAAACGGAAGCGCACCGCAGAACTTACAGGGGTATTTACGACTTAGTTCAGATTCATAAGCCATCTGCGATTGATATCTACGACAATCTTCTTTGTGATGTGGCCCCTCTGGGATTGGCCAAACACCACAATACTTGCAAGAGTCATCATATTGGAACGGATTCGCCTGCATTGAAATTTCCTCCTATTGAAGTACTGCAATTTTCTTGATATAGATGTTTCTGTATGCTTAATTGTAGTGAATATCAGATCTGAGAATGGGTAGCCAACCGAGCAGATGGCGACGACAGGGAGCTGCCCGGAGGGGCCGGCCCACATGCGGGCGAGCTAGCGAGCACAGCCGGAGGCAGCGCGGGAGTGCGGTCGAGAGATCTAAATGGTTTTCTTTGTCGTTCGTCTCCGAAGCCACGCTTTTCTCAGCTCGTCCGCCAGCAGAAGCGACGGCGTCCAGGCAAAGAGGAAAATCCAATTGCTGATGGGAAAAGCGGTCGTCCCAAAAGCCCACTGGAGCTGGGGGACGTAGATTATGGCGCAAACTATGATCAGCTCTACAGCTATTCCTACCCAGATGAGAGGATTGGAAAACATCCCGACTTTAAGAAAAGACCGAACTTCAGTTCTCTGGGCAAAGAGGTTGCCTATCTGAGTGGTTACGATGGCCGCCAGGGTCATGGATGTTGCAGCCAGGTAAAGCTGGCCGCTGGCAGGCAGGTCCAAAAACTGGCCCCAGTAGCCGTTAGTCCAGAACATGAAGTAAAAGGCAGACATGGCAGCCAGGCTCTGTATTGTTCCCAGGAATAGGTAGGATCTAGCCAGCATGCGGGCAGTTATGATGTGTTCTTGTCGGTCTCGGGGCGGCCTATTCATCAGGCCGGACTCAGGAAGCTCGGCTCCCAAGGCCAGTGCGGGTATGATATCTGTGCCCAGGTCCACGGACAGGATCTGCATGACGTTTAGAGCCAAAGGTATTCGCCCGCCGCTGAAGGCATAGAGGATAAATGGCACTGCCTCTGGAGTATTGCTGGTGAATATATAAGAGGTGAATCTCTTGATATTGGCATAGACAGCCCTGCCTTCCTCTACGGCGTTTACGATGGACGCAAAGTTGTCGTCCGTCAGAATCATATCTGCAGCTTCTTTGGCAACGTCCGTCCCGCTTCCCATGGCAACTCCAATGTCTGCCTTCCGAAGGGCAGGAGCATCGTTAACTCCGTCTCCTGTGACTGCCACCACCTGCCCCAATTCTTGCAGAACCCTGACCACCCGAAGCTTATGTTCGGCAGTGACTCTGGCCAGTATCAACTCGCCTGCCAGGCATTCTTTCAAGGCCGGGTCACTCATGGCGTCCAGGTCCTGGCCGGTCAAGACCATTGGATTGGATTTGACGATGCCTATACGCCGGGCTATGCTTTCTGCAGTCAGCCCATAGTCGCCGGTGATCATGATGATCCGAATTCCAGCGGTGTGGCACTTTTCCACAGCATCCTTCACCTCAGGCCGGGGTGGATCCATCATGGCCGCCAGGCCAAGGAAGGTCAGATCCTTTTCTACGACCTCAGCAGTCCGCTTATTCTCCTCTGGAAGACCATCAAGAAAACGCATGGCCACAGCCAGGACCCTCAGCCCGTTTTTTGCGAGCTCATCGTTAGCTGCCAGAATCCTGGCCCGGCTGGCATCGTCGAGTTGAATTCGGGCGCCTTTTGTCAACGCATATTTGCATAGCTGCAAAGTCTCCACCAGAGAGCCTTTGGTATAGGCCACAAGGTCATTATTCAGGCCATCATTTAGTCCGTCATTCAGAACTTTATTCAGACCATCATTGAAGCGATCATTAAGGCCACCATTTGGGCCATCTTTTAGCCGATGAACTGTGGTCATGCGCTTACGCAAAGGATCGAAGTGCAGCTCGAAAAGCCGGGGAGACCCTAGCGCCTGCTCATGAAGATCTATCCCGGCCTTAGCTGCTGCCACTAAAAGCGATGCCTCGGTAGGATCTCCCAGGACAACCCACTGGCCGGACTTCAGTTCCAGGCGGGCATTGTTGCACAGACTAGCTGCTACCAGCATATGATGCAGCTCACTCTTCACAGTCTCGGATCCGATTATCTCTCCTTCCGATGTGTATCCGGTGCCGGTAACCGCGATCCTTACTCCATCCACCCATAGATCGCTGACGGTCATCTGGTTCTGAGTTAAGGTTCCCGTCTTATCTGTGCAGATTACTGTGGTCGAGCCTAAAGTCTCTACCACGGAGAGCTTCTTGATCAGAGCGTTCCTTTTTGCCATGCGCTGAACACCCAAGGCCAGGGCCAGGGTGACTGTGGGAAGCAGCCCCTCCGGGACAAAGGCCACGATCATGCCTATCGCAAAGATAAAACCATCGGCAGTTCTCATTCCTGCCATCAGAACGGCCACTAAAAAGAACACCAGGCCGATGCTAACTGCGATCAGGGTAACCATCCGGGTTACTCTTTCCATCTCCTTTTGCAGAGGGCTCAGCTCCCGGCCCATTGTCTGGGTCAGGGAAGCTATATTGCCAAATTCGGTCTGCATGCCCGTGGCAAAGACCACCGCCACGGCAGAGCCGCCGGTCACACTGGTTCCGGCGAATACAATGTTCGATGATTCAGCCGCTGCGTCGTTCGATGAGGATTTCCGGACCGGCCTGGACTCGCCGGTCAGAGTGGACTGATCTATGCGAAGATCACTGTCCCGGATGAGACGAGCGTCTGCGGAGACGCGATCGCCCTCTTCTATGATGATGAGATCCCCCGGCACCAGCTCCTCTGCCAGTATTTGATGTTCCTGGCCGCTTCGCAGAACCCTGGAATAGGCGGGCAGCATACTGGCCAGGGCCAGTGTGGCCTTTTCCGCTTTGCGCTCCTGCCAGTAGCTGAAAATACCATTGATCAGATTGACCAGCCAAACGGCTATGCCAAGCTGGGGCAGCCCTGCCACAAACGCTATCAGGCCAGCGGCCCAGAGCAGCAGAGCCATGAGATGAGTGAAGTTGGCAGCCAGGGCCGCAAAGCGATTCTCCGGGATCCTGGTGATGGCATTTCTTCCGTAATGTGCCAGCCTCTTTTGGGCTTCTTCTTGGCGGAGTCCCTCTGGCCCGGTTTCCAGTGTCCCGTAGACCTCCGGCTGAGACAACATCTGCATCTTCTTTCTTGCGCGGTCCGAAGTCAGTTGAGCCATATCGTAATTAATTTAAAAAATATTTTGGGTTTACTTCCTCGCCGACATCTCCAGAACTCGTGTAGCCTGCGCCCCTGCCTCCAGAATATCCAGGTTCTTGGTTATGAGCTTGGGCTTCTTGGCAAAGGTGACGCGAAAAGCGTTCCCATAAGCCTCATTGGGCAGGCCCAGATTCCCTGCCTGCATCAAGGCCCCGAACATGGCCGTGTTGGCCGCCTGCGCTGTTCTCCGCTCCGTGGCGATCCCCGTGGCCGGAACGGATATGGCTTTCACGCCCTCCGGTGCCTGAAACTGTCCGGCTAAGGAGTCGTAGAGAATCAGGCCGCCCTTCTTAACAGTGGGCGCAAACTTCTCCAGAGACGGCCGGTTGAAGGCCACCAGAACGTCGGGATGGTCCACCACCGGCGAGCCGATGGGCTGGCCGGAAATGACCACGGAGCAGTTCGAGGTTCCGCCCCTCTGCTCCGGGCCATAGTCGGGATAGTAAGACACATAGCGCCCGCTGCCAAAGCCCGCCTGGGCCAGGGCTAGGCCCATGCTCAGCACCCCCTGTCCTCCAAAGCCGGCTATCTTCACGCCCTTGACCACAAACACCGGGTCCTCCTGGAACTGCACGCATATCCCGCTCTCACAGCCAAAGATCTTATCCAGCGATTCCTGTGAGAAGTCGCTCTTCGGCCTGGTTATGGCCTGTGCTTCGGCGGATTTGTCCCGGAATCGCTTTAATGGGAATTCCTTTTCCATCTGCTCATTGATGAACCTGGCAATGGCCTTTGCATCCATCCTCAGGATAGTAGGACAGGGGGAAAGCAGCTCCACGAAGGCGTAGCCTTTTTTGTCCCTCTGAATCTCCAGAGCCTTCTTGACCGCTCGGCGCGCTTTTCTGATATGCTCAATGTCTGAAAGCGATGCGCGCTCGATGAATACCGGCGCTTTTAGCGTATCCAGCAGTTCGCAGATGTGAATGGGGTAGCCCTGCTCCTGCGCATCGCGCCCATTGGGCGTGGTGGCCGTGACCTCTCCAATCAAGGTAGTGGGCGCCATCTGGCCACCGGTCATGCCGTAGACGCTGTTGTTGACGAAGAATACTGCCAGCTTCTCGCCCCGGTTGGCTGCCTGAATGGTCTCGTTCAGGCCAATGGAGCCCAGATCGCCGTCTCCCTGATAAGAGATGACGACAGCATTGTCCTCGGCCCGGGATATGCCTGTGGCGACAGCTGGAGCACGACCATGAGCGGCCTGTACGTGACCGCTGTCCAGATAGTAGTAGGCGAAAACGGCGCAGCCCACCGGACTGATCACAACGCACCGATCCTGGATACCTAGATCTGCCATGGCCTCGCCGATGAGCTTATGCAAAATGCCGTGTCCACAGCCAGCACAGTAATGGGTGGCAGTGATAGCAGCTCCGCCTTTCCTGGGAAACGTCTCATATATGCCGGGATGCCCGCCGATCACTTTTTCAATAGCTGCCATTTTTAAGCCACCTCCCTGATCTTCTCCAAGATTGAATCCAGTCTGATCAAATTTCCTCCGTAGCGGCAGACCAGCTCTACCGGCTTGCAGCCACTGGCCAGGCGAATGTCTTCACGCATCTGTCCGTTACTCATCTCCACAGAGATGAACTTAGAGCCCTTCTCCGCCAGGGCGCGAACGGCCTTTTCCGGGAAGGGGAAGAGCGTGATGGGCCGGAAGAGACCGGCCTTGATGCCCTCCTTTCGGGCGGCATCCACTGCTGACCTTGCGATCCTGCTGCTGATGCCGTAGGAGACCAGCACAACGCTGGCATCCTCCAGCCGATAGCCCTCCCATGCCACTTCATTCTCTTTTATGAGTTCATACTTCTCCTGCAGCTTGGAGTTGTGCCTCTCCAAATCATCAAAATTGAGCATAATTGAGGTTACCAGATTTCCTCTGGTCTCGGCCCGACCATTCACAGCCCAGGTGGTGTCAATGCCAGGCAGGAGCGCCTCTTTTGGAAACTCTAGAGGCTCGACCATATGCCCCAGCACTCCGTCCGCCAAAATCACCACGGGATTTCTGTACCTAAAAGCCAGACTGAAACCCTTCCGGGTTAAGTCGCACATCTCCTGCACGCTTGCCGGTGCCAGAACGATGTTGTGATAGCAGCCATGCCCTCCGCTCTTGCAGGCCTGATTGTAGTCCGACTGCTCCGGACCAATGTTGCCCAGACCCGGCCCCGCCCGGCAGATATCGACAATAACGCAGGGTAGCTCTGCACCCGCGAGGTAGGTTATTCCCTCCTGCTTCAGGCTCATACCGGGGCCGGAAGAGGCCGCAAGCACGCGGTGTCCTGCGGCTGCCGCCCCGTAGACCATGTTGATTGCCGCTTCTTCCGATTCCGCCTGCACGAACTTGCGGTTAACCATCGGGAAATAGCGAGAGGCTTCGTGCAATATCTCGCTGGCAGGAGTAATGGGGTAGCCAAAGAAGCAGTCACATCCTGCATAAAGAGCGCCAACGATAACGGCGCTGTTTCCAGCCACTAATTGAGACGCCATTTATTCAGTTCTCCTCAGCTTTTTCTTTCTGGGGCACATGAACCTCAACGGCCAGCGGCTCAGGGCAGGTGTAATAGCACGCAACGCAGCCAATGCAACCGTCGCCTGAATAGAGCACATAGTGATAGCCACGGGAATTGAGCTCTTCGCCCATCTTCAATACATCCACAGGACATGCCTCAATGCACCGCTCGCAGGCTTTGCATTCCAGGGCATTGATTATTGGATAGGGCTTGTCTTTGTCCCTGATCTCCACCCGCCGGATCTTCCCGCTTATGGTCTTGGGCAGCTCCTCTACGAACTCGATGATCCTCGGATACTTGTAGGGCGCTGTGACCAACTTTACGTGGTCTTGCAGCTCCTTTTTCAGCTCCTCGGTGGCGGCATAACCGCGAGTCAGGACTATTGTTGCCTTCACCACCTGTCCCCGAATGGAGTCAGGCACACCGGTAATTGCCACCTCCATTACGGAAGGGTGTGACATGAGGGCGCTTTCCACTTCGAATGGCCCTACCCGGTAGCCGGAACTCTTGATCATGTCGTCCGTTCGGCCTATGAACCAGAAGAATCCGTCCTCGTCTTGCCAGGCGGTGTCTCCGGTATGGTAGTAATCGTCATGCCAGGTGCTCTTGGTCTTGTCCGGATCGGAATGGTAGTCGGTGAAAAGGCCGACGGGCTTTCCCTTGTCCGTCTTGATCACAATCTCGCCCTCTTCGCCCACCTCGCATAATTTATCGTTCTTGCCCACCAGTACTATCTCGAATCCCGGTGCGGGCTTGCCCATGGAGCCGGGCTTGGGATTCATCCAGGGATAGTTGGCAATGCAGACCACAGTCTCCGTCTGGCCGAATCCTTCCATGAGCCTTAGGCCCGTGGTCGCGAGGAAGCTCTCATAAACAGATGCATTGAGCGGCTCTCCTGCCGTGACCGCGTATTTAAGCCGGGAGAAGTCGTATCTGGACATGTCGCTCTTGATCATGAACCTGAAGATGGTCGGCGGAGCGCAGAAGGTCGTCACTCCATATTTGCCCATCTCGTCCATCATCTTCCCGGCGTCAAATCGATCATAATCGTAGACGAAGACCGCCGAGCCGGCCAGCCATTGGCCATAGATCTTGCCCCAGGCGCATTTGGCCCATCCCGTATCCGCCACGGTGTAATGAAGCCCGTCGTCCTCCACATTCTGCCAGTACTTGGCAGTGAGGATATGGCCCAGGGGATAGGTCTGATCGTGTTTGACCAGTTTTGGATATCCGGTAGTTCCAGAGGTAAAGTATCCGAGGAGGATGTCCTCATTTCTCGTCGCCTGCTCTTTGGTAGGGCGAACGAATTCTGCCGATGCCTCCATTAGCTCCTTATTGAAATTGATCCAGCCCTCGCGCACATTGTCAGCACTTCCTGCAAAGGCTTTGACCAGAGAAATATTGCCCAGACCCTTTTGGGCCGTATCGAACTCGTCCGGCACCCCGTTCTCTGCTATGCAAATGATCATCTTCAGATCGGCCTTCTTGATGCGATAGACAAAGTCCTTGGCCTTGAGCATATGCGTGGAAGGTATGGAGACGGCCCCTATCTTGTTCAGGCCCACCATGCAGACCCAGAACTCCCAGCGGCTTTTGAGGGTGAGCATGACCGTATCCCCTTTTTGCAGTCCATATTTAGAAAAGAGATTGGCGGCCCGATCACTCAGGATCTTTAGATCTTTGAAGGTGATGATCAACTCTTCGCCGTGATCATTGCACCAGACTAAGGCGCGCTTATCAGGATTCTCTGCTGCATAGGCATCAACTACATCGTAAGCAAAATTGAAGTTCTCGGGAACCAGGATCTTCAGATTTTCTTTAAAATCCTCGTATGATTTGTAATCGACCCGAGAGACGAACTTGGACAATAATGACGACATTTTTCCAATCCTCTCTCCTACCTACATGACCACAGCCAGCAGCTTCACCGGCTTGTCGTTTAGGGCTTGCATGAAGTGATCATAAGACGAATCAAAGAATATGGAGTCTCCAACGTTTAGCACTACATCGTTGTCATGAATAGTGATTTTTAGAGACCCCTCGAGCACATATTCAAACTCCTGGCCCGGATGACTGTAGAATGATGGGCTGCCCTTCCGAGGATCTATCGTGACTATAAACGGCTCCGCTTTTTTATGAGCGAACTTTCTGGCCAGGCTCTGGTAGTGGTATTGCTTTCTGCGCTCCACTTCCACCGCCTCGCCCTTTCGAGTAATGGTGAATATGCTCATCTTGGACTCTTCGCCTGTGAGCAGCAGGCCTGTATCGACGTTGAGTTTTCGCGCAATGCCGATGAGAATGCTGGCAGGAATGTCCAGCTTTCCATCTTCATAGCAGTTGTATGTCCCCACAGGCACATTAAGGTGCTCTGCCATCTCCTCGGACGATACCAGATTTAGCTCCCTCAGCTCACGAAGACGTGAACCTATTTCATCAAGCCTCTCCTTCATACTCATTCCTCAGCGCATTGTGACTGCCTCACATGCATATTTTAATCTATCCATGAGCAATTTCTTGCCGGGATTGCTGAAATTCATAATTAAGAGATCACAGAAAAAACAGGGTAAACCATCTTCGCAGCAAAAAATAGAATGTGTTAATTGCAGAGACTAATTAAGCCTCAGTTGGTCCAGTCGTCCTCATCAAGCCAGTTTTGGGTCCTTTTCTTTGAGCTTACCGAGCTTTTTATCTGAGATTGTCCTGAGAAATTTAGCGATGCGGATCGGTAGCCGGAATTTCCTCGCATCAGATTGTAGGCAATCTCTGGATCAATGCCGTGCTTATTTAAATATGCATCGCGGGAGAGATGCTCCCCCATCCCGGAAATGTATATCGGATCGCCGATAATTGGGGTAATTTTTCCCGCGGGCAAAATCCATTCGAAACCCTGAGGAAGTGCACATTGCAGCCAATCGCTATTGCCTTCCAGATCGTCTTTGGATGCCTCATTTACAACTCCGCAGTTTCTACATATGAACTTCTTCATATCAGCTTAATAAGTCCATAACAGTATATATAATTTACTTAACAAATCTTTTAATTGCGGCTCCATCATTTTTTATATAGGAATACTGATTATTATATTATTGGAAGGGGATGATCGAGACAGCGATTAAGATCAATTGCCCCCAACTCATGTGCAGGACTGCAGCCCAATATTATTAGTATAAGATGGCCACATAGAACCTCAATAATAATCATCCTCAGGCCACTACATGAGGCTGATTACTTTGATAAAGCAGGTGTTTGTAAATGAGATCAAACAATTTACTTCTCGGTTTA
This sequence comes from Methanothrix sp., assembly GCA_025361645.1. Taxonomy (GTDB): domain Archaea; phylum Halobacteriota; class Methanosarcinia; order Methanotrichales; family Methanotrichaceae; genus Methanothrix. Next base: position 35,632 of record JANYKI010000010.1, read on the forward strand.
ATGGCACTGGCTTGCCTTCTGGTTCAAGCATGTGCGGTGGAAGATAGCCCGGAACTGATTGATCAAAATAAAGTGGATCAAATGAATAAGCAGATCCTGGGAGAGAAAAAAACAGATATAAACAGCTATAAGGGCCAGCCCTGGGCAACTTCATCGCTTAATGATTCCAATAAGAAAACCACGTCAGTAGAGTCTATCTCTGCCGTCCAGGTCTCTTTGGTACAAGGTCAGTCATCCGACTACCTGGGTCAGGCCGATTCCTTCCTTAAGGAGGCAACGAACAATGGTTTCTATCTCCTCAGTGTTGCACAGTTCCTTAACAAATCCAGCACGGATAAGAACTGGGCCATTGTGGACGTTCGGCCGGCACAGCTATACCTAGGCGGCCACATTCCAGAAGCATTGAACATCCCCTTGGAAAATCTGATATCACAGATGGGCATGATTCCTGCCGGCCAGAAGGTTGCCGTCTACTGCGCGATTGATACCAATGCCGCATTTGCCGTTCAGACGCTGAGAGTCTATGGTGGTCGCGATGCATTTGTCCTCTCGGGCGGAATTGTTACCTGGCAGGCAGCAGGGATGCCTGTAGTCACTTAGATTAATTCCAAAGCATTACTGCATGATGGGGGCCATCACTCAATAACTTTTTTTTCGATCGCAAAAGTTATAAACTTTAAAAAATATCTGTTTATGTATGAAGGACTTTGCAGGGTCGAGCATTACCTACTACGGTCTGGCTCGCGAAAGATTGATGAATAAATATCCCAGGCTGATCAGCGTACTCGTGATACTAGCTTTAATCTGCATGACCGGCCTGGCCTTATTTATCATATCCGATCTCGTCTCTTTTGCCTCAAATTCTGATCATAATGGCGTTCTAGTCGGCCTTAATCTCAAGGGTCCGGAAAACGGCATCACATCCATGACGAACGGTAAGGAGGAGAGCGGAAATATTAGCAAGAATTCTTCCCGGTCATTGGACAACTTGAGCCGCCCAACCAAAATGAATGCCTCGCTGCCATCCAGTCAGGCTGCAAAAGAAGACGTTTCCGCAAGCAAATCGTCTCCCGTAATAAGACATCATAGTTCATCCTCGTCGTCTTCTTCCTCATCTTCTTCGACGTCTCCGGCAAAGTCTGCAAAAAAAAGCAGCGACAATAACAACCTGACAAATGAGACGGCATCGATGAAAAATTCTCAAAGATCCAATGACTCGATTCTTGCATCCTTGCCCTCAGTTGTTGCATTCGGCGCTATCACCAATCCAGCTAAGGACACCACTGCAAGAGAGCCTGTATCAATAATTAAGTTCAAAACAAAAGCGACTCTTAGCCCGAAATCTGATCAAGGCATGAATCCGGATAACGGGATAAATACCGCTGGTGCGACTGTCTCAGATAATAGTAATAAAGCGCAAAGCTCAAAAGATGTAAGCACGAAGAGCGCTTCTTCGCAAAATAGCAAAGTGACTGCCTCCAGCCAAACCAAAAAAACACAGGAAGCCAGAGCTAAGCAGAAAGCCAATAGAGATAGGATTGCGGAGAACATGAAGAAAAAAGCGGCTCAATCGCGGGCCAAAGCTGCACAACAATTGCCTTGACAAAAACCTGTCAGCTCAAAGATCAATCTCTGCAAAGAATCCTCGGCAAGGCGGATCTGCATTAAAGGAATGCATCTTATTGCTTGGAAATCCTCATGACGCATCCGTCTTCCGTATGCTCTACATCGAGCTTCATCTTCAGGTCGGAGAATACCTTTCGCCAGTGGCTTTCCACACAGGTCTTGCAGTGCTCCTTGGCGATCAGGCTGGCCCCCACGCGAGCAAAGGATTTGGCACCATCCATCAAGCCGCAACGACTGCGTTTGATCTCCACAAAGCCATCCCCCTCTGTAACCACCACCACGCTTCCGAAGAGGTTCTTGTCGTTGGTTGCCATGGCCAGGGCCACATCCTCTGGCTTCTCCAGGCCCAATTGCTTGAAGGTGGCCGCCACCTGGCGAGCGCCGTTGCCCTGAAACTCGCGCAGACCCTTTTTGCCCAGCTTGCGGGCTACGTAGCCGCTGCTGCCGTAGAAGCTGCCCATCCACATGGCCACTACACGCTGCTGAATCTGTTCCAGGGGAATATCAGGGACGTCTGTCATATGGTTTTAGCTTTGCGGAACGGGATTATAATGCTTTTGCGTCCAAATCGGTTCTCATCTCAATTCGATCCTTACATCACCTCGATCAAGACGCTTCCCTGGGCAGAGTTGCCGGCCGCATCAGTGACCTTTAAAATGATCACATGCCCGCCTTTGCTTAGCCGAGAGGGGTTTTGCATAAATTTGAGGCTGGTCGAGAGTTCTTCGTCGATGCTTGAACTCCAGCTATAGCTAAGCGGTGCCTTACCTTTGCTGACCACGGCATCAAAGCTGACATCTTTGTTTCCCTGCAAGATCTCTCCTGATTTGGGCGAAGTTATGGTCACGGTTAACTTTTCCACGCTCTTGTCAGCAGCATTGGTGCCACTCTTGGAGGGGCTGTCCTTCTGCTCCAGGCACCCTGCGCAAAAGAGCACAAGACATAATGCAATTAAGAATACCCATCTCATAAGATACTTAGAGAATCTTCATGAATATATTTCATTCTCTTGTTTCTAGAAATACTAAAAAACCTTTTTTTTAAAGCAAAGCTGGGTGCTACTAAAAATCTCTTTTCGCGCCCTTCAAGCCTTGCAGCAAGAAAGGCGCTGGAGAATTGCCATTAAATTTGGCGTGTTAAACTTACAATTAGGCAGTAGGAGCTTCCGATACGGGAGTTGGCGCTGCTGCTGTTGCCATAACCGGCTCGGACTTGATCTCGGTCTTGCGCACTTCCACGCGCCTGAGGGGATAGATTGCCTTGGCTTCTTTGTAGATATCCAAAGAGATCTTGCCACCCACAGCTTCCTGGATCAACTGGTTTAAGTCCAGACTCTTTGACCTCTCTAAGACGACCCTCTTGGAGAGCTCTCTGATGCTCTTGACCTGATTGGCCCGCGCCCTCTTCACTGTGAAGCAGCTGGGCTTGACCCGGACATGGTAGCCATCTGTGGTGATTACGTCCACAATGGAATCAATTCTTGATGTCCTTCTCTTGACCAGGGAGCGCACATAATCCGTGGTCATCTCATGGCCCAGGAACTTAGTGTATGCCGAATCTCCGGCCACACGATCTACTTTAAACTTGAGCTTGGTGTTCTGTTTAGAGAAGTTGTTGGTGAGGTCTCCTAGCGTGGTCTCAACGATCCTTCCTACAATCCTTTCCGGATCGTTGGCGACCGTCTCGCCAAAGGGAACTCTGCCGAACATCTCCGGACTTACAACCTTATACCATTGCTTGGCCTTTCTGCTCTCAGCCTTTCTTTGTGATCTTCTTGCCAATAAACATCCTCCGAGGTAATATCAATCCGAACATCGTTCAAGCTCACGGTATTTAAACCGATCGCCCAAAAAAGATGAGAACTAGTCTGCCGGCCAGACATAGATGTAAATGTAGTTGGACCAATCATTGCTGCAGTAGCTGAGTATATGCCAGCCGGGATTATTTCCCTTAAACCAGGTCTGGTACCATCCGGTGCTTTTGTAGCCGAAATTTTTGACCTCAGGGGGGCAATAGTAGCTTGGCCCGCTGCTGCATGCCGTCCACTCAAAGGACCAATATGCACCTGGTCGGCTTACTTTGGACCAGAGAGGCAGCCATCCCCCACAGAATACGCCTGCCACCGTTGCCAGCCTTCCCGGGCAGCTCTGCACGTAGTACTCATTGCATTTGCAAATGGATGGCAGGGGATAGACGGCCTGGTAGCTTTGCGTAGCGTAGCCGTAAGGCGCGCTTTGGCTTGATGGGGTGGCGCAGGTAGGGCAGCTCTTCTCATAGGGATAGCTGCTGGAAACGCCGCCTGCAATTACAGTGGAGCTTGTACAGGTAGTGCAGGTTTTGCGAGAAGAGCTTGCCTGGCCGGGAAGACTTGCTGCACCGGGATAAGCGGCTTGATCCGGATAGCTCATCAAGGCTGGATTTGCTATCGCGGGATTTTCTACCAGTCCCGTCCCGCTTGAAGAAAAGGGAACATTATTAGGATAACTGTAACCGTTCTGAGATGACTGGTCTGGCCTGTAAAGGTTGAAATCAGGCAGAACTATCCTTTCAGCGCCTGGATCAGGAGGAATGGGCGCACCTAAGGGCAGAGATGCTGCGCTCATGCTTGCCGCAGCATTTGAGTAGCTTGATGGCATAGATAGAGGAGCACCTCTGGGATACACATAAATGTAGATGTAGTTGGACCAGATGCCGTTGTTGTAGCAGAGGATATGCCATCCCGGGACATCTCCGCAAAACCAGCCCTTTTTCCAGCCCGTCCCCGTCCAGCCCCACCATCGTACTGAAGCAGTGGACCGTCCGGGATACCATTCATAGACAAAGAAGTTGCCGCTTGATTTGATATCCGCCCAAAGGGGCAGATAGCCTCGATAGCTGCATCCTCCCACTGTTCTAAAGCCGGAGGCGGTCTGGACAAAAAATCGGTTGGCGGAAACCACGGAACTAGGATAATACCAGACGCTGGAACCGGGCAAAGCCGCCTGAACTGTAGATTGCATTGAAGGCAACACCGGCGCGGACATTACCTGGGCCGTATCGAACGGCTGTGAGGCAGACACGAAACCCAAACTCGTATCGGGAGCGAAGCTCTCCATTTGCGGCTGCGAGAGTCCCAGCACCTCTGCCGTCATTTGCTCTTGCATTGGCCCGCCGATCTGCGGGGCCGGGTAAGCGGATTTTTGACCCAGGGAATAATCCTGGCCCTGCTCAGGATAATTGCCATAAGACGATAACGATGGCTGGTTTAGCGATGCCTGACTTGGCAGTCCTGGCATGTAAGAATTTGTATCCATGCCGGCCAAAGAGCTTTGCTCCGGCTGAATAGTAGCAGCTGTATCCGAGATACCCGCATCGCCTACTGCACCTAAGGCGGTGTTAATCATAACCAGAAACATGACCGATAACGTAAGATAAAATTTCATACACCCCACCTCCTCCCAAGGGTTTGCTTTCTCCATTTCTCCATTCTTTTTAGCACGCTCTATCTATTTAATACTTGTCTTATGGTTCCGAGAGCAGGAAGCCAATTAGTTTATTATAATAATATTTGTTCGGCTAATTCGCTTACATAAATAGAAAAAATATTAACTAAAAAATATAGTGGTCCCGGCAAGCTATTGACTACTGCTCCGGCACCAGTTGCTTCTCACCATCTCTGCCAGACGAGGATTGTCAAACTGATTGTAGATATCCAGATCGGTAGTATAACCTATAAAGGGATCTATGGTGCCCTTCTCCAGGTTCATTATCCAGATCTTAAGACCTTTATCCTCTGCTGCCAGCCCATTCTCTTGGAAGAACTGCATAAATGGCTCTACGGTCTCGCTGCTTGCCACCAGGATAATATAATCAGACCCAGGCTCAGGATTGTAATTATTAATATCCAGGGACTTTATGCTCGTGACTACAAACACCTTTGCGTTCCGTTTTTCGGCTGAAAATGTCAACTCTTGCCTGTTCTGTGCACGAATGGTGTACCCGGCGTCATTCATGAAATTTGTCAGTCGATCCACCAGGCACTGCTGCAGGATGATCTTCAGCTCGGGAAGAGATCGAAGAAGCATGCCGGCTGCATCAGCGAAGGCCTGTTTGCTGTATTTCTTGGTGTGCGAAAAATGGAAGATGCGGCCATCAATTTGGGTGTAGGAATCAAGCATGGGCAGGTCGAATAATATGGGCTCTTTGCCCATGATACTGGCAAAGATAGAGGGGGCAATTCTCCCGCCAACCGTTTTGCCTAGCTCCATTCGCTCCTTGTCGCTTAATTTTGCTGATCGAACGATATCGTAGGTGCGAAGGAGAAGCTCACACCTGGCAATGATCTCCCTCTCGCGGAGCAGCTCTCGGAGAGGACCGGCTATTTTTTCAATTTTTGTCATTATCATCAATACCTTTAACGCGGGCCAATTCCATTCTTAGCTCGCCCATCTTGGCCGTTCTCTCCGCAAAGGCATTGTGCTGGTGAATGCTCTCCTCGTTGATCTGCTTTAGGGTCACAGCAGCGTCATCAGGAAGATCGGAAAATGCCTCGACCAGCTTCTGGGCCATAGTTCGAACGCAATCCTCCACGAACTTGGGGTTGCTGTGCGCCCTCTTTACCACCACGGCCTCGTCCGGACGCTTGAGCAGCCCATAGACTTTAGAACTCATGGACTCTTCAATGATCTTAATGATCCTGTCGATGGAAACGCAGCGCCGGTCATGAACCTCTACGGATATGCTGCCCCGGCCACGTTGATTGTGCGTGGCCACGGGCAGCTGCTCCGCGAGTTTTGCGGCCGCTTCCAGAGAGAGCCCCGCTTTGGCCAGCTCCTGGCGAACCTGCTCTTTCATGATCTCCTGGGCACAAGGGCATGCCGTCATGCCCAAAACCTCGGCCCCAACCGTCTTTCGCACGTATCCGGTGGGCCCGGCCCTGGCCACGGCCTCGGCAAAGATGTCCACTACCTCCTGGCAGTTGACCTTTGTCACCGGCGTTTGTCTACGCACAATGTACTCGCTTTTCATTTTTACTTCCGCCCGGGAAGCGTACTCATGCCGGGAAAGAAGTCTCTTGGCAATCTCTCCACATAGCTCCTCGATCTCATAGACAGGGCAGTTTATGGCCTCTTCTAAAACCTCGTCTATCACCTCAAAGTTGCGAGAGAGATTGGCCCCTTTGCGGTCAGAGGGAAGATCGACAAATACCTCAAAATTGGAGATGAGAACTACGGGCCTCTCATCGTTCCCACGTTCAACTTTCACCAGCTTTTTAACGCCGGTCACTCCCACTCTGGTTAAATTGAAGGGATAATCAGGCTCGCACGCTTGAATATCAGGTAGGCTATCCACTAATTTCACCTTGGGCTCGATTCCTCATCACGGTCTTCGAGCGACTCGTCCTCTGTCTCGTCAATGCGAGAGATGAGCCGGTCTACTTCTTGCATCATCTCCTCCAGGGTATCGCTGATCCACTGGTGGCGCTCATCCGAGGTACAAAAAGACCGTTCTAGCTCCGCTAACAGCTCCTCATCACCCATATCGAGCATCTTGCATATCTCTTTCTCGACATCCTTCGAACCGGGCATGAGGTTTTATTTAGCACGAACATATTTGAGACTTTGCTCAGCGGTCAGATATATCTATGCGTAGAACCCACCCTAAGATAAGGAGTTCTACTGATGATCAAGCGTTGCCCTCAACACGGTTTTTTCAGGGGAGAGCATTGTGAGTGCGGCTCTGCCGGTCAGCTTCTTTTGGACGAGACCAAGACGGAGCAGCTAGGTCGGCTGGTAGCGGGCAGTCTCCGGCATTTTCCTGGTGATCTGGGCCTGGACATGGACTCCCGCGGTTGGGTTGATCTCACCAAGCTTGGCCAGGTGGTGACGAGCAGGCATCGCTGGGCCGGCAAAGAATTGGTGATTGCGCTCGTACAGTCGGATTCCAAGCAGAGATACGAGATTGCCGACGACAAAGTCAGAGCCAGATATGGCCATTCTGTAGATGTGGAGCTTGATCACCCGGAAAATAAGCTACCCAAACTCTACTACGGGGCAAGTGAAGAGGAGGCGGACCGCATCCTGGAGATAGGCATCAAGTCTGCATCGCAAAGGTACGTCCATCTATCCACCACTCCCGAGAAGGCCTGGCATGTGGCGACTTTCCGCACCGGCAACCCCAGAGTGATCCAGGCGGATGCCGCCGCAGCGCAGGAGGCCGGTGTGAAGATGATGACCGTGAACGACGATATCGTCATCTCGGAGACGATTCCGTCCCGGTTTCTTTGCATCCTTGCCGCCAAGGACATTGTCAAAAATATCTAGAACTCTAGCGGCCGAAGCGTCTCTCCCTTCGCTGGCAGTCGCGGATGGCACGCAGAAAATCGATCTTTCTCAAATCCAGCCAGTTGACATCGGTAAAATAAAGCTCTGAATAGGCTGCCTGCCAGATCATGAAGTCGCTCAGTCTCTTTCCGCCCGCCCTTATCACCAGATCAGGCTTCTGGGAAAATCTCAGATGCGATTCTATAGTTTTTTCGTCGATCTGCTCGGGATAAAGAAGCCCCGTTTCCACGTCCCGGAGAAGACCTCGGAATGCCTCGGCCACCTCGCGCTTGCCTCCATAGCCCAGAGATATTACTACCTTGAGCGGGCCGCCGGAGCCCGTTTGCTCTACGCCCTCTCTGGTATGCAAGCTGATTTGGGCGGGCGTCGCAGCGAGTAGGGTGGCAATCTTGCGCAGGAGCAGGGGCGCATCATCGTTTACATAGAGCATCAGGGAGATAAGACCAATGGATCTGCTCCATTCCAGCAGCTCGGAAAGTCGCACCAGACCATCATCGAATAGATCGCCACAGCTGAGAACAACGGCTACACAGCCGGGCAGATTGCTTTTTGCGATCCGCGCTTGCAGGAGATGCTCGTAGAGGCGGTAAATCATAGTTGGTTTTTATTGAATCTTCCATAGGCAAAGTATTTTTGCAATGAAAATTGTCATGTAGTTTCATGGAGCGGGAAGATATCGCCCGGATGGCCATCGGACTGATGGTCCTGCTGCTGCCCTATGCCGGAGCCTTCACCGTCCTTCCCCTGGCGGTTGTATTCTTCCTGAACCGCGGCTCTCGCCTGCTCTGCGCGTCCCTGGCCATGCTGCTCATCATGAGGCCGGCGCTTTCCCTCACTGATACCAATCTGCCGCAATATGTCATAGCCATCTCCTTTGTGGCCTCCACCTTTGCCCCTCTCGCCTTCAAGAAGTTCGATTCCCTGGCGGGCAGCATCATGTATCTGCTCATCAACGTGGGGCTCGGCTATCCCGTCGCGAGCCTGATCTCGGGGGGCAGCCTCTCCTCGGAGAGGATATTGTTCCTGGTCATCTTGGGAGGGCTGTCCGGCGCCTTTTTGCACCATGTCTCCAAAGAGCGCGACTTCACAGTGCCCTTTGGCACTGCTATGGTGATGTGGCTTTTTTCCTTCGACTATCCGCTGCCCGAGCTGCCGCGCATTCTGCTCATCTGCATCTTCGCCCTGGTTCTGGGCATCGGTGCTTACTTTGCGAAAGCGGCGGACTCGGATGCCGTGCTAAGCGAGACCATCGTCTGCCTGCTGGTGATCCTCTTTGCCGGACTCTCCTGGTTTATCCTGCTGCTCGCGTTTTATTTGCTGGGGGGAGCTTTTACTCGCTATGGATATTCCCAAAAGCATAAGCTTGGCATTGCGCAATCCCATGGAGGCCGTCGCGGCTACAAGAACGTCTACAGCAACAGCCTGGTGCCTCTTGTTCTGGCCATCTGCTTCGGAGTTTACGGCAATGATGTCTTCATCTTTGCCTTCATTGCCTCGGTGGCTACCGCCAACGGGGATACTCTGGCCAGCGAGATTGGCGAGACCAGTCGCTCCAAACCCCGCATGATTACCACGCTTAAAGAGACGGAGCCGGGCGTGGACGGAGGCGTAACGCCCCTGGGAGAAGCCGCTTCACTTGCCGGAGCCATCATTATCGGTCTATTAGCCACAGGCATGGGAATGGCGGGCGTTTTTGGCATCGTCGTCGCAGCCATTGGCGGATTCTTGGGCACGAACTTCGACAGCCTTCTCGGGGCAACGCTGCAAAGCCGGGGCATTTTGAGCAACAATGGTGTGAATCTGGTGGCAACGGCCTTCGGCGCTCTGGTGGGGGGCGCCCTCTGGTATATTCTACAAATTATTTAGGATTGATTATGAAAATATTCGGAATCTTTGGCGACCCAATAGAGCACAGCCTCTCTCCCGCCATGCAAAACGCTGCCCTGAGGGCGCTGGGTGAAAATGCCTGCTACCATGCCTTTCGCGTTGCACAGGAGGATCTGGGAGATGCCCTTATGGGGGCCGCTGCCATGGGCTTTGCCGGACTGAATCTGACCATTCCGCTCAAGGAAAAGGCGCTGGAGCTGGATTTCTTGCAGCCCGATCCTCTCGCCAAGGCTATCGGCGCTGTGAACACAGTGAGCTTCGGCCCAAAGGGCATGGCGGGCTACAACACAGACGGATGGGGCGCGCTTTTGGCACTACAGGATGCGGGCGTTAAAATCAGGGGCAAGAATGTGCTGATAGTCGGCGCAGGTGGCGCGGGAAGGGCTATTGCCTACACTTTAGCGCAGGAAGGGGCGGAGATCACCATTGCGAACCGCAGCCTGAAGAGGGCAGAAGAGCTGGCGGCTTGTGTGGGTGCCATGGGCTTTTGCCTTTGCGACCTCGGAAGGCTCGTCCCTCTGGCGGACATAATAATAAACTGCACATCGGTGGGCATGCGCGAGGGGGACGCCAGGCTGCTGGAGGGCAGGCTCTTGCAAAGCCATCAGGCAGTCTTTGATATCGTCTACAACCGGAAGACAGAGCTGCTCCAGGATGCCCGCGCCGCCGGGGCGGTGGCCGTCGATGGGGTGATGATGCTGGTCTATCAGGGAGCCAAGGCTCTGGAGATCTGGACAGGCAAAGAGGCTCCTGTAGATGTGATGGAGAGGGCGGTTCGCGAGGCTCTGGCGGCCAGGCGGGCTGGAAAGGGCTGAAAAGAGGCACGCTTATGCGAAATGCATGGCTGGAATCAAGTCAGAGCAATGCAACGAAAGCGTCCTGCTGGATCGGCTGCTTCTCGCCCCATTTCCGAGATCGATCTTAGGAAGATTGTATTGTATATAAAGCAGGCAGCGATTAGACAAAATAACAGGGCAATTTTTTACTGTATCTTTGAGAGATCTCCGTAGCCAGAGGATCTACCCCAAAAGTTTTTCTTCCGAGATCCCAATCTCGAAGCAAGACAAATGAGGGATCACATGGTAAACGGACATTGTTTGGCAATATTGATATCTTTGGTTATAGCCACCTCAACAACTGCAATTGCACAAGGTGGTTACTCTGTAAGCGCAGATGGGCTTAATTTTATCGCAGAACATGAAGGAATTGAGTACAATTTATATAATGACCCTGCGGGTCATTGCACTATTGGAATTGGACATCTGGTACATAAAGGGAATTGTGATGGAACAGATCCTAGCGAGCAAGAATTCCTTGAAGGCATTACCAAAGATCAAGCACAAGAGCTTCTTAGGGCTGATGTAGCAATTGCAGAACAAGACGTAAATTCGCAAGTGACTGTACCATTAACACAAGCTCAGTTTGATGCTCTTGTTTCCTTTGCCTATAACTTAGGAGGAAGTAACTTGGCAACTATGCTACGTGATTCTGGTTTAAATGAAGGCAATTATGATGCGGTTCCTACAGAGTTAAATCGATATGTCTATGGAGGTGGAGAAGTTTTACCTGGCCTTGTTACACGTCGCAGTGACGAAGGAACTCTATTCCAAAGTGAAGGTAACCCAGAACCAGTATCTCCCAGCTACCAAGGCTCCAATACCCTGGGTGAAAGGGTAGTGACAACCCAAGGCTTACATGTTAGATCTGATCCGGGAACCAGCTCTAATGTTATAACCACTGAGGCCGCAGGAACAACGGGTACTATCACAAGTGGTCCTATCTTCCAAGACGACTATTGGTGGTGGCAAGTGAGCTTTGATGATGGTACCATAGGGTGGTCTGCCGAAAACTGGCTTGGCTTAGCTTAGTAATTGTAACGAAATAAACTAGGTAATTTTTTATATTAGAAGTGCTCTATTAAGTCGTATGGATCAATTGAGCGAAATAAAAAGTAGATATAACTTAATCAAACCATTTTTTAATGAAAAGGCAAGACGATTATTTCTT
>JANYKI010000011.1 GCA_025361645.1 Methanothrix sp.
GCAGCATCGTGTGGATTTATCTCAATGGACTTGTTATAGCTCTCCAATGCATCCTTGTATTTGCTCAGACTCAGTTGTGCTTCTCCTTTCCCTTTCCACACATTTGCGTCAGTAGAATCGGTATTATCAACTTTTTCGAAGCTTGCCAGTGCTTCGCTGGATCTACCTAATTTATTTTGGACCTCTGCTTTGCCTTTTAGTGCAATCGAGTCTGATGGATCGAGGGACAGTACTTTTTCATAACTCTGCAATGCACTCTCATACTGTCCCTGGTTGTTCTGAGCATTAGCTTTGCCTTTCCAGGCAGCTATATCCGATGGATTAAGCTTTATGACCTGCTCGTAACTCTGAAGTGCACCTTCGTACTTGCGCAAGTTGCCCTGAGCATCTGCCTTACCTTTCCAAGCAAGAATTTCGGAGGAATTGATAGCGATGACTTTTTCGTAGCTTGCTATTGCATCTTCATTTCGTCCTAGATTGCTCAGAACTTCCCCCATGCCTTCCCAGGCTTCAAGATCGCCAGAATCGATCTCATTCGCTTTTTTATATGTTGCCAATGCATCTTCATTCTTACCCAACTTCTGAAAAACGTTGCCTTTTGCGTTGCAAGTATCTGCATTTGATGGATCTATGTTCAGTGACTTATTGAAGCTGGTTAGTGCATCATTGTTTCTACCTAGAGCAGCTAAAGCTTTACCATTTATTGCCCATGCAAAGGAACTATTAGAATTGATTTCTAGGGATTTATTGCTGGAATTTAAAGCTTCCTTATATCTCCCTAGAAAAAGGAGGGCCTCGGCCTTGTTTGCCAATGGAGTGGCATAGTTTGGAGCTTTCTTAATCGATTCTTCATAGCATGCCAAAGACTCATTATATCTTCCCATTTCTACTAAAGTTGCGCCCTTATTGTTCCATGCAGCTATATTTGTTGAATCAATATCAAGGCATCTATCAAAACTATTAAGTGCATCTCCAAACCGTTTTAGCTGCCCTAATGTATTAGCTTTACCATACCAGGCACCACCATATGATGGTGAGAGTCGTAGTGCTTCTTCATAGATATTTAAAGCATCGTCGTAAAATCCAAATTGGAAGACAACATCTCCTTTATCCTTCCAGATTGAAGCATCCGATGAGTTAAGCCGCAAGGATTGATTATAGCTGGTAAGAGACTCTTGGAATCTACCAAGCTTATAGAGAGCTAAAGCATAGCCATGCCATGAGTCTGCATCTTGATTTTCAATATCGGTTAAATTATGAAAAACACTTAGGGCTTGCAACGAAATAACCTAGGTGGATATTCTCGTAGTGACCTCTGGATATCGACATGTGCAAGCCATGCTTAACTCATGTTGGAATATTTATATAACGAGGTTATTGCGTTATAAGCACTTAGTGCATCTTGATACATCTCCAACGCCAGAAGCACTACACCTTGATCGTTCAGTAATTCCGTTTTAGAAAAAACCTCCTGCCCCTGTCCTTGCCAGGCATTTGAATAGCTTAGTAATGCTTCCTCATATCGGCCTAATTTATAGAGCGAGTCCCCCATATGATTTTCAATTACACCATAATCAAAAGAGTAATATAAATCCTTTTCTCCAAATTCAAGCGCCCTTTCATAGCTACTTAATGCATCGGTATATTTCCCAGTTTTGTAAAAATTATCTCCCATAATAGCCCAATTTTGCCAATCTCCTCTATATGTTTCTGTATACTTATGGCTCCAAGAAGCTCCCTTATCCACAGTTAGACTACACGTGGCTGTACTAGAATATAATAGTAATACGATAAAAATAACAAAAAGAACGAACTTCATTGTTCCTCCAATTTTTTGGTGGAATTCGTGTATCTTAGCTCCTCTGCTTTGGCTAATGCTTTCCCCGATTCTGCCATGCTACCCAAGAACTTCAGTACTAGTCCTTTTCCATACCATGCGGCTGCATTTGACGGATTCAGATCGATTGCTTTGTTGTAGCTAGTCAATGCTTCATCGTGCATACCAGTTTGATTTAAAGCAAAGCCTTTACCATACAAGGCTGCCGAACTTGATGGATCCAATCCTAAAGCCTTTTCATAGCTGGAAATTGCATCTTCGGACCTATTGAGTTTCAAGAGAACGTTGCCGCGATTTATCCAAGATGCTACATTCTTGGAATCGATTTTTGTTGACTTATCGAAGGAATCCAAAGCTGATCTGTAATTTCCTAATTCAACGAAAACCAATCCTTTAGAATGCCAAGCAGCACTATCTAATGGATTGATCTCCAATGTCTTTTCGAAGCTCTTGAGAGCATCTGTGCTCTTTCCAAGGTTATATTGCGCATTTCCCTTATTGCTCCAAGCCGTAGCATCAAAGGGATTGATATCAATTGCTTTAGTAGAAGATTTAATGGCTTCTTCGTACATGGCAAGTTCGTTGAGAACTTGGGCTTTTCTGGTCCAAACATCTGACTTAGATTTGTCAAGTTCAAGAGATGTATTATAGCTGGTGAGAGCCTCCTCATACATACCCATCTCTGTCAGAGCCATGCTCTTGCCTGCCCAAGCTACTGGATCGGATGAATTAATCTTTATGCCTTCATTGTAGCTCAAGAGAGCATCTTCATTTCTCCCTAATCCATAGAGCGCAATTCCTTTATTGGTCCAAGCTAATGCATTATTGGAGTTATTTAGAGATTTAGAGCTGCTGAGTCGTGCGTCCTCGAATCGTCCCATTTTGTTAAGAGCAATCGCCCTGTTCAACCAGGCTTCTGCATCATCGGGGTTTAAGGATAGTGCATTTTCGCTGGCGGAGAGTGCTTCCTGAGAATAACCCAATAAATTGAAGATTTTCGCCCTTGCAGACCATGTTTCTTCAAAGGATGAATCGAGGTTAACAGATTTGTTATAGCTGCCTAACGCGAGTTTGTACTTGCCCATAAAAAAGAATGCATTCCCTTGTCCGGTCCATGCTTCCGCATCCAGAGGATTTATCTCGATGGATTTGTTGGAGCTTGTTATTGCATCCTTATAATTGCCCAATTTTAATAAGGCTTTTGCTTTTGCATTGTATGCCTCCGTATCTGATGGATTGAGCTGAATTACCTTGTTATAGTCATCTAAGGCATCTTTATACATATCCAATGCATAAAATGAGTTTCCCTTGAGCATCCAGGCTTCTATGTTAGTGGGGTCTATTTCAAGGGATTTATTTATTGAAAGGAGAGATATATCAAAAGATCCTTCATTGTAGTAGTTATTTGCCTTCTCTAGCCAATAATCTGCTGTGTATTCTTCTCCGGGTGATGTTGAGCAAAAGATCAAAGCCAATATCGGCAAAACCAAACATAGACCAATTTTTGACCTCAAAATAATCCCTCCAATCCAACGCTATTTCATGTAATGCATCTCTATAATTTAAACTTGTTTGCTATTTCGTCTTCTTGGTGTTCCAAATCACACCAATCTGTAATTTGGTATAATTGGAAATGGAGTGAACCCCTCCCGAGTATCTATCCCTGAATGATAGATACTATTTGAACCCGGCTATAGATTGCTTAAAATTTTTGGGATGGTGGCGGTTTTTTTCGAAGAGGATAATTAGAAATATTAAAAAGTATCTGGACACTAAGTATGACTACAAGCGATTTTGATCGCAATAGTTGGCAAAATTGCGCAAATTGGTATCATATGGCCATGGCACTGAAAAAGGCATCCGATAAGATTCGTGAGGCTTACCTGGTGGCTTATCGCAATCTGAATCTTGGAAAGCATGTAAGCTCCGTTCCTGGCGGTATTAAGATTGATGTCGATATGACTAAATTAGATATTAGTGATCGCGATCAATACCCGGTTGCTATGCTCCTGATGGGATATGCTATGGAAAACATTTTCAGAGGTACAATTATCTGTGAAATGTGGTTAGAAGATCCAAAGTCTGTTAATGTAACAGATTTCGTTGATTTGAAGATTCCGGTTAAGGGTAGCACAGAATGCATGCCACTCATGAAGCACGGCCTTCGCCGTTTGCTCGCTGCTAAAGCTATGAATGTAGAATTCGATGAAAAAGAGACAGATATGATGGATACCCTCGATATGTTCATAAATTGGGCTGGCAGATATGCAACTCCAAAAGAATATGATCCCAGCGACCCTAGTGGCCTAAAACGTTTGGAACCCATTGAATACCCCTATCAAGCTCTTGATTCCCTTTACTTTAAAACAATGGAAAAACTAGTTACGTTATGTAAGCGGCAAGGAGACAAACTCTCAGAAGCTGGCAATAGATAGTGTTAAATCATCTATGCCATTGCTTGGAATGTGGTACTACTCAGCTTCTTGGGGAAATATTAGACCATCGTTCCAGCACTTTTCCCTCCCCTCTGATCGATAAATTCATAATGCACCACGTATGGATATTACATAGCTAACCAGAGGTGTAACTGAATTGAAGATAATCGGTCTTTCCGATCCTGAAGTACAGACCAGTCTGCGCGCCGCCGGCATAGGCATGTCCGTTCCGGAAGCGCGCACCATTGCCGGGGTGCTGGGTCGCGACCCCACCCTCACCGAATTATTCTGCTATGATGCCATGTGGTCCGAGCACTGCTCCTACAAGAGCTCTCGCGCCACCCTCAAAGAATTCCTACCTACCGACGGCCCCAATGTGGTTATGGGCCCTGTGGAAGACTCCGGAATTGTGGCCATCGACGACAAATGGTGCGTCGTCATCTCCCACGAGAGCCACAACCACCCCAGCCAAATCCTGCCCAACGAGGGCGCAGCTACCGGCATCGGCGGCATCGTCCGCGATGTCAACTGCATGGGTGCCACCGTTGTGGCTACCGCCGATCCCCTGCGCTTCGGCAATCCCTACGGCCCCAAGGCCAACAAGGTGCGCTGGGTGGCAGAGGGCGTGGTGGACGGAATCTGGCAGTACGGCAACGCTCTTGGCGTTCCCAACATGGGCGGAGACATCGTCTTCAATGACAGCTTCGACGACAACTGCCTGGTCAACGTCGTTTCTATCGGCATCGTGCGGCGCGACCAGATCATCCGCTCCCGCGCGCCGCCCCTGGCCGGCGAGAAGGGCTACGACGTGATTTTGATCGGCAAGCCCACCGATTCTTCGGGCCTGGGGGGCGTCACCTTCGCTTCAGAGGCTCTGTGTGAAGAGGACGAGGAGACCAACCGCGGCGCTGTGCAGATCCCCGATCCCTTCCTCAAGAACGTGCTCTTCAAGGCCAACGACGACCTCTTCCGGCTGGTGCGGGAAGAGGGGATCGAGATTGGCTTCAAGGATCTGGGCGGCGGCGGCTTTACCTGCGCCACATCAGAGATGGGATCTTCCGGGGGCTTTGGCATGGAGATCAACCTGGACGACATGCACACGGCTGCCGACTTCCCAGCCGAGGTGCTGAGCATCGCCGAGACCCAGGAGCGCTTCCTCATCGTCTCGCCCCCGGAGCTACGCGAGAAGATTCTCAAGATCTACAACGAGGACTGGGATCTGCCCAACGTCTACGAGGGGGCAAGGGCCAGCGTGGTGGGAAAGATCAACACTGGCGACCGATTTACGGTCACGCACAAAGGCGAGATGGTCTGCGATGTGCCCATCCAACACCTGACGGAAGGCATCCGCTATAATCGTCTGGAATTGCCGCGCACCATCCGCGTGCAAGAGCCGGATGTAGCTGAGCCGGCTGACTACAATCAGGTTCTTCTCCAGATTCTGCGGTCGCCCAACATCGCCTCCCGAGAGCACGTCTACCGCTACTACGATACCGAGGTCATGGGCAACGCCGTGATCCGACCGGGCGAGGCGGACGCCGGACTGATTGCACCGGTGCGGGGCGAAAAGTTTGGCATTGCCCTGGCCGTGGACAGCAATCCCTTCTACGGGCGCATCAGTCCCTACTGGGGCGGAGCAACAGCCGTGGCCGAAGCCATGCGAAATGTGGCCGCAGTCGGCGCTGTTCCCTCCACTTTGACGGACTGCCTGAATTATGGCAACCCGGAAAAACCGGAGGCCTTCTGGGAGTTCCGGGAAGGAGTAAAGGGCCTGGCCGAGTCCTGCAAAAAACTGTACCTCAAAGGCTACGAAGCCCAGCAGCAGGCTGTTCCCATCGTCTCCGGGAACGTCAGCTTCTACAACGAATCGCCCCAGGGATCGGTGGACCCCTCGCCCGTGGTGGCCTGCGTGGGCATCATGAAGGACTTTTCCAAAGCCATCACCATGGATCTTAAGAAAGCCGGCGACAAACTCTTCCTCATCGGGCCCAGGTTTGACGAGCTGGGCGGTTCCGAGTACTACCGAACCATATTTGGAGAAACGGGCGCCAACGTGCCCATCGTTCGCTTCGATCTGGAGAGGAACATGATCTACGCCGTAATCGACGCCATCGAGGAGGGCCTGTTGGCTGCAGCGCACGATATCTCCAACGGGGGCCTGGCGGCGAGCCTCTCTGAGATGGCCCTCACCCGGCCGGCCCGCTTCGGACTGGAACTGGACCTGGACCGCGTCCAGAGCGGCGACAACGACATGAGGACCGACAAGCTGCTGTTTTCAGAATCCTCCGGCTTTGTCCTGGAGGCAAAAGTGGGCAGCGAGACCCGGCTGGTGGAGCTTCTCAAGAGCTACAGCCTGGAGCCGATGCAGATAGGCATAGTTACAGGCAAGAGACGGATTGTGATGTCAAGAGCAGGCGAGTATGTGGCCGACCTGGACCTGGACGAGGCGAGGAATGCTTGGACGACTGGACTGGTGGAGGCGATGAGATGAAGATTGCAGTTTTGCAGTTTCCCGGTACGAACTGCGAGTTTGAGACCCTGGTGGCAGTGAAAGCAGTGGGCATGGAAGGCGAGATCTTTCGCTGGAACCGGTCGGCTGGCGAGCTTTCGGGCTTTGACGGATTTGTCATACCGGGCGGCTTCTCCTATCAGGACCGGCTTCGGGCCGGAGTTATAGCCTCCAAAGAACCGGTCATGAGCGCCTTGAAAGAAGAGGCGGGCATTGGAAAGCCCATCATCGGCATCTGCAACGGATTTCAGATTCTGGTGGAGACGGGCCTTCTTCCCGGAAGCATAGAGAAGAGCTCTGGAAATGTGGACATGGCCCTGGCCCAAAACGTGATGGTCTCCCAGGGAAAGATTGTGCGCCGGGGCTACTACTGCGATTGGGTCAACCTTCGGCATGAAGCGCCTTCCAAAAGGTGCAGCGGCTCTTTTGCCATCGAGAGAGGAGCACTGCTCAAGATCCCCATCGCCCACGGCGAGGGAAATCTGGTCACTACCACGCCAGGGTTGATGAAAAAGCTTAACGACGAGGGTCAGGTCGTCTTCCGCTACTGCGACAGGAACGGGCGGATCATAAACGAGTTTCCCTTCAATGTGAACGGCAGCACAGAAAGCATAGCCGCCATCTGCAATGAGCCGGGAAATGTCCTGGGCATGATGCCTCACCCGGAAAGGGCCTTTTTCGCCTGGCAGCTTCCCGCCTTCGATCCGAGAAAGCAGCGGCCCGATGAGCCCGGTCCCGGTAGAAGGGTCTTCGAATCCATGAAACGCTACATCGAGGTGAACGCATGAGCATGAACCGGAAGATCAATCTACGTGTCTGGCTGAAGATCCCCGATGCCGAGGCGGCCACCGTTAAGAACACGCTCATCCGGCGCCTGGGCTTTGGCAATGTCCTGGACGATGTCAAGAAGGAGCGCTTGTTTTCCATCGAGGTGGATTCCGGAGACCCGGCGGAGCTGGCCAAGAGCTTTGCCAGGGAGCTGGTCAACGAGAACAAAGAGAGCCACATAGTTCTTATCGACGAGCTTAAGTTTGAGGAGGACTACGTGCCGGTCAAGGTCGCCCTGCATATCGAGGACGGCGAGGCCATCTCTATCAGAGAGCGCTTGCGAAGCCGCTTGGGCTTCGAGAATGTGGTGGATGTGAAGAAGGCCACTGTCTGGAAGCTGTACTTCAACACTCTCAAGCCGGAAGCGCAGATTAAGGCGGGAGAGATTGCAGAACGGCTGCTCATCAATCCGCACAAGGATAGCTACGAGATTATGATATGATGAGGCTGAGAGCAGTCCTCAGTACTATCAACAGCTCTCATTTTTTTGTACGTGTTATTTCTGTTTCCGTCGCAACGCTCTCACTGCCCAATTATTAGTCGGCTCTACTCCGGGATTAATGATAAATATATAATTCAAATCGGGTGGTATGAGAACGTTGTGTAAAACTGTTCATCCTCGTTTTTCCACAATTATTACATATAATGGCAAATAATGTATTTAAGATGCAACTTGTATAAAAAAATTATTAATTTATGATGTCTCATAAATTGAAAATTAGGTAAGTATATCTAGTATGACATTGATATTTAATTGATTTAAACAGTAACGGCGAATAAACGATAGCGGTATTGCTGAGCTTATTTAAAAAAACGCATTATTTAAAAGGAGGGATTTGAACTGGAATGGTTTGCATTCGCATTCTTAGGAACGGTCTTTTTCTCTGTCGCTGGGTTACTGGATAAGTTTCTGCTCAGCAGCTACGCAGACGATTCCAATGCGTACATCGTATGCCAGGTATTAGCTTCCCAGCTCTTTACCATTCCCGTGTTTTTAATAGCAGGCGCAAACTTTGTCTACCCGCAATCTCTCATTGCTCTTCTCTTCGGAAGCTTGCAAGTATTTCCCTCCTTCTTTTACATGAAGGCCCTGAAGGTGGAAGAAACATCTAAAGTAGCCGCTCTGGAATACGTTTATCCTTTGTTTGTATTCATAGGCTCCGTCCTCTTTTTAGGGGAGGTGATGGAGCTAAAACATTGTGCTGGAGGGCTATTGCTTCTCGTTGGCACTCTGCTAATATCCTACAAAAAAAAGGGATCTTGTAGCAATGGTTTAGACAGTAACAGCTGTAATAGCAATAACTTAAACAGTAAGCCATTTCTCAGTGCCCTATCTCCTGCTATCAAGCCTTTCCTATGGTACTGGGTCTTAACTGCCGTCTATTATCTTTCCCTCAAGTATCTACTCATCTCCATCGATGAATGGAATCTCTACATCTGGTCCTCCATTGGAAGTCTGATGGTGGTATTATCCCTCATGGGCATTCAATCCATACGCAGCGAGGTCAAGAACTTCTTTAGTCAAGGCGGCTTGGCCATGGGAACTTTGATCTTAGAGGAGATATTCCAATTCCTGGGGATCATCTTCTCGCTCTTCGCTTATGCCATCGGATCGGTTACCATGGTATCAAGCGTAGGAGCACTTCAGCCCATCATGACGGTGCTCCTCATCCTTGGCCTGGGAATTCTCATGCCGAAGCTGGCAAAAGTGATGAACGAAAAAACGGATTGGTGTTCTTTGAAACAGAAGGGGATTTCTTTCCTGGTGGTAGCGATAGGCATATACTTTGTAAGCTGACCCAACGACTTCAAAGCCCTCGCAAGGCATCTTGGTAGCACAGGTAGGCTTTTGTACTAAAGCAGACGGCTATGACCTCTATTTCGTCACACTTCTCCAGGAAAGTGCTCATCTCTGCAAGGGCAATGCGACAGGCCCGCTCCATGGGAAACCCATAAGCTCCGGCGCTGATAGCCGGGAAAGCTATGCTCTTTATGCCGTGCTGCTCTGCCAGGGCAAAACAGTTCCTGTAGCAGCAGGCCAATAGATCGTCCTCGCCGTTGTTTCCGCCTCGCCAGATGGGTCCTACGGTATGAATGATCCATCTTGCAGCAAGATGGTAGCCTTGGGTGATGCAAGCCTCGCCCGTCGGGCAGCCACCGATGCGCCGGCATTCTTCCAGAAGCTGTGGGCCCGCTTTTCTGTGGATGGCACCGTCCACACCCCCGCCCCCCAGGAGAGAGTTGTTGGCGGCGTTGACGATGGCGTCGACCTTGAACGTGGTGATGTCGGCCAGTAATATGGATATTTTTGCTGGATGCCTGGGATGTACGTCCATATTTTGAACTTCCTTCTTGCACAAGGTTTTATTATTATTAATATTATTATGCTAGGCACAAATGGCTTGCCTTATGCGATCCGGATCGGATAGGGATGCTTTCCTCTCAATCAAGTCAGATTCCAGATCCTTGAGCATAAGCCGAAGCTCTTGCGGTTCCATTAAACCTCCTGTTGATCTGATAATACGATTCTTAGCATTTACGTCTTTCCTTCTAAGATCTTCCCAGATAAATAGCGGAAATTTTTTAAAGCCAGAGGTCAATAGACCTTTCTGATTCCATGATAAAAAGAGCCTGTACATCACGATTCATTCTCCTGGCCTTCCCGGCTGTTCTGCTCTTAGCAGCTTTGCTCTTTGCCGCGCAGGGCAGCTCTCATTTCGTCGAGGCGGACGCTATACCTGTCCTTGGCTACCAAATCATCAATGCCTATCCTCACAGCAGCCTCGCATTCACTCAAGGCCTGGTATATGACGAAGGAGTGCTTTACGAAGGAACGGGGCTGTACGGGCGATCAACGTTGCGACGTGTCGATCTGGAAACGGGCCGCGTTCTAGAGCAGACACACCTGGAGAGCACCTTATTTGGAGAAGGCGTAGCCCTCTGGAAAGACCGGATCATTCAGCTCACTTGGCAGTCGGGCCGAGGCCTGGTCTATGGCAAAGAGAATCTGACGGAGATTTGCAACTTCAGCTACCCGACAGAGGGCTGGGGCATAACCTCCGACAACAAGAGCCTGATCATGAGCGATGGCACAGACATCCTGCATATTCTTGATCCTGAGAGCTTTGCGGAAAAGGGGCGGATTAAAGTCACAGCCAATGGCACGCCGCTTAAGGGCCTAAATGAGCTGGAGTATATCAAAGGGCAGATCTATGCCAATGTCTGGCCTACAAACTGGATAGTGATAATATCACCCGAGAGCGGCGAGGTGAAAGGCAAAATAAATATGCAAGGGATCTTGCAGGAACGCGATATTCAGGGAAGTGTTGTGGATGTGCTAAACGGCATTGCCTACGATGCGTTAGAAGATAGGCTGTTTGTGACGGGAAAGTTGTGGCCTAAGCTCTTCGAGATCAAGCTGGTGCCTGAAGCAGGCAGCGATTAGACGGCAAATTCAGCAGGAAACACTATCTTTCTGCAAAAATAGTTATGGACTTAGATCTAATCTTCTCCCTCGTACTTGAAGGAGAGCCTTACCTTGGCCCTGTACTCTGCGATCTTTCCATTTTCCAGCCGGACATCCAGCTCTTTGACCTCAGCGATGCGAAGGTCTCTCAGGCTTTTGGTAGCCCTGTCAACAACGGTCTTAACTGCTTCTTCCCAGCTCGTTTTGGAAGTTCCGACCAGTTCTATTATTTTGTATACGTCTCCGTCTGCCATATATCCATCACTCCTAAAATTCTAGATCATAGTAGGCGTTTCTCATTGATATATTTTCCTCTGGAGGTAAGCAAAAACCTGAAATAATATCCAGCCACGCATGAGCCAGCAGTGAGGATATGCCAAATCTTGAGCGGGAGTATTGAAGACATGCCTACAAAGAATGTGCCTGAAGACAAGGCCGTGGGAATCGATGATTTATCCGTTTATGTGCCCAGGCTCTTTCTTCCCCTGGCGGGAGAGTTCTCCACAAATCGAGGCATTGATCCCGGCAAGTTGATTAAGGGTATCGGCATCGAACGCATGGCCGTTCCCGATGCCCATGAGGATGCAGCCACCATGGCGGCCATGTCTCTTTTGGATCTGATGAGGCGAACGGGCCTTCGTCCGGAAGAGATCGGCAAAATCTATGTGGGAACGGAGTCGGCCCTGGACGAGGCCAAGGCCCTTGGGACCTACGTCATCGGCATGCTGGAGCAGATCTACGGAAAGGGCTCTTTTCAAGAATGCAGTACCGTTGAGTTTAAGGCAGCCTGCATCGGCACAACTTTTGCCCTGGAGAGCCTCAGCTACTGGGCTGCTGCGGAAGAAGAAGGCAAGGTGGGCATTGTCATTGCCTCGGATGTGGCCAAGTACCCGCTGGCCTCCGCTGGCGAGTACACGCAGGGAGCGGGCAGCGTGGCCCTGCTGGTAAAAAAGAATCCCCGGCTGCTGGCCTTAGAGCAGATCTACGGTACCTTCACCAGGGACGAGAACGACTTCTTCCGGCCCATGGGCTGCACAACTGCAGTCGTAAACGGAAAGCACAGCAATCAGTGTTATCTGGATGCCATGCGAGGAGCCTTCGATTCATTTGCCGCCAAGGCGAAACGCCTGGGGGCAATTGTGCCCGAAAAAGGCGAGTGCGTTACCGATTTCGTAGATCATCTTCTCTTTCATATTCCCTATCCCCGAATGGTCGAATACGCTTCTGCTGCCGTCTTGCGGCATGACTGGAGAGAAAGCCGCAGATACAGCGAGATCGAGCAAGAGTTGGGACGAGAGCCGAAAGCCCTGGAGTATGATGATCCCGAAAAGTATCAGGCGGCAGAGGCGGACTATGCCCGGCGCTTCGCAAAGTCAAAGCAATTCCTGCAAGCCTACCAGGCCAAAGTCAGGGATACGGCCACGCTCTCCCGCCAGGTGGGAAACATCTATACCGGATCGATCTATCTGGGCCTGGCCAGCCTTCTGGAAATGCAGAAGATCCATGCCAAAGAACGGTTGTGCTTCGGAGCTTACGGCAGCGGATGCTCTGCCCTCTTCTTCTCGGCCATAGCCCAGCCAAAGGTCGCATCTGTGCCCTTGAGAGGTCTGATACAGGAGCTGGAGGAGAGAAGGCAGATATCTTTACAAGATTATGAGAGGCTTCACGAAGGGAAAAAGGAAAAGAGCGTCCTGCCGCCGAGGGGCGAGTTTGCCCTGGTAAGGATTGATCATCAGGGATACAGGCATTATGAATATGCAGAATAGTATTATTTAATTATTTTAATTTTAGTCGGCCCGTTATAACGCCGCAAAGTATATAATCTGCCATAGTTAATATCGTCATCCGCCGTAGAGTGGGCGGCATTTCAGTGTTTTGAAAGAAGAAATGCACATCTAGGAGGCGTTATATGAAATATTCGAGAAAAGCAGTAATTGCAGCCGTTTTGATGGCCTTGATAGCTCCAGTTCTTGCAGAAACACCTTCGGACACGATAAATCCTAATCGTGATGTCGTCAACGAATCGATCAACCGGACCATAATAAATCCAATGGACCCGGGATATATTTGGGGAAATCCGCTTGCTATCGATCTAACCAACATGAATCCAGTTATATTTGAGAACGCTGCATTCAAAAAGAATCCAGGTGGCTTAATGTCGGACATGTTTACTACGAGCATCAATAACTTCAGGAACGCTGATCCGAAAGCAGGAGTCAGCAATGCCACCAGGAAAGCGGCAAAGGTGGGACTGGTTCACTGGCCCTAAAATAGCGCATTAGTACAGCTTGGCCTAATTAAAGCCATGATTGTGAGGGGATAATGTGCCTTTGTGAACGGCTGACCGTTCTTCGCGGCTTCGCGTGAGATTCAACAGGGTCCGGTTTCACGCGAAGACGCGAAGCCGCGAAGTCATAGCATTAAATGTCTATTCAATCAGCTTTCCATTCTATCGCCTTCTGCACCACCGCCATCAGTAGCACCGCCACATCCTCCGTGCTGTAAATCTCCGTCAGCCCTCTGTCAAAGAGCAGGCTCGCCTCGGGCGGCAGCTCCTCGTCACCCTTCCAGAATATCAGCCTCACGAATACGCCAGGAAATGTGGCCAGCTCCACCGCCACATCCCCGCCCTCTACCATCTGGCCTCCCAGGCGTTCCTGCATGGCCCGGATCAGGCCCTCCGGGTCGCTCTGGAAGCTCTGCACCAGCGGTTTTATGGCGCTCTTCTGAAAGGCAGGCCAGAAGAGCTTGCCGTCCCTGGTCTCTTTGAAGGAGATCCACTCGCCCGAGGTGTGGATGCCGTGCTGCAAAAGACCGATCAGGTAGTGCAGGATGAGCACTGCTTCCATCTGCCCAGCCGGAGTGCCGGAGGACAGCAGCACCGCTCTTTCGCCTGCCATCACCTGGTAATTTTCCCCCAGGAGAGAGACGGTGCCGTCCTGCAAAGCCATCCTGTCCAGCTCATCCCAGGCCAGCTCCAGCGACGCCTCGTATCCCATTAAAATCCGCGGCTGTTGGCCAGGAACTTCCAGTCATCCGTGCTGTTGGTGTCCCTTCCGTCCGGGTCTCGGGTCCAGGCGATCTCATTATCCTCTTCATCGCTGAGAACGGCAGTCCGATCCACCTCTGAGCCGGTGGCATCGGTCAGCACCAGAAACTCGTCGGTTTGAGCCAGCCATTTGGGCCTCACATCCATTACGTAATAGTCCAGGCCTTTGATGACCACGCCCTGGGGAATTGTCATCGATCTTCCTTCCGAGTTATTTATGCTCCACCCACCGATATCCACATCTTTGTCATCATTATTATAAAGCTCAAACCAGGCCGTTATGGAGGTCTTGTGGGCACTTTCATCTCCTGCCGGATTTGCCTCCACCTCATTGATGAACACCATGCCTTGCGCCGCTCCCAGCCAGATGATAATCGAGGCACAGAGCAATGCAAGAATTATACTGCTGCGAAATCTCATTTACATCTCCTCGCTCATATCTTTCTCATCGATGATATCTTCAGCATCATATCATTGTCGACTGGAAATGTGCAAAGTTACCTGCGATAAATTTATTAAGTTTAGATGCCAACAATATACACTAATAATAGTTAGCAAAACAAAGCGACATTTTAAAATGAGAGCAAAAATGGCCCGTCTCTGTGCTAAGGAGTGTTTCCATGTCCTCAGGTTCTTGCCGGTTTTCCCCAGTCGAGCTGTTCATTGGTGGAACCAAGGTCGTCATCGTCGATCCTCATAACGATATCGTACCTTATTGGTTCCAGGAATTCTTGCGCCAAAAGTGCAGCCTGATAGTAGTACATATAGATGCCCATCACGACATGTTCCACTGCTGCCCGGCTCTGCCTGCAAGGGAAGGAAGGGAGAAGTTCCAATTTATTGCAAGGCTAATGCCCTACCTGCAGGACTATTGCCGGAAAAAAGTCAACGAAGGCAATTTCACCTGCCCCGCATTTCACACCGGAGTCGTTGGGGCTCTGTACCATTTTCACCCTCAGGAAAATCAAATAGATGAGTATCCGGATCGGAGACAATCGACGCGCCAAAGACCGCCGAAAAAAGCGCTCATCCCAACGAAAAAAAGGGCAAATGGATTGTCTGGGATGAGGACACAACCCGGCTCAAAGGCAGCAGCGCCAAGAGCTCTCCCGTGCCCCGGAAGATTAACCTGCATGATTTTCAACGGGATCTGCAAGATTGCCTTCTTCCCACTGCGGTAGGCTTTGATCTGGACGGCCTCTACGGAAACGGCGACAGAGGTTCGCCGCATGAGGTCATGAAAAAAAGGCTGGCGGGAGTTCGGCGCGTCCTGGAGAGCGTGGCCAGACCGGCATTCATTTGCCTGGCCCGCTCCCAGACGCCCAGGTCCTACGTTCCTGCAAAATTTGTGGACAAGGTGCAGGAATCGGCATTGGGCCTGATTAGAGAGATCTATGGATGAAAGATTTTGCGAGAAATGATTGCGGTTCTTATTACTATTTTTCATTCGAACTATCTTTTTATAGCAATAGTTTCAATATGCTTTTGATCCATGGCAGAAAGATATCCTATACCTAACTTCAATGGCGCTTATCTGAAGACCGTGGAGGCAGGAACGGGCTCCTTTCCAGCTTCCAGGATTCAGAAGGGTTTAGTCCTGGGACTGGGAAATCGAGACCTATCGGAAGAAGGAGTCGGATTTGGTCTTCCCGTGCTTAAGATTAGTTCTCATGTCGTATTCCCTGGTTCGTGGAGGACATCAACCACGGAGCATAACGGGCTTTGCTTGATCAAGGCTGATTTTGAGATGAATCTAAGAGCTGAAATGGCCCGAAGAGGCAAGATAGTTAGCAGTGGTTTAGTCTATCAGGCCAGAGATACCTTCTCCAAGATTCATAGAGAGCATCCCATATTCAGGAAATGGATATCTGCTTCATCCAGAGCCTTGAAAAAGAGATTGGATTTAGAGGATGTCTTCTCCGAGATGCCCAATCTTGCTTATGTGAGCGCTTCCTACCTAATCTGCGGCACTCGTATTGATGTAAAATTCAGGTTTCCTGCAATTGACGGTTGCAGGGAGATAATTATTTTGAACGAACAGGGAGCAAACTGGTTTGATACATACAAAGACTCAGATGGCCTTATCCTTAAGGGAGAAAAAATTGGAAGCTGGAACCAGATAAAAGCAGAAGATGCCTCTTTCCTAGATCCAACAGACGGTCTGATGTTTTCCCTGAAAAGGGTGGACGGATCGAGGATGTTCCGGGGAAGGGAACTGCTGGCTGGTTCTTTGGCCTGGTCCGGGCTGGCTTATGTACTGTCACCGAAGACCGAAGAATTCGCCTATTCCATAGAGCTGGGCAGAATATGACCAGAGTTCTCCTCATCTATCCCTATTTCAAACCCCGATATGATCGGTCGTCTTTTCGCTTCCCGCCATTGGGCTTGGGATATCTGGCCTCAAGCCTTGAGAGCTGTGGATGCAGAGCGCAGATCTTGGACTGTACATTTCTCAATCGGGAAGATGCCTGGCAAAGAGCCAGTGAGTCGAAGGCCGATATCGTGGGAATTTATAGCATGGTTTCCATGCAGGAAGACAGTCTTACCTTCGCTAGACTCATGCGTGATCGCTGCGACCTTCTCGTGGCTGGTGGACCTCTTCCCTCCTGCTCTCCTGAAACATTCCACGGCGACTTTGACCTGGTGGTCATAGGGGAAGGAGAAGAGACGATTCAAGAGATAGTCAGGGCCCATGAGGCTGGCTTGGACTTTGGTTCCATAAAAGGCCTGCAATATCGACATCCACAACAGGGCATTATCATCCGGACGCCAAAGAGGGATCTGCAGCCCCATCTGGACCAGATACCCTTTCCTGCCAGGCATTTGTTCCCAAACCAAAAGTATATCGATCACTGGAAGAGGAAGCTTGGCTACTCTGCCACTTCGGTTCTAACTACCCGGGGCTGTCCCTTCAGCTGTGAGTTTTGCAGCAATGCCGTCTTCGGAGCCACTTATCGAGAAAGGTCTTCCGACAATGTTCTCGACGAGGTCGAGGAGACCCTGGCGCTAGGTTACCAGCGGATTCATTTCGCAGACGATGTATTTACCTTGAACAAAAAACGCCTGATTCAGATCTGCGAGGCTATCCAGGTCCGCGGGCTGGATTTCAAATGGGAATGCCTGGCCAGGGTAGACTCGATAGATGCGACGACGTCAAAGGCCATGAAGAAATCCGGTTGCGATAGAATTTTATTTGGTATCGAGTCGGGAGACGAGTCTATCTTGAAGCTCATGAATAAGAGGATCTCGCTGGACCAAGCTCGCCGGGCCATCGAGGCGGCCAGGGCGGCTGGACTAAAGACAGGGGCCTTTTTCATCCTCTGCTACCCAGGAGACACTGACGATACAGTGCTTAAGACCATAAGGTTTGCCACCTCACTTCCCCTTGATTATCTCTCCTTCACAGTGCCCCACCCCCTGCCTGGAACCATGCTTTCTCAGCGAATCAAGAGCAACGAAGGGGATTTTTCCAGAGCCAAGATGAGGCTCGCCATCCTCAAAGGGCAGATTCAATTTTGCATTGAGAAGAGATCCGATTCACCCTTATATTTTGCAAAAAGGCCCTTCGAGATATTGACGGACGGTCTCTTCAGGATTATTAAATAAAAAAATACGATCTTGGCAACGTCAAGCGAAGAGTTAACATACCTGGATATCACCGCCTTCGATTACGAGGCCCGCCTGCCAGGGCGAGCTCTTCCTAGCCATAACCAGGAGGAGCTGATGAGTGGCAGGCTGAGAGCGACGGTACTCCTGCCTGAACAAAGAAGCGGCTAAATCTGATCCAAAAGCTCGATGAACTCCCCTTTGCTCAAACCTGCATCGTTGAGGATCTCCATCAAGACTCCCCTGCCCAATTCTTCACCAGGATGAAATCCTATTTTGCTCAAGGCTTTTATTACCTTTTCTGCACTAACAGGTCTCAACTTCAACTATTTGCACCCCTACGAAGCGGCTCATTTCATCCCTTTCTTTCACATCCAGACAGAGCAAAATGGCCTCCTTGATCCGGATCATCAGCTCATCAAGGCTCCTCGCCTGGGTATGGCAGCCAGCAAGATCCGGGACGGTGGCAACATAATAGCCGTCTTCGTCCTTTCTTATTACGACATCGAACTTCATTGGATTCACCGGTCAATTACTAAGAGCATAATATTGGTACATCTAACTATCTATCGATGCAAAAGAAGCTTTTCCAGATCACGAGGCCAGCCAGCCGGGAGGAGCTGATGAGCGAAAGGCTCCCGGCGGGAGCACTGGTGGAGGACGCAGCCGGCGCAAGAGGCACCTCATGAAACGTCGAGAGGAAAAAGGCAAACTTATCCAAATATCGCGGTATTTTTGGCAAGGCATCTGCAGAGAGCCTCCAAGAGTTAGAAGGATACGCCTACCGTTGATTTTCGAGATGAGGCGGAATAAATATCATCGGAACACGGCCAACATCTCGTATACGCCCTCCTCGTTTCTCTTGCTCACGTCAAATCCCATTTTTTTGAAGAGCCGGAAGACGGGCTCATTTCCGACCAGAACCTCGGCCGTGAAGTCCAAGAGCTGACCAGATACTGAGGCTCGCCACAGCCCGTGCCCACGAATATCCGATTGCCTGGGCGAATTTTCTGAAAAATGAAGCGCTCTTGATCTTGGAACTTTGGGGGCCATCTCGTCCGGATTTCCTCCCAAGAAGGGAACTGTTCTGCTTGCTCCTGATTAGATCTTCAGCGTCATCTTCCAGTCTTTCCTTCGATCGTATTTCCGGCTGAAGGCCTCAATGCCCTTCGGGCTGCCCATCAGTGCCAGAATATCGCCTCCTTCCACTACGGTCCTTGTGTCCGGCACAGCCATGGCCTGGCCCATTCGCTCCAGGGCTACCGCTCGGCAGCCGAACATCTGCGGCAGATCCAGCTTTGCCAGGGTTCTTCCCGCTAAGCGGGATCTCTTGCTTACATGGAATATCTTCAGTTCCAGATCCTCATATAAGAGATCCAGCTGCTCCTCTTCTCCCTGGATGATCCTGGCCAGCATGTGGCTGGCTACGATTGGCACTGATGCTACATAGTCCGCCCCGGCCCGGTAGATATTCTCGGCTGACTTGAGGTGATTGGCTCTCACCACTACAAAGGCATGGGGGTTAAGATTTTTGGCGAGAAGGGTGGCATAAATGGCATCAGAGTCTAAGTTGAGCATGATCAGGACTCCCACCGCCTCTTTG
>JANYKI010000056.1 GCA_025361645.1 Methanothrix sp.
CAATTTTGCTTAAAATTGGTATAAAAACGCCTTATTTTCTCATAGGACATACTTTGCTCTTTTTGTAGGGAAAAGCATCCATTCGCCGCCAGATTTTTTTGATGGGCTCCTCAAAGATGCTGCCCCAGGACTCTGGATAGCAGGAACAGGGATAGACCTCCCCTGCTGGCGTTATGTGCATCCAGCTGGTGGCGGCAAAGCAGCCAAAGCTCTTGTAGGCCTCGGGAACGGAAAAGATGCGCGGTGATCCGGCGTTTCTGACAAAGTCGGCCAGAAGGGCATGATCGGCGGGCAGAAGGGCGATGTTTTGCCGCTCCGACCAGCGACCTGTACAGACCACCTCAAAGAACGTCAGCTCGTGCACTTTCATGCGGCGAGCAAGCTCATGGAAGTCGCAGAGATGAGACATGTTCTCCCGGCGCAAGACCACGTAGAGGTTCACCAGCAGGCCGGCAGCAAGGGCATTTTCCATGGCCTGCATGGCCTCGGAAAAGACGCCCACCCGCCCGCGCATGGCATCATGCTCCGCCTCGAGGGGGCTGTCCAGGCTGACGTTTACGGCATAAAGCCCCGCTTCCTTCAGCCGGCGCGCGAGCGTGGCCGTAAAGCCCGCCCCGGAGGTGAAGAGGGTGGAGATGGCTCGATCGTCTACAGACGCCACCAGCTCCGGCAGCTCCTGGTAGAGGGCCGGCTCTCCACCATCGAATATGACCAGCGTGGTTCCCATGTCCAGAATTTGACCGATAATGTCTTTGACGGTGTGAGGGGCGAGGCAAAGCTTGTTACCAGAATTGGGCAGAGCGCAGTGAGCGCAGCGGTTGGGGCACTCCTCGGTGATGGAGATGGTCACCTGGTCCGGGGTACGCCTGCCCAAAAGGGCCCACAACCGGCTGTCGGCCAACCGGGAAAAGGCCCGGCTGGGGATGGGCGGGACCCAGGTAGAGAGGCAGAGCTTTTCAGAGTCCGCGTGAGCTGCAATCTGCCCGTCAAACATTTGCAGGGCGGACTTGACGAGAGGCAGATGGGCCAGAGGGCCATGGGCATCAACTTTCACGAGGGCCTGTGCCTGGCCCTCTTGCAGGCGAGCCTCGGCCCTGAGCAGTGGGCTGTCGTAAAGCGGGTAGGATTTGTAGCAGGACATCAATAGACATCCTCGGGATCAAAGACCTTCTCGCCCACAATAATGCCTTCCAGGGTGCGGTAGAAGCAGGACCTGTAGCCGGTATGGCACGCTCCGCCCTCCTGCTCGATTAACAGGAGAACGGCATCTTCGTCGCAGTCGATCCTGATCTCTAACACCCGCTGAAAATGTCCGGAGGACTCGCCCTTCAGCCAGAGCTTCTTTCGCGAGCGGGACCAGTAGTGGGCCTTGCCCGTCTCTTTGGTTTTGGCCAGGGCCTCGTCGTTCATGTAGGCCAGCATGAGCACCTCGCCGGTCTTGGCGTCCTGAGCGATAGCCGGGATCAACCTGTCTGTCATCAAGATGATAATAGTGATATAACCTATAAGGGCCTTGCTGCATAGAGAATAAGGATAGAAGAGAATGAAATGCATCACCTGCAAAGGCCGGGGGCTGTGCGGTCGGCCCGTCTGCCCCATACTGCGCCGCCTGGAGGAGACGGCGGCCCTGCCCCGCATCGGCAAGAGCCTGGAGGGCATGTCCCCGCCCGAGGTCTTCGTGGGCAGGCACGGCTATCCACTGGTAAGAGCCGGGCCCATGGTGCCTGCTGGCGGCAGCCCAGGGCAGCTCGTGGAGCCGGCCAGTCTGGCCATGGACATCGGCGAGATCATAGCGGCGCGCTCTGCGCTGGTGCGCTCCGAGAGCAAGATAGTAATAAAGGAGGCAGAGGCGCCGGGAAGGCTGCTGGAGGCCATGCAGCAGATCGCCCTGTCTTCGGCTCCGGTGGGAACCGAAGTCTCATTTTACAAGCCGCCCCGGGGCAGGCTGCAGTTTGACGGCGTTCTCTCCCCCTCCGGCCCCTCCGGTGAAATGAGGGGGATGCAGATCACCACCAATCCGCTTATTCCCAGGAAGGTGGACCAGATGGTGGAAGACAGGGACGCCGCTGCCATCGCGGCCATTGCCGAGCTTTACACCAGCGGAATTGGCATGGATCACATCTCCCGCATGCTTTCCTTAGGCCTTTTGGGCAAGAAGAGAAAGCTCGTGCCCACCCGTTGGTCCATTACCGCCTCGGATGACATGATCGGCAAGCTGCTCAAGGAGACTGTTTTGGAAGGGGCGCAGGTAAACGATTACTATCTCTTCTCCGGAGAAGACCTGGGAAATCACTTCGAGATCCTGCTTTTGCCCCGGCCCTTCAGCTTCGAGCTGGTGGAGATCTGGCGGGCTCGCTCCGTGTGGGCGGAAGAGGGCTTCATCGGCGGTGATCGTGAGGGCGCGCAGGCCAAAAAGGAGTACAGCTCTCTGGCAGGCGGCTACTACGCGGCGCGTCTGGCCGTCCTGGAGCACCTGGCCGGGCAAGTCCGCCAAGCCGGCGTGCTGGCGGTGCGGGAAATCTCTGAGAGCTATTGGGCCCCCTTGGGCGTATGGGTGGTGCGAGAGGTGGCGAGAAAGGCCATGCAGGCCGCGCCTCGGCGCTTTGGCAGCCTGGGAGAGGCGATGGCGGAGATGGAAAAGAGGATCAAGACGCCGGCGGGAGAGTGGCGCAAGGAGGCACAGCTCTTGGCCGCGCCGGTGCAGAGGAGCCTGATGGAGTTTTAGCAAAAGCCATAAAACTACTTACCAAGAAGAGAGGCCTGAGAACTACCTTCCTGAGGGGTGCAAGGATATAAATAGATCTGCCGATACTAATTAGTCAAGATACGCTCATTACCGCGGAATTTTCGATTCTGGGGATGGTTCAACTGAAACGTGCATGTCTATTTGAGGTGGCCACATGAAATGCCTCTTAACTTCTTTGATACTCTTGATCATTCTTATTTCCTACGGTTCCGCTGAGATTTCGAATATCTCCAATTCAGGCACAGGAAATGAGAATTCCCTTATCCACAGAGAGGTAATCTTCGGCAACCCTGACCGGAGCAATATCCTACTTAGCCCAGATGGAGCGAGGATAAGTTATCTGGCTCCGATTAACGGTGTTCTGAATGTACGGGTTGCACCGGTTGATGATCTCGAAAATGCCAAACTCATTACCAATGACACCTATCGTGGAATCCGGACATATGGTTGGAGCTACACGAACAATCACGTGATTTACCGCCAGGATATGAATGGTGATGAGAACTGGAGAGTCTACGTCGTGAATCTGACGAGTGGAATTGTCAAGGACCTTACACCTTTTGAGAAAGTGCAGGCTCAATTGTACACAAATAGTCGTAAGTTCCCGAAGGAGCTTATTGTTGGCCTTAACAAGCGAGACCCCAGGTACCACGATCTTTATCGCATCAATATCGAAACCGGCAATATTACACTTATGCAGAATAATTCCGAAGGTTTCTCCACTTATCGGGTAGATGAGAACTATAGCATACGACTGGCACAGAAAATGACCACTGACGGAGGGAACGAGATCTACAAGGCAAACGGAAAAGGCGGATGGGACCTCTTCCTGGAGATTCCGATGGAGGACGTCCTGACCACTTATATGCTAGGATTTAATCAGACCGAGAGGTCAATTTATCTCGCAGATAGCAGGGGGCGGAATGCAGCGGGGCTTTTCCTTTTGGACCTTGATACAGGCAGGGAATCACTACTTACACAAGACCCCAAAGCGGACCTAGATGGCATGATTATGCATTACGCTAAGAGGGATGCGCAAGCTGCGGCCTTTACATACGAGCGGCGGAACTGGAAGATATTGGATAATTCCATTGCCGGCGACCTTGAATATTTGAAGAATTTGGAAGATGGCGATGTAGAAATAGTCAGTCGCAGTTTGGATGACAGATTCTGGATAGTGGCTTATCTTATGGATAATGGCCCCGTACAATATTATTATTATGACCGCATCAAAGGACAGGCAAAGTTCCTCTTCACAAACCGCAAAGGTCTGGAGGGAATACCTCTCGCCAAAATGCATCCAGTAATCATAAAGTCTCGTGATAATTTGGATATGGTTAGCTATTATACTCTGCCTCTGAATAACTCCCGAGATGATGGTACGCCAAATAAACCCCTTCCCATGATTCTTTACGTCCATGGAGGACCCTGGGACCGTGATGAGTGGGGATACAATCCCGTTCATCAATGGTTAGCCAATAGGGGCTATGCTGTGCTTAGCGTCAACTTCCGTGGCTCAACTGGATTCGGCAAGAACTTTACTGATGCAGGAAATAAAGAATGGGGCAACAAGATGCAGGATGATCTCATCGATGCCGTCAATTGGTCGATAAATAAGGGTATCGCCGATCCAAAGAAAATTGGCATAATGGGAGGCAGCTATGGTGGGTATGCTACACTTGCGGGCCTCACGTTCACTCCCGAGACCTTTGCTTGTGGAGTGGATATCGTAGGACCATCCAATCTTATAACCTTAATGGAAACCATGCCACCGTATTGGCAGCCGGAGTTCGAATTATACTTAACCAGGGTGGGAGATAACCGGACAGAAGAAGGAAGATCTTTCCTCACAACACGTTCTCCTCTATTTTTCGTGGATCGGATTGAAAGACCATTGCTTATAGGGCATGGTGCCAATGACCCAAGAGTAAATGAAAACGAATCAGAACAAATCGTCCAGGAGATGCTGGCCAAACGCGTTCCCGTAACCTATGTATTATATTCTGATGAAGGACATGGCTTCGTCAGGCCGGAGAACAAAATATCATTTTATGCCGTGGCTGAAGCATTTCTATCTCAGCATCTTGGTGGAAGATTCCAATCTATTGGTAATGATTTCAATGGATCGACTATCACCGTGCCTGTAGGTGTCGAGTATGTTCCTGGCTTAGCAGATTCTCTTAGGGATTCTCTTAGGAGTTGAAAAAATGTGCCGGTGACCTCCCACTACGATCTCTTTGCTGACGACAATGAGATCTTTAAGCAGGTCTTGCGGCTTTGTACAGACGCTGATCGGTCTCGCCGCAGGAAACCATTTTCTCGAATCCAGTGAACTCACCTGTGGCCGCAGTGTATTCGTATCGCTTTCGATATATCTCCTTTCTCCTCAATGCGGTAGGTAGCGAGAAAGGCCGTGAGAGCCGCGCCCCAGCGCTTCGGAAGTCCGGGAGAGGCGCTAGCTGAGACGGAAAAAAGCATCAAAACGCTTGCCTGCCGGGCAGTGACGCAAAGGAGGGCAGGCTGCTGGAAGCGCCGATGCAGAGGAGCCGGCAATTGGCATACAAAACTCCCTAACATGTAGGCGCAAAAAAAGAACGGGAAAAAGAGTGGTTGATCTAGCCCCTTAAGTTGAGGGTTCGTTCAGCCACATGTTGGTCCAGTAATACCAGTTATCTTCAACACGAGAGCTGGAGTAAATGCTATTCAACTTTTGCAGTTGTTTATACGTATTGGCGTTCTCCAGTGCAGCTTGAGGATCCTTGAATGCATAGGGATTAGACATTGTCCCATAAATATTTGCCACATTAGTTCCCGTTGCTTCTTGGGGTCCGTTCAGCCACATGTTGGTCCAATAGTACCAGTTATCTTCAACGCGAGAGCTGGAGTAAATGCCATTCAACTTTTGCAGTTGTTTATACGTATTGGCGTTCTCCAGTGCTGCTTGAGGATCTTTGAATGCATAGGGATTCTGAAGCACCTTATACAGATCAGTCACGTTCGACGCCGTTTGAGGAATGCTCTTCTCATCCACATTTTGCATCGCCTTGAACAGGTCTGCTCGTTCCTGCGCCGTTTGAGGGGCGTTGCTTTTGTAAAGGTTATCGTAACTCTGTGCAGCTCCCGTCCCAAGCAAACCCACAATGAGGAAGACCGAAATGCAAAGCTTGGCGGATAAGAATCCCGATATCTCATTAACTGTCATTTCTTATCACCCGTTATCCTATCACTTGATATCTGCAATTACACTCTCTGAGATATATGAAGGTAAACATCATATGAGGTATCTGCGAGTATCATGTAGAAGCCTGAATGTGCATTTTATGACATGATTGCATAGGTTAAAACATTCTTAACCGAGAGTTCCGCTTCTAGCTATTCGGTCTGCTGGGCAAGTGAAACGGTGGCGGCGCAACCGCGCGGCAAGCTATAGGGGTGTTATGTTCAAAAATAATTATTTTCCTGATGTTCGGCTCCCGCCCTATCTTCCTTGCTTTGCGAACCCACGAGCGAAAACCCTTGATTGTCATGGCCTTAGTGAAAAGAACCTTACCGCCCCTCGTGTCTCCAACGAGATCTTGTTCTCGCGGCCAAGCCAGCCCAATGCGGCATAGATCTCTTCGGAATTTAATGTTGTAGCCTTCACGAGGTCATCAATAGTCATCGGACCATTTAGATTGAGGGCTTTCCATACGATGCCTGCATTAACGCCAAATACAGATTCGACTGCATCACTTATCTTCTTCTCTGAATCAGGCTTCGCCCCAGTATCTGCATCATTGACCACGATTCTGGTTGCATCAGCCTTCTTCTCACCATCTGCATTATGCTCAAAACTGGCCTTCAGCTTCTTCACATCATCTTTTAAATTAGCCGCCGCCTTCCCTACTTCAGCCATCCCTTTCTTGACATCAGCCTTTGCTTTCTCTACAGTTTCGTTTGTCATTTTTTTGAATCCTCCTTTTGTGCTTCTAATTCTAGATACGACTTCTTTGAATTTAAGGGTTTTTTTATTTTGAGATCGAAGAAAATCTAAGCGGACTGATCTGGGCAAGCGGCTACCGAGCGTCGCACCTGGCCGGGCCGCCAGGCTGCTGTGCTGGCCGTGCCGGTGCCGAGGAGCTTGATGGAGTCTAGGCAAAAGCATTCTCTTCCGTCCACGAGGAGCAGCTCTCGTACCTCTCGATCATTGGAGAGCCTGGTGGACTAGCTCGTCCTCCAGCATCTTGCAGGCGATTATGCTCAGTACGGGCATGGATTATCTGATTTTGGTGGTCAGGGGATATCAAGATATCCGATCGCAGGCTGGGTTTATGGGTCTGGATTTTCCGGAAAACGAAAAGAGTATTTAGGAATGACGGGGTGCAGGGGCAGAGAATCCCTGCCTCTTCAGAGGCAGGATGAATCGTGCCCCGCCTTGATTACTTTCGCTCCACGGCATAGCTCTATATATTCCCAGATCTATATTGACTCGTCTGGTTTGCTGCCAGCAGTTGAAAAGACTCAAGCAGCGCGCACAAAACCACTCAAAATAATTGGGAATGGGATCACATTCCCTCGGTTGAAAGATCGTAGATGCCTGCGAATTTATTCGTGGGAGTGGTCACGGGTTCCAATCATAATGATAAAATAAATGATTTGATTTATCCGGGTAATACCCCGCAGCAGAGCTGCGGGGTATTATGGGATAAATCAAATTATCATGCTTTTTAGACCCCAGAGCAGTTTCGGGTTGAGCCGGAAGAGAACGCGCAGCATGCCGGGCAGGTCCATCTTGGTGATGTCCTCCTTGGCCAATGATCCGATGAGCTGGTTTAGGTCGTTATCATTAAGCTTGACGAAGAACTCTTTGAACTGGAAGCTCTTGGCTATTATCTTACCGAAATCGTCTCGCCAACGGTCCTCGTACTCTTGCAGTCCGCCCCGCCGGACATTGCCTGCGGCTATGGCCTTTGCCGCCACCTCTCCGGCAATGATTCCCGCCCGCATGGCATTGAGAATGCCTCCCCCCGTGAGCGGATCGGTCTGATGAGCCGCATCTCCCACCAGCATCACGCCGTTTGCAATTGCAGAGTCAATGGGCCCGGAACAGGGGTCTCCTCCCACGACCATCTCCACCACTTTGCCATTGGGAAAGCGAGATTTCATGAATTGGCGCAGCAGCCGCATAGCTTCGCCGGGCTTGGACCGCGACCCCTGAATTCCGAGGCCAATGTTGGCCAGCTTCTCGCCCTTGGGAAACGACCAGGCATATCCTGAGGGAGCGATGTTGTTTCCCAAAAAGAACTCGGTGTATTCGTCATCAATGGATGCATCATGCACCAGGAACTGGGCGCAAGATTCGATATCTTGCAGCTTCAAGGTGGTATCAATGCCTGCCCAGCGTCCCACCTTGGACTCCACTCCGTCCGCACCGATGATCAGGGGCGCTTCGATCTGCAGGGGCTCGCCCAAACGAAGTGCGGACACTCCAGAAATGACTCCGTCCTTCTTTAGCAGACCCAAAGCCCTGGTCTTAACAAAGATCTTGGCCCCCGCCTGGGCTGCCTGCATGGCCAAACCTCGATCGAAGATCTTCCTCTCCAGAACGTAGCCCACCTCGTCGCCGCTCTTGTCCTCGGACATGACTATGCTCGTCCCGTCCGGTGCATAGATTCTAGCGCCCTTTACCTCGGAAGATATCCATTCCGGCTCGGGCTTCATCATGCGGCATAAGGCCCTCTTGCTAACGCCTTCCGCACAGCGCACGGGATCGCCGATCTCCTGGCGTTTTTCCAGCATGACGACC
This sequence comes from Methanothrix sp., assembly GCA_025361645.1. Classification (GTDB taxonomy): domain Archaea; phylum Halobacteriota; class Methanosarcinia; order Methanotrichales; family Methanotrichaceae; genus Methanothrix. The sequence continues at coordinate 8,532 of JANYKI010000056.1, forward strand.
TTGAGGCCGGCGAGAGCTGCCGTCTTGGCGGCCATTGATCCGCCAGGCCCTCCTCCTACCACGATCAAGTCGCACTTCATGCCTTGACCTCCAGGGCTCCCACTGGACATATCTTGGTGCACAGGCTGCACTCCTTACACTCTGCCGAGACCTCGAGCCAGGTCTCCACCAGCTCCAGGGCACATGTCGGGCAGACTCCGACGCAGGCACCGCAGTAGCAGCATTTGTATCTGTTGACGGTAAGCATGAGATCACATCCTATTTTATTTCAAAATCCTCGTACCCTTTGCTTTCCAACTCGGAGAACTCCATCCCCAGGATTATGGCTCCACTGGGTCCAGACTTCATGGCTTTGAGCAATTCTCCTACGCTCTTTCTCTCTCCCTCCAGCATAGCCTCCACTCCACCGCCGGGAATGTTTCTCACAAAGCCATTCACCCCCAGAGCCCGGGCCCGCTCTTGAGTAAAGGCACGATAGAAAACACCCTGCACTCGACCTGAGATACGAACGTGCACCGCTATCATTTTCTGGCTCCCGTCACCAGGTCTTCTAAAGCCTTGCGCTGGTCTTTTGCCTTGATAATTCCGGAAGCGAGCAAGACCCCCACCGATCCCAGTTGCAGAGCGCTTCTCAGATCTTCGCCGTGTGTTATTCCCGCACCGCAGAGCACACCTACCTTCGGAGCAATTCGTTTGACGGCATCAACGGACTGTGAAATGACCAGTGGATTGGCCTTGGATACAGGAATGCCGCTGCCGATCAGCTCCGGCGGCTCCACAGCCACATAGTCCGGCTCCAGTGCAGCCGAGGCACGGGTTGTGGCCACGTTGTTGGTACAGACGATCGTCTTTAGGCCGACTAGGCTGCAGGCGGAGATGGAGGCCTCAATATCAGCCAACTTGAGCCTTCGCTCGGAGTGGTTGATGAGAGATCCGACAGCTCCCGCAGCTTTCAAGGATGCAGCAGTCACATGGCCCGTAAAGCCGCCATATCCAACTCCGTCTACATGCTGAGCATAGACCGGTATCTTTACGGCTTTTGAGATGGTCTGGATATCGGCTACCTGGGGCACAACTACGATTTGCACGGAATAATCCCGGGAAATGTCCTCGCAGATCTCCGCCAGGCGTAGCGCTTCCGAGCCGGTCGATTCACGATAGGTCTTGAAGTTGAGCACGATTAAGGTCATAATCTCCCTCGCAGCACTTGTGTAATCTCAGTGAGCATATATATTTTGGCTGCATTCGGCTAGCATGTCATTATAATTTTTTTCGTGGCTTCCTCCCCAGCCTGAAGTCCGGGGATGAATCGTACCCCTGTCACGATTACGGTCGAACCGGATAATCTCCTCACTTGATGAGGGAGGGTTCTGATATGTCAAGGGGCCAAAAAATCGAGGATTTCCCCTCCGAGATCGCCTGGCCAATGACGACGTTTTGGGCGGCTGGATGCTGGACGGCTTCCCACGGACCATGCCCCAGGCAGAGGCATTGGATAAGATCCTTCCCGCTCTCGGCCAGAAGATCGATGTGGTTTTGAACATTGATGTTCCCGATGCAGAGCTGGTCAAGCGTGTGACCGGCAGGCGGATGTGCAAGTGCGGCGCGACTTACCATGAACTGTTCAATAAGCCAAAGGTTGCCGGAAAGTGCGACGCCTGCGGCGGCGACCTGTACCAGAGGGCAGACGACACAGAAGAGACAGTCAAGGAGAGACTGACTGCTTACCATGCCCAGACCCAGCCGCTCATCGACTACTACAACAAGAGGGGCATCGTCGCCACCGTCCTCGGTGTGGGCGATATCAAGACCATATTCGGCGAAGTGGTCAAGGCTCTGGATAAGGTTTAGAACCATTTCATCTTTTTTTCAAACAGACCGAGCAGGCTTGCTCATTAGAGAGATGGTCTTGGCCGTTCCTGTTCTTGCCAGTGAGGCAGAGGCATTTTTCGAAGAAGGTTGAAGCTTCCATGAAAAGATGAAGCACCAGATCAAGACCTGACCAGAGCACGAGAGCACCGGGGGCAGGAGTGGAGTGTTTCAAATAGGTATGATTTTCCTAGACACTGGACCAAACATTTTTAGACTTGAGCAGTGATATCAAGATCGGTGAGTTGCCCACGAGGCTGAAGAGAAATCAGACCATAATCCTGTTGGCATTTTTTCTGCTAATAGTAATAACAGTCTTAGCGGTGGCCCTGTATTTGCATCCCGAGATCAAAGATAATCCGCTGTTTGTCGCTCTCGGTTTTGTTGCTACTGTATTCCCATTTTTGATTATGGTATGGCAAATACGCAAATCGGATAAGCCAGAACAAGAGCGGCGAAAGGAGATGAAAGCGGAAAACGTTGCAGATCCTCTCCCAGGCCCACACACCAATGTTGCCGGAGGCGTCCAGGGAGATGTGCTCTCAGGAAAGTTCAACGGACCGACATCATCAGGCGGGGATGCCGTGGAGAGGTTCGATTGGATCGATAAACAAGCCCATAGGCCCAGTGGACCAGCATTTCGGCGATAGGATAACTCTAATCATCTCGCTGCAAGAGAAGCCACCGATCCCTCGAATCCATGCCCCTCCACTGGACTTTGTAGGTAGAGTTGAAAAGCTGAAAGAAATCATGGGCGACTTCAATCGCGGAGCGACCATTGTCGGCTTATGGGGGATGGGTGGAGTCGGCAAGACGGCTTTAGCCCTCGTTCTGGCTGAGAAGCTTAAGAGCAGCTTTCCTGAGGGGCAGATCTTCATTAATCTGAATGGCATAAGCGAGAATCCCCTCCTTCCTGCAGACGCTATGTCCAAAGTCATCATGGCCTTTCGAGGTTCCGGAGATAGCTTGCCGAAGGACCAAGACGATCTGCAACGGCTTTACAACACCATTCTGGCAGGAAAACGCATCATGATCCTTTTAGATAATGCTGCCGATGGAAAGCAGGTCGAACCGCTGTTGCCACCAAAAGATTGCTTCGTTTTGGTCACCTCAACAAAGAAATTCTTGCTGCCAGGAATGCCTGAACCGTTCCTATTGGAATCATTGGAGCCTTCCGATGCCAGTGATTTGTTGCTAAAGATATGCCCTCGCATAGACGGCCAAGCTGGAGAAATTGCCAAGCTTTGTGGGTACTTTCCTCTTGCCCTGCGAGCGACGGCCAGCCTTCTGGCAGTTAAAAGCGACTTGAATCCATCAAACTACCTCGAAGAGCTGCGTTCCGAGCGCACAAGATTGGAAAAGATAGGAAAAGAGGGCGTCGCCTTAGACGTAGAGGCCAGCTTTAATTTGAGCTACATGTGCCTAACAGCAGAGATGGCCAGGGTCTTCCGTCAGCTTTCAGTCTTTCCCTCCGACTTCGATGCTCAAGCTGAGGAGTTTGTCAGCCAGGATGAATGCCACGAGCATCTTAGCGAACTCTTGCGCTGGAACCTAGTGTCTCGTCAACTCTGTAATGTCGGATAAAGGCGAGATAGTTTTATCCTAGCATCCTTAGTTGTGAAATGCCATTTTACCTTTGCTTTTTTGTTGTCCCTGAATTTTTGCCATGCCGCTACTTCTTTCCTAACAAT
>JANYKI010000104.1 GCA_025361645.1 Methanothrix sp.
CGTCTATAATCACCGCCATTAGTTTTAGTTATGGTATCATCAACTAATTATATTTTGCGGTCGTATTCTTAATGGAAAATTCAACGTATTGAGCATGTTCGCATTTAGTACTCGAATTGAATATCATCCAGATAAATAGTCCATGAGGCGCTGTTATCATCTGAAGGCACCATGATAACGGCCCCAAAACCCGTTATTATATGGCTTAGGTTTTCGCCCTCTAATGGAATTTCATACTTCGTCCATTTTTCCGATAATCCCTTTTGGACTCCTTTCTTGATAGCGGGATATAATGAATCTCTATAAGTGCCGCCCATACCTCCAACCATAAAATTCGCCCATTCGCTCCCTTCCTTTCCCCTCGCAAAGAATGATATCCTTTTTGCACCCGTCAGGTCCCTTCCATCCGGATCTTCCCCCCAATTATTCTTCGGGTACTGCCACAGAACAATTGCGAAATTATTTGCATTAGATGTAGGTCTTCTGTAGTCAATCCTTATGCAATTGTCTCCCGAATGGGGATTCTCTCTTGATGCTTCATCGATTGAAATATCGCTAACATCGCCCAGCGATCCCGTCGGATAGAAGAGCTTATCGACAGGGGCATAGTCTTGTCCTTCAACCATAATGATACCGGCGAAAAGCAATCCAAAAAGACCGATTACCAGAATTTTTTGATTTGAGGTTAGCTTACGATTCATGGAAACACCCTATTGATATCTGTGTAAGGGTAGCATATATATTTTACATAGATGCATCGCAAAAATAGAACGAATAGGCGCTTCTTCCCCGCGCCTATCTTTCTCGCGAAAATCAGTTTTATCTCGCCGCTTTTGCCACGCGCTCCACACTGTCTCTGTGGTTGATGGCGTAGCTCTTGACATCACGGTTGGCTGCGGATATGATCTCGTCCGCCAGAGCGGCGTCAGCCTTCTTGGCCTTCTTAAAGGAGGCATTATATGCGCCCTTGGTCAGGAACATGAGAGCTGTGTCCACGCGCCTCTGAGGAGATGTATCCACGGCTTTGGGCACAGTTATGCCGCCGTACTTGAGTCGAACAACCTCTTCACGAGGGCCCGCATTGGCTATGGCCTTGGCCAGAACGGATAACGGATTCTCCTTGGTCTTCCTGGCAACGATGTCAAACGCTTTCTCGACTATGCCGTAGGCCTTGAGCTTCTTGCCCGTGTTCTTCTCCGTCCTCATCATCTTGTTTACCAGGCGCTCCACGATGTGCTGCTCAGACTTCTTGAACTGCTGCTTGGCATGCTTGCCGCCGGAATGAATGACGGACTTGGATGCCAGGTTCATATAGCCCTTTACGCTTGGGTCTGTAACCTCGACCTCAGCCGGATCCCACTTGCCGAATAGCTTCATTTAAATCATCTCACCGGCTTTTCCTTTCTCCCCCGCACAAGCTCCAGAAGGGAGACATTATTGACAGCGATAACCTTGAATCTGACTCCAGGGATATCTCCCATGGATCGTCCCTGACGCCCGCCGATACGATCGACAGTGACCTCGTCATGTTCATCTATGAATCCGATGGCTCCATCGCCCGGAGCAAAAGCCGTAACCTGACGACCATTTTTGATGAGCTGTATGCGCACAGCTTTTCTTATGGCTGAGTTGGGCTGCTTAGCCTCAATTCCGACCTTCTCGAGAACTATTCCCCTTCCCATGGGCGCTCCGCCCAGGGGGTCAGCCTTCATCTTGCTCCCCGACATCCTTCGGATATACTTAGGATCGCTCCACCGGAGCGCTTTCCTATCACTCTCCAGTTTCCTGGCGGCATAGATTCCATTTCCCATTTTATTTCACCTTGAGTAAATCGCAACAATTCGCTATTGAATTATGATATCATCAACGCCGTGATGCCTCTGCGCAAGCATCTTGGCTTTTAATATGTTTCGGCCATCTCTGCCGATGGCAATGCCTTTGTCTTTATTTGCTACCTCTACATAAGCCAATCGCTTATTATTCTTGTCCACGACCGTGACATTCTTTATGGCCGCCGGCTGGAAGAGGTTCTCCAAAAATTCCTTTACATCGTCACTGAACTCGACGATCTCGATCTGCTTTCCTACCGACTTCTTAACCCGGTTGATGTTCGAGCCCTTTCGGCCTATGGCTGCGCCCATATCTCCTTTTTTTATGACAAAAATGATGCGTTCGTTCTCCGCATCCACGACGCAATCCCTGGCCATGCCGCCAGTCAAGCTCTCGAACAAAGCAATATATCTGATTCCTTCGGTGGTGAGCTTAAACTCACTCATGCCTCAACACCCCGGATCTCGCGCTGCAGTGCCATTATCTCCGAGTCGCCTGGCTCGATGATGGCCAAGGCGGCCACGGAGAAGGGTTTCCCGCAGGCAGATCCGAGGTCCTTGCCTAACCCCTGGTAACCGTAGACTGGGACGTCCACGGTCTCCAGCTTCATCCTTACATCCGCAGGACAATCTACCGCGAACACTATGAGTTTAGCCTGTCCGCCAAGTCCTGTTTCAACGGTCCTATTCGATCCTAGCACCACTTTTCCGGTTCTGATGGAACTTCTTAGAGCTCTATCTACGTTTATCATCGTTATTACCTCATCTCTTGATTGCCACCAGGGTAACGTCACCTGTGCCAAGCTGTATGGGCTGGCCCACGATTACGTTTTCCGTCACACCTTTGAGATCGTCTACATCCCCGCGAATGGCCGCATCCAGTATATGATTGACGGTGACCTCGAAGGCGGCTCTGGCCAGCACGCTGGCCTTCTCGCCCGAGACGCCGTGCCGTCCGATCTGTTTCAGCTCCCCGTCCACGGTCATGATGTCCGCCACCAACATGATATGCCGCACGTCTACAGAGAGACCCTGTTCGCGTAGCGTGTCCGTGGCTTCATTGATTATGGCATTTCGTGCCGCCTCAATGCCCAGCACCTCTCCGATCTCACTTATATTGTTGGTCTTGATGCGGGTGGGGTCCACTCCCTCAAACTGCATAACCTTTTTGATCGAAGAGCCTTCTGTGTAGAGGATGTACTCATCGCCTTCTTTGCGGATGACGACGCGCTTGATGCCCTCTACGCCTTTGAGCGATAGCCTCTTGATCTTCTCTACCAGTTGTAACAGCTCCCGGTAAGAGGGCTCCTTGGGGACCATCACCAGCAGATTCTCTTTTTGATCCACATTAAGACCGGTTTCCTCTTTCAGCCGGGAAGCAACCTCTTCGGCGGTGATCTTGCGCTGCTCCAATGCGCTGGGATTCAGCTCAATGATCACATTCATCTCCGCCAAATCGGTGGCTATGGATCCCAGGTGGAGAATGGAAGAGGACTCTATGGCCCAAGCCACTTCTCTTGCCAGGTCACGATCGTGGGCATAATCCTGATTAAGCTTTATGGTCATGGTGGGTGTCGAGGGGATTTTTCTCGCATCAACAATCTCGATGAGCCGGGGCAAACCCAGGGTTACGTTGATCTCGGCCACGCCGGCGTAGTGAAAGGTACGCATGGTCATCTGTGTGCCGGGCTCACCAATGGACTGCGCCGCGACCACGCCTACCGCCTCGCATGGCTCCACTTTAGAGTGCTCGTAATCGGAAGCCACCTGGGATATGATATCCGCCAGTTGCTCTGAGCTTACGGGCACTCCTTTCAGCCCGTTTTGTATAGCTTCCTTGATGCTCGGGGGAAGGTCAAGCCCCACTAGCCTCTCTGTGATATCTTTTTCTGTGAGGATCATGCCGACTCCTTCTTCAGCACACTCTTGATGATGCGCTTGACGTTATCTGTACTGGCGTAGTCTCGCCTGGATGCATCCACGCCGTCTTCGCCGTACTGGAACTGGACAATCATGCCCCTCGTCTCCTTGACTGTGCCGTCGTACCTGACCTCCAGGTCCTGCAGAGCATTTACCAGCCGGCGCTGCAGGTAGCCGCTCTGGGATGTTCTGATGGCCGTATCCACCAGACCTTCGCGACCACCGATGGCGTAGAAGAAGAACTCTGTAGGATTGAGGCCGCCTTTGTAGCTTGACTCCACAAAGCCGTGCGCCTCTGCACCCAGGTCTCCTGGTCGGAAGTGGGGGAGAGTTCTGCCGGCATAGCCACGCATGATACGCTCGCCACGCACCGACTGCTGGCCGACACATGCCGCCATCTGGGTGAGGTTGAGCATGCTGCCGCGCGCTCCGCTCACGGCCATGACCACACCGGAGTTGTCCAAGCCCAGGTGACGGCCGGCAATCTTGCCTGCCATATCCCTGGCCTTGCCCAGTGTCTGCATGATTCTCATCTCCAGGGTTTCATCGAGCGTACGACCGGGCAATGGCTCCAGCTCGCCGGCATTATAGGCCGCGATGAGCTGCCGGCTCTTCTCGCGAGCCGTTCTAGTCGTCTCCTCAATCTGATCCACGGCTGCCTTGGGGATGTCCTCATCATCTATGCCGAAGGAGAATCCCTCATGCATGATGCCTCGCAGCGCAAGCAGCGTCATTCTATCTAAGAAGTCGCTCGCCACTGAGGGACTGTACTCCTTTATTATTCTGTCCGTTATCTTGCCTTTGAAGGCGCCAATGGCCTCGGCATCTATGGTGCCTTTCAAGAGCTGGCCGTCAACAATTACCACAAAGGCATCGTTCTCGCAATCCGCGCCTTTGCAGACATCGCAGTTGTAGCAGAAATCGGCCTTAAAGGAGAGGTCTAGGCCCCGCGGCAGGACGAGACTGAAGACCTGCTTTCCCGTCCAGTAGGGCTTGCCGTCCGCCACGCCCTCGGGCGCGGGCAGCTCGGATATATCGAACTTCTTGAGAAGCTCCATAACACCGCGCCGGTCGATGGGCTTCCTGCCATGGGTAAGCAGAAACGAGCCGGTCACGTAGTCGTGTATGCCGCCGATGATGGGACCGCCGAATCTGGGCGAGAGAATGTTCTCCTGCACGCGCATGAGAATCTCGGCCTCGGCGCGCGCCTCTTCGGTTTGAGGCACGTGCATGTTCATCTCATCCCCGTCAAAGTCTGCGTTGTAGGGAGGGCAGACGGCCGGATTGAGCCGGAAGGTCTTGTAGGGCATGACCTTGACGCGATGGGACATGATGGACATTCTATGCAAGGAGGGCTGGCGGTTGAAGAGGACGATATCGCCGTCGGCAAGCTGCCGATCGATCTTCCAGCCGACGTCGATCTGCTCGGCCACCTCCTCGCAGTTCTTTTCTGTGACCTTGACGCGCCTCTGGTCGGGCCGGGTGGCATAATTCACGCCTGGATGCCGATCGGGTCCGCGCCGGACAAAGGTCTTCACAATCTCCATGTTTCGGGCGTTGGCAATCATGGGCACGGACAGCTCCATGGCTATTTCCATAGGCACGCCTACCTCGCCAATGCTGAGATTGGGGTCGGGTGATATGACCGTCCTAGCGCTGAAGTTGACGCGCTTGCCGGAGAGCGATCCTCGGAAACGTCCTTCCTTGCCTTTCAGCCTCTGGGAGAGCGTTTTTAATGGCCGGCCGCTGCGATGACGAGCGGGCGGCACGCCGGATACGGTATTGTCCAGGAATGTGGTGACATGATACTGCAAAAGCTCCCACAGATCCTCAATGATCAGTTGGGGTGCACCTGCCTCGCGGTTCTCCTGGAAGCGCTGGTTGATCCTGATGATGTCCACCAGCTTATGCGTGAGATCATCCTCGCTCCTTTGACCGGACTCCAGGGTGATGGAGGGGCGCATGGTAACGGGTGGCACAGGCAGTACAGTTAGGATGATCCATTCCGGGCGGGCCGTCGCAGGATTCATGCCCATGACCTGGATATCGTCATCAGGGATCTTCTCGAATCTGTCGCGAATGTCTGATGCCGTGAGCTTGTGGCCGTCTTCGATGTAAGAGAGGGGCCGCTCGAACTTGATATCCTTTTGGGGCGCCCCGCAGTAGGGGCAGGTCTTGTTCTTGCGAGCCTCTGAGAAGACCTTATTGACTGTGTCGTCAGTCATTTGCCCCAGTCGTTCCAGTTCCTGGATCTGCCCTAGGTACATATTCTTCTCATTTCCTTTGAGCATGAGAAGCGAGCAATCCCTGCAGATGGCCCGCAGCACTTTTCTGATCAATTTAGCGAATCCCACGTGAATTACGGGGGCAATTAAGTCGATATGGCCGAAGTGTCCGGGACATTCCCCGGGCCGACCGCCGCAGGATCGACAACGCAGCCCTGGATCGATGACACCAAGCCGGGGGTCCATAAGGCCCATTTCAATAGGAAAACCATCGTCGTCGTATGTATCTGCGGTAATGATCTTTACCACGCTCATCTTCCGGAACTCTTGTGGGGAGATGAGGCCGAAGCGGATCTTGCCAATTCTTTTGGGAACCGTCATATTTCCACCTAAACCGCGTCTTCCAGGATCAGTCGCGGCGCTACACCTAATGATTTGATCTCGTCGAGCAGCAGCTTGAAGGCATAGCTCATCTCCACGGGGTAGATCTCAGTATCTGCGCCGCAGGTCGGGCAAAAGTCCGCATTTCTGCGTCGATCGTGGATAGCGATCATGCCACAGTGGGTGCAAACAAGCTCAGTCACTTTATCCGACTCATCTACCAGACGTTCTTTGAGAGCCAGTGCCGCGCCATGAGCTATGAGCACATCTCTCTCCATCTCACCAAATCTCAGGCCACCCTCGCGAGCACGGCCTTCTGTTGGTTGACGGGTCAAGACCTGGACAGGTCCCCGGGATCGGGCATGCATTTTGCCAGTGACCATGTGATAGAGCTTCTGATAGAGGATCACTCCCACGAAGAGATCTGCCATGATCTGTTCTCCCGTGGATCCATTGTAAAGTATTTCGCGACCGGTATGGGAGAAACCGAACTTCTTCAACGCGCCGCGCAAATCCGGCTCGTTTTCGCCCAAAAAGGCGGTGGCATCAACGAATCTGCCCTCTAGAGATCCGACCTTTCCACCGATCATCTCCAGGACGTGGCCCACAGTCATACGGGAGGGGATGGCATGAGGATTAAGCAGCAGGTCGGGCACTATTCCCGATTCCGTGAAGGGCATATCCTCCTGGGGCACAATCAATCCTATCACGCCTTTTTGGCCGTGTCGGGAGGCGAATTTGTCTCCCAATTCCGGAATGCGCTGGTCCCGGCTCTTGACCTTGGCCAGGCGGTTGCCGTTGGAGGACTCGGTGAGGATGACCATATCCACCACACCCATCTCATTGGAACGCATGGTTACAGATGTCTCGCGCCTCTGCTGGGGGGTCAGGCCGAACTCAGAAGGCTCCTCCAAAAATCGGGGGGGACTGGTCTTGCCGATGAGCACATCATTGGGACCCACATAGGCATTAGGGTTCACAAGCCCGTCTGAGTCCAGCTGATCATAAGCCTCACTGCCTCGCGCACCCCGAACTTCTACGTCAGGAATCTCGAACTTGTCCTCCTGGCCGCCTGGATATTTTCGCTCCTCGGCTTCTGAGACGCGAAAGAAGTGGCTGCGAGCCAAGCCGCGCTGGATGGAGCCGCGGTTCATGACCAAAGCATCTTCAATGTTATATCCTTCATAGGCCAGCACGGCGACTACGAAATTTTGTCCTGCCGGCCTCTCTTCAAAGCCCACGGCAGCCGAGGTCTTGGTCCTGACTATGCCTCTTTGCGGACTGTTCAGGTAATGGCCGCGTGTATCAGGCCTTAGCCTCATATTGGCGGTGGACATTCCCAGGCATTGCTTGACCATTCCTGCGCCCATGGTATTTCTGGGGCTGGCGTTATGCTCCGGATAGGGCACAAGGCCCGCTGCGATGCCCAAAATCAGCGAAGGATCCAGCTCCAGATGAGTGTGATCGGGTTTGATATCTTCTTCCCAGATGGCAATGAGGGTGTTCTCCTCTTCCTCAGCATCCAGATACTCCACCAGGCCGCCTGAGACAAGATCGGCAAAGGTCATCTCGCCGTTCTCTATCTTAGTTACATGCTCCTCAGTGACCTGCGCCTTTCCTTTCTCCACCACAATGAGCGGCCTTCTGGCTCGACCGGAGTCGTTGTTCATGAAGATCTCATTGGTGTCCTCGAAATAGACCACATTCATCTGGCTGCTGATGCTGCCGGAACGCCGCAGGCGACGCAAATTCATGACCAATGTTTTGGGGTCATCATGATGACCTACGATCTCGCCGTTTACGTAAATTCGCGCGCCACTAATCAAGGCTTCAGCCAACATTACCACCTACCGAAATCACGCCTAAATCCACCAATATCTTTTTGATGTTAACTGAATCGTCTGCACCCTTGGATAGCTCCACACCCTGGGCGAAGTTCTTTACCAGGCCACAGTTTGGCCCTTCCGGAGTCTCGCAGGGACAGATGCGACCCCACTGGGTAGCATGCAGATCTCGGGCCTCGAAGTGCGGTTGTGACCGGGAGAGGGGCGAGATCACGCGACGCAGATGAGAGAGCGAGGCCATATAGTCTGTGCGATCCAGGAGTTGAGAGACGCCTGTTCTCCCCCCGACCCAGTTTCCTGTGGCCAGGGGATGAATCATTCTCTCGGTGAGGACGTCCGCGCGAACCGTGGTCACCACATTAAGATCTCTGTTTCTCATGCTGGCCCTCTCCAGCTGGTATTTTATGTCTCTTGTCAAGCGGTTGAAGGCCACACGGAAGAGATCCTCCATCAGATCACCGGAGAGCTTCAGCCTCTTGTTGGAGTAATGATCCTTATCGTCCTCTCCGCGTCGTTCCAGTGCCAGCTCGAAGCAGGCTTCGGCCATGCGAGAGAGGAAGAGCGCCTTTGAATAGCGATCCTTCTCTTCCACGCCGATATGCGGCAGAAGGTACCTATCCAGGACATAGGTCGCCCTCTTTTTCTGGTATTCCTTGGCCTGGCCGGCGGCTACGCGCGCGCCGATCTTCTCCAGGGCCTCATCGTTGGTCGAGACCTCGGCTTCCTCCAGGTTTTCCAGCATGAACTTGATGATCTCCGGATTGTCTGAGACGGATTTCACAATATCCATATCTGTATCCATGCCGAGAGAGCGAAGCAGTGTCACGAAGTTAAGCCGTCCCGAGACGGAGGGGAAGGATACCTCCAGGATGGAACGACGGCCGCGCTCTACAATGACCAGGGAGCGATAGCCCTGTCTCTGGCTGAAGACCTTGGCCACCTCGATGTTCTCATCATAGCGCTGGTTGTATTCGACCAGGATTTTGTTTGGCGCCAGGTCCTCCAGCGTCATGATGACGCGTTCTGAGCCGTTGACCACGAAATAGCCGCCCGGGTCCGATGGGTCCTCACCATAAGCGATCATCTCTTCTGCCGTGAGGCCGGAAAGGTTGCAGATCTTGGAGTTGAGCATGATGGGCAGTGTACCTATGTCCGCCTCCACCAGATCCTTCTCAGTCTCGCCCTCCACTATGGTCATCTCCAGCTTGATGGGAGAGGCATAGGTCAAATTGCGAAGCCTGGCGTCATTGGGGTAGAGCCTTTCGATGGAGCCGTCCGCTTCGCGCACCATGGGCTTCGCCACCCGGATTTTGCCCAGCTTGACATAGGTATTCTCGATATTGGTCTCGATGATATTCACTTCATCGATGACCTTCTGCAGGCCCTTATCTATAAAATCATTGAATGAGTTTATATGATGGTGCACCAACTTGTCCCTGGTAAAATAGGAGCTATAAAGAACATTTCTATCGAGCAAAAGACCACCTTTAATCGATTACCAGCCGGTAAAAGATCGAATGCTTAGCTGTAGCACTTTTTCGGATTACCTTGATGACATCGCCAACTTTCGCTTCAATCTCTTTGGCCGCAGGGTCATTTACGTGAATTTTAGGTAGCTGTGGAGCTACAATGTTGAACCCCTTCAGCACCTCGGCACTCTCTTCCGGCGTGAGCAGCACATGTTCCGGAACCATTTCATGATCTTTTACGGCAAACTTGGTCACTCGAACCACCTTGTTGGAGAAGGAGCAGCAAACAGGCCAGGAAACTCCAAACGGGCTCGGGGGGATTTGAACCCTCGACCACCTGGTATCTTCACACAAAAATTTAAAAGCCAGACGCTCTGCCTAACTGAGCTACGAGCCCCCGCTGCCTGACATGCTTCAAGCCTTTCATGCTGCACTGAGTGAGGAATAAAAGCATCCCACATAAAAGCTTTTTCCTTTGTGGGACTTAGACAAGTCCCACTAGGCGAGCTATCTCCGAGCCAACCTCGGAAGTGGTCGAGCTTCCTCCTAAGTCATAGGTCTTTATTCTGCCTTCAAATAAGTTCCGCTCAATGGCAGAGACTATATCTGCGGCCGCTTTGGGCTGGCCCAGATGCTCCAGCAAGAGCGCCCCTGACCAGATGGTGGCGACAGGGTTGACCTTGTTCAGTCCCTTGTATTTGGGTGCTGAGCCATGAATGGGCTCGAACATGCTGGTGCCCTCCGGATTCAGATTCGCGCCGGGCGCAAGGCCGAGACCTCCCTGAATCATGGCCCCCAGGTCAGTGATAATATCTCCGAACATGTTGGGAGCGACGACGACATCAAACCACTCCGGGTTCTTGACAAACCACATGGTAATGGCATCCACGAAGTTGAAGTCATGTTTGACCTCTGGATAGCCCTTGGCAACATCCAGGAAGACCTCGCGCCAAAAGCCATAGATGTCGGTTAACACATTGGCCTTGTCCACGGAAGCGACAAGGTGACGGGGGCGCGAAGCAGCCAGATCGAAGGCATATTTTATGACCCGCTTAGAGCCCTCGCGACTGACTTCGCCGATCTGATAGCCGATCTCATCGCTATCGGTATCGATATCCAGGCCGAATTTTATATTGTAAAGCTTTCGCTTGATTTCAAAATCGGCGTGGCTCTTGCCCCGGCGTGCGCGACTGCCTATGCCGATGTAAAAGTCCTCCGTATTCTCGCGAACCACCACGAAATCGATGTCCTTGGGAGTCTTATCCTTAAGGGGCGTCCAGACGCCCTCCAGGAGCTTAACGGGCCGCAAATTCACATACTGATCAAAGTAGAAGCGCATGGCGAGCAATACGCCCTTCTCCAGGATGCCCGGCTTCACGCGCGGGTCGCCGATGGCACCCAGGTAGATGGCAGGAAAGCGCCCCAGATCTTTTAGGGTCTCTTCGCTCACCAATTCTCCGGTCTTCAGGTAGTGCTCCGCCCCAAGAGAGTATTCCGTCCAATCCAAAGAGAAGTTGTATTTGTCTGCTGCTGCCTGCAAAACTTTTTGGCCCTCGGCTATGATCTCCGGGCCTATGCCGTCACCTGGGATAACTGGTACCTTATAATTCATGTCGTCACCTTGGCCACCTGTCGCCTGGTATATTCCACGAGTCCGCCCGCATCAACAATCTCCTGGAGAAAATCGGGAAGAGGTGTAGTTTTGTAGTGTTCCCTGCGAGATATGTTGTGAATCACTCCACCGATCATGTCTATCTCTATTTCTGCACCATCGGCGATCTTATCTTCCTCAGAGCAGATAAACAGAGGCAGGCCGATGTTGATGGAGTTTCTAAAGAATATTCTGGCAAAGGATTTGGCAACTACCGCTTTCACTCCTGCCCCCTTCATAGCTATTGGAGCATGCTCTCGGGAAGATCCGCAACCGAAGTTCTCCCCTGCCACAACATAGTCGCCCGAAGCTACCATTTTTGCCATCTCCGGGCGAACGCCCTCGAAGAGATGAGCTGCCAGCTCCCGCGAATCATTGATAACCAGATAACGCCCGGGAATGATGGCATCCGTATCTATATCGTTTCCAAACTTCCAAGCTCTGCCCGCCAAAAAACTCAACTCCATATCGGTGGACTGTATTCTCATGATTATGAGGTATAGTGAACTCCTCCCGCGGCCTGAAGGCCGGGGCTTCCCTGCTGTTTCCTCGTTGTTGTGCCGTCATAGCCCTCTGGCATCGGGGCACGTTTTGCGGGAATTTTCGGTTTCCGTTTCATTGGCCCAAACGTACGTCAGATTCGCGATGCAGAGGTTCAGATCTCGTCGGACAGGTTCGGGGTGTTCCCTCCCTACTTTATGGGGCCGTCTAGCGACTCCAAAAATCTCTCCTAGAGAGAAGTAATCGATCATCCAAGTAGCGCTTGTTGCCTGCATGGAATCATGTCTTGGTTAAGTGGAGGGAATGATGAGATATATAGTTGATCTGTGCGGAGCAAATGTAATTATGGCAAAGGACTCCGCTTTCATCCCCACCCTGAAGGATGGGACTTCCCGCTTCGCCCTTCGAAATCCTACAATTTAAAGTAATGCACGAAAAATACAATACAGCCAAAAAATAATAAAATCACAACAGCACCTTTTATTACCGGATAAGGGAATGGGACCTGAAACAGCTAGGTGATGCGAATTGTTGGCGACCATGATCTCCGGGCGCACTTTAGCCCAAGGGGCGGGATGCGAGAGCAAAATGTCTCCTGATTTCTTTAAAGCAGTAGCCATATGCCATTTATCTGAAAAGGATTTTAAATCGCTGGGGTTGTCCGAGGGACGGAATGTTTTACTCAAAAACGAGTTTGGCCAGGTAGTGCTCACGGCAAAGAAGGATGCCGGGCTGCCGGATAGTATGGTATTCATACCCATGGGACCCTGGGCCAATGTATTAGTGGGAACGGAGACAGGAGGATGCGGCACGCCCCATTTTAAAGGATTAGAGGTGGAAGTGGCCGCGACAAATTCACCGGTTCTTAATATTCGCGAGCTTTTCTCCGGCCTGGGGGCATGAGTAATGTCTGAAGCTATTATGATAAAAGATGCCGTATGCTCTTTTTGCGGCTGCCTGTGCGACGATATTAATGTGGAGGTGGAAGACGGAAAGATTCAGAGGGTCAGGCACGCCTGCCGTCTGGGCTCCAGCAAAATCATGGGTCACGCGCGAATCGAAAGCCCCATGATTCGAAAGAACGGCGTGCTGGTGGCGGTAAGCTTCCAGGAAGCATACGACAAAGCCGCGAAGATCCTCCTAGCGGCAGCCAAACCCCTCCTGTACGGCTGGGCATCCACGTCATGCGAGGCTGCCAAGAAGGGCATACTCCTGGCGGAGGAGGTAGGCGGCGTGCTCGACTCCACAGCCACGGTCTGCCACGGGCCGTCCGTGATAGGCATCGAGGAGAAGGGGCTACCCGGAGCAACTTTGGGCCAGGTAAAGAACCGGGCCGACACCATTGTCTTTTGGGGCTGCAATCCCGCGGAAGCTCACCCCAGACATTCTCTGCGCTACTCTTCCAATTCCTGCGGTAAATTCACGCAAGAGGGGCGCGAGGGCCGAAAGATCATCGTAGTAGATGTCCGCGAGACCAGGACCTCCAAGAATGCTGACAAATTCATACGGATCAGCCCCGGCTCTGATTATGAGGTGATATCGGCGCTACGCATGCTTGTAGCCGGAAAAGGTGACAGCGTGCTTGACGAGGTGGGGGGCGTCCTCAAGGCCGATCTGGCCGATATTGCGGCTACACTGAAAGCTGCCAAGTTCGGGGCGGTCTTCTTTGGTCTGGGCATCACTCACAGCCGGGGCCGGTACAAGAACATAGATAACGCCCTCTCCCTGGTGGCGGAGCTGAACAGCCATAGCAAATTTGTGATTATGCCCATGCGCGGACACTATAATGTAGGTGGAATCGGGCAGGTTCTGGCCTGGTCTTCCGGCTATCCCATGTCTGTAGACTTCACCAGGGGCGGGCCCTATTTCAATCCAGGCGAGACGTCTGCCTGCGATCTGCTGGCCCGAAGAGATGTCGATGCGGCGCTGATCATAGCCGCAGATGCCGTGTCCAACTTCCCTCGCGCCACAGCAAAAGCCCTCGCAGGTATCCCGGTCATTCAGATCGATCCTTATGAGAATCCTACGACGCTCCTCTCCGATGTGGTGATTCCATGCGCCATTGCCGGAGTGGAGGTGGAGGGCACAGCCTATCGCATGGACGGCCTGGCTTTGCGCCTCCGAAAGATGGTGGACAGTAGCTTTCCCAGCGATGAAGATATCCTGATGGGAATACTGGAGAGCGTGCATAAGCAGCGCCAAATGACGGCAAACGAGGGGGCTTAAAGAGATGATAATCAAAGGCGGAATTGTCTACGATCCGGCAAACGGCATCTATGGCGATGAGATGGACCTTTTTATTGATCAGGGCAGAATGGCCATGCAGGCCAAAGGAGAAGAGATAGATGCACGCGGCCTTTTAGTCATGCCGGGCGGCGTGGACGCACACTCCCACATTGCCGGCAAGAAGGTGAACACCGGCCGGATTATGAGGCCCGATGATGCACGACTGGGCACCGAGCCGCGAACGGCCGTCTGCCGGCCCTCGACTGGCTATACCGTTCCCAACTGCTATGCCATGGGCTACCGCTATGCCCGCATGGGCTACACCACCGCTTTCGAGGCGGCAACGCCCATCCTTGAGGCGCGCCATACCCATGAAGAGCTGGAGGAGATCCCCATCATCGACAAGGGGGCACTCACGCTGTTTGGCAACAACTGGCAAGTCATGGAGTGTGTGCGCGACAAAGACCTCACAAAGCTGGCCGCTTACGTGGCCTGGGGCCTGCGGGCCGCGCGCGGCTACGGCGTGAAGATTGTCAATCCCGGCGGAGGCGAGGCCTGGGGCTTTGGAGGCAATGTCAAGAGCCAGAATGATATTGTGCCAAACTTCGATGTAACGCCGGCGGAGATCATCGTGGGCCTGGCAAAGGCCAATGAGATGCTAAACCTTCCTCACTCCATTCATCTGCACTTCAATAACCTGGGAAAGCCCGGCAACTACACCACGGCTATCGAGACACTGGATCTGCTAAAGGACATCAAGCCCAGCCGCATGAGACAGGTCGTGCATGTGGCGCACATGCAGTTTTCCGCCTACGGAGGAACAAGCTGGCGGGACTTCGAGTCCAAGGCTTCCGTCATTGCCGACTACTTCAATTGCCACAACCACGCCACCATGGATATGGGGCAGCTGCTCTTTGGCAGCGCCACCACCATGACCGCTGATGCGCCCCTTGAGTACGGTAATGCCCGTCTCACTCATAATAAGTGGTCCAATCACGATATCGAGCTGGAGGAGTCAAGCGGTGTCGTGCCCATGACATACTTTAGAAAGATGCTGGTCAATGCCGTACAGTGGGCCATTGGCCTGGAGCTGGCTCTGCTGGTCAAAGATCCCTGGAAGGTGCTCATGACCACGGACCATCCCAACGGCAGCCCCTTTGTTAACTATCCTGAGGTCATTACATTGCTTATGAGCAAACCCAAGAGGGATGCGGAGATGGCCACGCTGCATGAGCAGGTCCCCAAGCGCACCACACTTGCCGGCATCGAGAGGGAGCTGGACTGGACGGACATCGCCATCATGACCCGCGCGGCGCCGGCGCGTGTCCTGGGATTGGATGACAAGGGACACCTGGGGCCGGGCGCTGACGGGGATGTGTCCATCTACAACCTGCGGCCTCTGGAAGTGGACACGAGCCTGGATCATGTCCTGGTTAAGAAAGCCCTGGCTAATGCCAAGTACACCATAAAGGGAGGAGTCGTCGTATCCAAAGAGGGCCAGATCCTGGCTACGCCGCCAGGCAGGACCTTCTGGGTGGATGCGGCTGTGCCGCAGGTGGACACTGACCGGCTCATGATTGATTTGGAGGAGAAGTTCGCCAAGTACTACAGCATTCAGATCGCCAACTATGCGGTGCAGGATGCATATCTCCCCCATGCGAAAGTAATTCGGGCGGGCCTTCTCATCGAGCCACTCCCGGAGGTGGCTTAGATGAGGACTATCACCATTACACCCAAGAAAGCATTCCGCATTTCCGTAGAGGCGGAAAACATATCTCCCGACAAATTTGCGTCCCTGAATATTGAACAGATAAAGAGCCTGACCGTCTGGCAGGGAAATCGCAAAATTATGCTCTCCGATCTCTTCACAGTAGAAGGCGATGATGCTCCGGCTAAAGCAGAGGAGACGACCATCAGGCTTGCGGGCGACTTCTTCCAGGTAAAGAGGATAGGAGAAGGCATGACTGCAGGGGTGGTCGAGGTGCAGGGAAGCATAGGGATGCACGCCGGCAACAACATGTTGGGTGGCCTTTTGAGCATTGCCGGAAATGCCGACGACTGGCTGGCCAGAGAGATGCGCGGCGGCAAGGTTGTCGTCATGGGAAATGCCGGAAACTACGTAGGCGGCGGATACCGGGGCGAGAAGTGCGGCATGCGCGGCGGAGAGATAGAGGTTAAGGGCAGCGCTGGAGCATACCTGGGCGAGCACCTGTGTGGGGGCAGCATTCGCATCGGCGGCGATGCGGGCGACTTTGCCGGAGCTGCCAATCAGGGCGGCACAATCTTCATCGGCGGCAGCACCTACCTGCCCGGCGCGGAGATGAGCAAAGGAACTATAACTGTAAAAGGAGAGGCCAAGGTTCTGCCCAGCTTCCTGAAGACCGAAATCGTAGAGGTTGATGGCCAGGCCTTCCAAAAGTATGCAGGTGACCTGGTAGATAGCGGCAAAGGCGAGCTTCTGGTGGGCATGGGGTCATCTTGATAAATCGGGATGGAAATATGAGAGAACAAAGCAATTATTTTGAGGTGCTCTGACTTGATGGATCGCAGCAAGGTTTTAGAGGTCTTGAGGGGATACGACCTCGATGATCTGCGAATCGGGATGATTGCATCCCATTCTGCCCTGGATACGGCAGACGGCGCAGTGGAGGAGAATTTCAGGACGCTGGCGGTGTGCCAGGAGGGGCGAGAGAAGCCTTATGTCAAGTACTTCCGCGCCAACCGGGACAAATCGGGCAGGATTGTAAACGGCATGATCGACGAGGTCATGATGCTCAAAAAGTTCTCGCAGATTTTAGAGCAGGAGAATCAGGATATT
The DNA here is from genome assembly GCA_025361645.1 of Methanothrix sp. Taxonomy (GTDB): domain Archaea; phylum Halobacteriota; class Methanosarcinia; order Methanotrichales; family Methanotrichaceae; genus Methanothrix. Next base: position 16,865 of record JANYKI010000104.1, read on the forward strand.
CTCAAGGAGAAGAACACTCTTTTCGTGCCCAACCGGTCGTTTACCTCTTACTGCGGTATTGATGCCGTGGAGGATCAGTTCCAGGTGCCTCTCCTGGGCTCGCGAAACTTGCTTCGTTCTGAGGAGCGCGGCGACAAGAGGGACTATTACTGGATACTGGAGAAGGCGGGGCTGCCTTATCCCGAGCCCATAGAGGCGGAGGATATCAATCAGCTGGTCATGGTCAAGCTGCCTCATGCCGTAAAAACCCTGGAGAGGGGATTTTTCACAGCCGCCTCCTACGAGGAGTACTGCCAGAAGGCCGATACCCTTTTGCGCCAGAATGTGATCGATCAGGACGGAATTGAGCTGGCCAGAATTGAGCGCTACATCATAGGGCCCGTTTTTAATTTGGACTTCTTTTACTCGCCCATCAGCAAGGCAATCGAGCTGATCGGCATAGACTGGCGCTTCGAAACATCTTTAGACGGGCACTGCCGACTGCCCGCTCCCCAGCAGCTCACCCTCAACGATCGGCAGATCAACCCTGAGTATACGGTCTGCGGTCATAACTCCGCCACCCTTCGCGAGTCGCTTTTGGAGAAGGCCTTCGTGCTGGCCGAGAAGTATGTGGAAGCGACGCAGGAGTACTATTCTCCCGGCATCATCGGGCCCTTCTGTCTGCAGACCTGTGTGGACAAGGACCTCAACTTCTACATCTACGACGTCGCTCCGCGCATCGGCGGCGGCACCAATGTGCACATGGCCGTCGGGCATCCCTATGGAAATGCCCTCTGGCGCACCAACATGTCCACGGGACGCAGGCTGGCGCGCGAGGTGCGCATAGCCCTGGAGAACGACTGCCTGGAAAAGATTGTGACTTAATGACTGGTACGATAGAACTGGGCGGAATAGAAGTTCCCAAGAAGCTCAACCGCACGGCCAAGAAGCTGGCTGCGGCGGGCGAGAAGCTGGTGCAGATCGCTCCGGCTATCTTGGAAAGCAAGGCATCCCAGCAGATGCTGGCCATCGCCAGGATGGGCATGCTGGACAAGGTGCTGGGCTATCTGGTGACCACGGACAAGAATGTGCACTTTGTCAGGCCGGGCATCGCCTGGGACAGCGTGCAGACCGTGCCCCTGGATGTAATCAATGATGTGGTGTACGAGAACGAGTTTCACAACAACACTCTGAAGATCAAGGTGGGGGAACGGGCGGAGAAGATCATCTTCTACGACGACATGGACGGCATCAAGTTCTATCAATATATCAAGCATATTAAGTTCTGTTCAGGAAGATAACGTCATCTTGTCCTTTGAAGTCGCTGTCCCCGGTCAACACGCTGGCGGCTTCACGCCTTGCCGTAGCGTAGACGATTGAGTCTCCCAATCCCCATTTGAGCCTATGCCTGATCCTGGCGGCTTCGACTGCGATCTCTTCATCCACATCGATCAGGAGGCAGCGCTCTTTCATGGCGGCCTTCTTCTCTTCAGCGATTCTTTCATCGTAAACGTGGAGGATCCAGCGATAGACCTCCGCCAGATTGACTGTGCTGATTATGAGGTCCTGGTCGTCATCCAGATAGCCCATGACCACCTTCCCTGCGTCACTGCCCTGGAAAAACTCGATCCAAGCCCAGGAGTCAATCAAAACGGTCAATCTCTTCCCTCCGGAAGGATTCAAGCTTGGGCAGGCTGCCAAAATGCGATTTATCCATGCGCTTTGCCTTTTTGAAGAGGTAGCGGATGACCTCGTCATAAGACTTGGCATCGATTTCCTTCTTCAGCCGGTCAAGCATCTGCTGAACATCGTCTTTGACCTGGATAGTAGTAGACATGCTATAGCATTAAGTTATTATAAGTTTATAATCTTATTGACTTGAGATGACATCCACCACAAAACCGGGCGAAAGTAGGGATAAAGGCTGCACCCAGGAAGAGAAAGAGATCACCGTCGCGGCCCACTGCCTGCTTAACCCTCTGACGCGAGTGAAGGGGCTCGCACCAGTGCCTTTTCGGCCCGAGGGCCCCACGGTTCAGCTTCCTTGCCCGGAGGCGCTCTACCTGGGCCTGGAGCGCTGGGCTGTTACCCGAAACCAGCTCGACGTGCCCCAGTTCCGCCGCTTCTGCCGCGACTTGATCGAAGACTACGTGGACCTCTTAGAGATGCTGGCCCGAGAGGGCGCGCGCCTCTGCATCGTGGGAGTGGCGGGCAGCCCCAGTTGCGGCGTTATTACTACGAGCAGCGGCTACACGGGCGGACTGCCGTGCGTAGCCGAGCACGCGCGCGTGGCCGGGCGGGGAGTGTTCATGGAGGAACTGCTGGAGGAACTGGAGCGGCGAAATGTTCCGTTCCAATCTGAAGAGGTCGGCAAGAAAGAAGACACTGGCAGCGATTCCTGAGCGGAGGAGGGGGTTCAAACGGGATTTAGATCAGTTCCGTTCGCTCAAATTTTAAATCCTTGCTGCTAATATATATTCCATGATAATCAAAAAATTTCAGGAATATTTTATCGAGGAAGTCTACCAGGAAGAAATATTCGTATTTGGGTCCCTGCAAAGGTTTACAAACGGCCTTTTGCTTATCCGTTGCAGTCTCACAATAGAATTTTCCGGTATGGATTAGGCTATCTCTGCAATATATAAATAGCGAAAGATCCTCTCGTGGTATAAAGTTTATAGATCTGCAAAGGCTATTAACTGCTTGTCTAAAAGACACTCGATTGAGACATGCGAGTCTCTTTTGATTGCTCTTGCAACATAGCCTGTCTAAGGTACTGTCTTCTATCTGACTGCTTAGAGTTTCGCGAATCCCTTTGCATAATGGATCAAGAAACGTTTCAAAACGTTCATTTTCCATAATATACTCTTTTATAGAGGCATCGGACGTTGTTAGGAACACATCCTTGAGCATTTCCATAGCTACTGCAAGTTTAACACCTCTTGTCTGGAGGTAATTACCTTCGGCTTTGCCCTCAAGGTATGCATCAATAACGCCTCGATTTAAATTATACGAATCTCGCCTCTTCAGATAAATTGGATATGCATTTTCAATAAAATTCTTAAATTCATTTCGTCCCTGTATGCGATGGTCAATGACAGGTGTCGGGCAATATGGCCTTGTGATTCTAGAAGAATGCGTTCGAGAAATCAATTTACCTTCATAGTTATAGAGATTGTAGTAGATCCACTGAATTTTAGTTCCCCTTGCGATCGATAATAAGTAGCATAAATTATCAATCATTTTTAATATTATTTCTAAATCTTTGCAATCAGATAGTGTTGTTTCGATCTCACAAGTTACATCTGTATCTTTTAAGGTTCGAAGGCGCATCGTTATTTTATCATATTCACTCAGTTTTTTGATATTTAGAGTGGTACCTCCTTCAATATTTATTGGCAGAACGGAAAAGTTACGGCTGCAAACGTTTTTTCCATCTGAAATAGTATCTCCTTCTGTCCCTGAAAACTCGAAGTTCGTTATTCCAAAATTTATTTTGCTAACGTTATCTCCCCCCACCATCTGAACTGATATATGTCTCCAGAGAATTGACTCCCAAGATCCTGACCGGCCTGGTGGAATTTCTGGCAAATAATTAATTTTATTTATAGCGTTATTTGCTGTAACTTTATAACCTTCTAATGTTGTCCCCTCGAAACGAGATTCTGAAAGATCTGGTAGAAATTGAACAGATGAAAAATCACAAAGTATGATGACATCACCATTATTTAATTGTCCCGCTTCAAACTGGCAGTCCAATTTATATTCTCCCTTTAGAGTCAGTTCTCCATGACCATAGTATTGTGCGATGCAAGTCCCATAGTGCGTTAATAGGCTGCGATTAGGATCAGGGCTTCCGTTATCTTCCGATATATTTTGGTTGGGACTCAGTGAGATAATCATATGCTGTCGAGATTTATTGGAAGAATAAATGCTTGTTGGTCTCAATTACTAAGATAACAACTGATAAATAATAGTTCAGAACTCACTTTATCGAATGACACATCTCATGGAGCTCCGAACTGGAGCGCCTGCCCTGAAGTGAGGGCCGGCCCGGTGGGCAGCCCACGAGCGGACCAGCGACGGTCAAGAGATTATCATGCACTTTTAGGATAGGGTAATGGGTCAAATGTCCCTGACAAAAAGTCTTTGTGCGTCCTTTGTGAGCTTCGTGATCTTTGTGGTTGGGTTCGTTCGTCGTCGCTTTGCAGATAGCAGCTAATAGTAACCGAAGACTTGAAAGTTGCATGGAGACCGCGCCAGCAGAAATAATGCTCACCTGGCCTCCTGCGCCCGTACCGAGTGCGCAGGCGGGCCCCGAGCCCGAGAGACACTCTGGTGCGAGGCCCGGCCCGGAGGAGCAGCCCGCCCTCGCCAAGGTAGCCCACGGGCGGGCCAGCGACAGTCAAGGAATGGTCATGCGCTTTTAGGATAGGGTAATGGGTCAAATGTCCCCACAAATGTCTTTGTGCGTCCTTTGTAAGCTTCGTGATCTTTGTGGTTGGATTCGTTTGCTGCCGGTCAGCAAAACTGGGGATAATAGTAACCACAGACGGAATGCTGCTTGCAGACCATCGAGCCGAAACATCGCTTATCCGGCCACCCCCGCCCAGACGCGAGCGCGCGCTGCCGGGCCCCCGAGCCAGAGCGGCACCGCCAGGAGCGAGGGGCCGGCCCCGGAGATGATCGATGCTCTAGAAAATGAGAAATAGTTTGCAGACTAACTAAAAGATCATAATGGAGCCATACATCCCCGATCATCTGCCCCTCAAGTCCATTGATTGGCTGAGCCACATCAAAAAGATGAGCCATGCGACCATAGCCATTGCTCGGTACGACGGCATTCTTCAGGGAATGCCCAACCCCCAGGTTCTCCTCTCACCAATGCAGACACGAGAAGCGGTGATTTCTTCAAGAATAGAGGGAACACAGGCATCGCTTGAAGAGGTCCTTCAGTACGAAGCGGAGGTCAGTTATGCTACAGAGCAGGATCGCGAAAAAGATACGGCAATAGTCCAAGATATCCACGAGGTCCTCAATTATCGGCAGGCAATGATGCATGCCATGAACTCATTGGAGAAGCGCCCGCTTGGCATCAACATGATACGAGACTTGCATCGTATCCTTCTTTCCGGCGTCAGGGGCAGATACAAGAATCCCGGAGAAATCCGCCATACACAAAACTGGATTGCGCCTCCTGGAACTCCCATGGAAAAAGCGACATTTATTCCACCAGAGCCTTCAATGATAATGGATGCGCTCTCTAACTGGGAGGAGTACATGCATAGTACCGAGAAGAACGATCTCGTGCAACTGGCGGTTCTCAAGGCCCAGTTTGAGATGATCCATCCCTTTTCGGATGGCAATGGTCGCATCGGAAGGATGCTCGTGCCGCTCATCCTCTACAAAAAGAGAATCTTATCCAGTCCCATGTTTTACATCAGCGGCTACCTTGAAAGCAATCGAGATATTTACTACGAAAGGCTCAGGGCTGTATCCACGGAAAAGGACTGGGACAGCTGGATTTCCTTCTTTCTTCAAGCAGTTGCAGAGCAGGCAAGCGAGAACAGCCAGAAGGCCATAATGATCCTGGCACTATATGATAAGATGAAAAAAACAGGTGCCGGAGATTACGCATTCTCAGTATTCCATCCAGATCATCGATGCCATCTTTTCTCGTCCGATTTTCAAATCAAGCGATTTTGCAGAGAAGTCAGGTATTCCAAAAGGCACAGCTCGTAGGCTGGCGCAAGACCTCAATGCCAATGGTATTTTGGAGGTCAAGCGGGAGAGATCCGGGAGGCGACCGGCAATCTACGTGTTCTCTCATCTGATTGACATCGTCGAGAAGAATATCATCTAACGTGACAATGGACAACAATTAGTTTATGACTCACAAACAATGGGTTCATGAGTCATAAAGGCTTTTATGTACAATATATGAGTCATAAACCAAGGGACTTTTGAGGCCAGTTCCTTCTTTCCACGGTTTTTGCTCCACATGCCGCCCACCCGGCCTCCCCCGCCCGATGGGCAAGCCCGCCCTCGCCAAGGCAGCCCACGAGCTGGCCAGCGACGGTCAAGTGATTGTCATGCCTTCGCGGCTTCGCGCCTTCGCGTGAGACGTTAGTAGTATGGTTATAATTATCAGCTAATATTAATAACAAACCGAAGACATTGCTTTCCTAACCAGCACCCGAAAACTCCCCTCGCCAGAGGTATGCGCCTACTGGGTCAACAGGCCCGACCGGCCACGCACGCCCGGACACAAGCGCACAGACGAGCCTCCGAGCCCGAGCGGCACTCCGGAAGCGAGGCCCGGCCCGGTTGGCAGCCCACTGCCGCCAAGGCCCCAGGTAGCCCACGAGCCGGGCCTGCGGCGGTCAAGGAAGATAGATTATCTTGCCCCAAGCCAGCTCTCCGGGGTCATGGTTGCCACAGCCGAAGGGCAGCGACTCAGCATCTCCCGGTCCCAAGTGATCAAGGTTGCACCAAATGCCTCTGCTACTGCAACGTATACAGCATCAGCACCCCTTAGCCGATGCAGGATAGCAATTTTCGCCGCCTTCCTGGCAAGCGTTAGATCAAGCGGGATCAGATTCATGCCAGGAAAATCTTCTAAGATCGCAACAAGTTCTTCTGCCAAGGAAGGGTTCCCCGTCTGCCTGGCGATGGCGGCTGCACATTCAGCCAGCGCAAGAGTAGGGCAATAAACTTCCAATGATTGTACACTTCTTAGAAAATTCCTGCTTATGAGATAACTGGATTCATAGGATCGAGCTGAAGAGACAAAAACGCTGGCGTCGATGGTCCACCTCATCGGCGCATCTCCGACAAGACCTCCACGGCAGTTTTTTCTCCTTTCCAGTCCCGGCTTACCTTCTGTGCCAGCGCATCCATTCGATCATCCCAGTTGCCTGCCTGCTTCTTCTTGGTTTTTCCAGGCTGAAGCGAAACGAGAAGAGCTACAGGACAGCCTTCCGACCCGATCAAGGTGATTGATGCTCCGAGAGGTAGGCCATTTAGCAACTCCTCTAAATTGCTTTCAGCCATCTTTATGGGCAAAGCTTCAGACATAAGACTCAACTCTATTTATTATTTGTAGCGGATCCTAGGATGCATCTTGGACATAATATTATAAAGCATCTTCGCCGACATTCTGCTGCAAAAAGAGGATGATAGTAACCACAGACGGAACGCTACTTGAAGACCATCGAGCCGAAACACTGCCCACCCGTCAAGGCCCTCAGGCAGCCCACGAGCATGCCAGCAGCAATCAAGTGATTGTCATGCCTTCGCGTGAGCCGTTAGTAGTATGGTTATAACTATCAGCTAATATTACCTTCACCTCATCTATTTAAACCAAGAAGAATACAATAACTTCGTAATGCGCAAACGTGCGTCCAGGTGAATCTATGGCAGGCATATCCGACGAGCAATACATAATCGATGCTAAAGGCAATAGAAAAGGAGTTATTCTTTCCATAGAACGCTATGAGCAGATGACTGAGGATCTTCACGATCTGGCAGTCGTTGCTGAGCGTAGGAATGAACAGACCATTAGCTTAGAAGAGATGAAGCGAAGGCTGAAGCAAGATGGCATCGTTTAGAATTGACTTCAAGCCGTCCGTAGAAAAAGACCTGCGTCGCCTGCCTGCTGATATAATCTCTCGATCGATGGAAAAAATTGAGAACCTTGAATCCGAGCCATTTCCCCCTCAATCGATCAAGGTATCTGGATCAGAAAGACTCCATCGTCTTCGGGTTGGCGATTATCGGATAATTTATGAGGTTGACGCAGTGAAAAAGGTGATTACGATTCATTACATCCGTCCTCGCAGCATTGTGTATCGTAATTTATAGAAATCTTGTGATTCACGGCAAGCCCTTTCGGATATAATTTGCGCAGAAAAATCTTCTCAGTTCGTCCCCCCTACCTCAGTTCTGGCCCGACCGGCCTCCTGCGCCCGCACACGAACGCGCACATGCGAGCCCCCGAGCCCCAGCAGCACTCCAGAGCGATGCCCCGGCCCGGTGGGCTAGCCCGCCCCCACCAAGGCAGCCACGAGCGGGCCAGCGGCGGTCAAGCGCTTATCATGCACTTTTAGGATAGGGTAATGGGCCAAATGTCCCCACAAAAGTCTTTGTGCGTCCTTTGTGAGCTTCGTGATCTTTGTGGTTGGATTCGTTCGTCGTCGCTTTGCAGATAGCAGCTAATAGTAACCGAAGACATGGAAGTTGCATGGAGACCAGTCCTTGCAGGAATATTGCTCATCAGGCTTCCCCCGCCCGCACCCGAGCACGCGCAGCCGGGCCCCCGAGCCCGAGCGGCACCCCGATGCGAGGCCCGGCTCCGGTGGACTAGCCCGCTGCCGCCAAAGCCCGGCAAGCTATCACTGATACCCTTATCTACCTATCACAAAATACTGATATCACCTATCACTGATAGATTTATAAACTGATCAGTGAATAACGATATGAAATATGACGAAGATCTCTCCCTACGACTCTGATCTGATCACCCTTCTCCGCACACAGCTTGGATTCGGTGAGCATGCGATAATAAGGCAAGAGAGCACGCTCAGTGACATCTATCCCCTTCAGTTTGACCTGATCATCGAAGACGGCAGCAAAACGTATGTAGTCGAACTCAAACGGATCGTGCGTCTCGACGAACTCTCGCAACTCGGACTGCTAAGACTGCTCATGAATGCGAGCTGCACCAGCACCGACAATATCGAATTCATCATCGCCGGAAAACTGATAACAAAGGACGTTGCGAAGGCCGCAGAAAAGATCGGCATCAGATTCATCAAGCTGCCAGCCGGTGCGAACATGGAAGAGGCCCATGATAAGCCCGGCAACATGCCTGTAAAGCTTACATCTCCCAAGTCCTGGCAGGTTATCTCATATCTCCTCAAAGTGAAGGCGTCTTCCATCCGACAGATCGCAATCGGATCTGGGGTCTCCTACGGTTGGACTCACGCGGTCGTGCGGACTCTTGCTGCAAGGGGAATCGTATCAGATACAGGAGGCCATGCAGAGATTACCGATATCAACAAACTTCTCAACGGGATCGCATGGGAGCGTCCGTTCGAGAGGCTCTTGGCCCAGGAGATTCGAATAGCTGCCAATAGCCCAGTTGCGCTCGCACAGGAAATCTGCCTCGTATGCGATGAGCAGCAAATTCCATGCGCTTTTACCAGTTTTACTGCAGGCGAGATTTACACCGGCTACAGCGCAAGGCATGATTCAGCATACCTGTATCTTGAAAAGAAAAACATCGCTGAGCTTACTGGAATGTTTGACGTGCATAGCGATGGAGGAATCATCACACGGATCTATACACCCGAACGTGATGTGTTCAAGGATCGCCGGATATTTTCCACGCAGGGCGTCTGGCTTGTCTCTCCTGCACAATCGCTCCTCGACTGCGCGGGCCTCGGATATGCAGGCCGCGATTTAACTCAAAAGCTGGTGGAAATCTATGACCAATTATAGCGCCCAACAAACGGTCATCAGTGCATCGCGAGAAGAGCTGATCGAGATATTTCGGTGGGTGCATGCCAGGGAGAAGAATGAGAAATATCCTATCACTGTACTCGTCGGCGGCTGGGCGGTATACAGCTACAACAAATGGTATGGATCGGTAGATATCGATCTCGTCACCAACAGCAAAACCCGGCAGAGTCTTGTGTGGTACCTGAGGAATGAGCGCGGATTTGTTCCTCAGCGGGATGAGATGGCCCCTACTACCATTGCGAAAAATGCTCACGAAGGAAAGATCCTGATCGATTTCGGATCGCGTGAGGATCTCTACTTGTTTGAAGGTAGGGACGAGGAATGCCCGTTCTCACTCCTGGACGGTCGCACTGCGGCACGAGATATCGGTACTGGTTTTCCAGTTGTTGTCCCGGAAAGGACACTGCTTATGATTTTCAAGCTTAAGGCAGCATGGGACCGGTCATTCCGGATACAGAACGGAACATCGAGTGACGAGGAATGGGAGCAAGGAAAGCTGCGCAAGGACCGTGCTGATATTCTCGCACTCCTTGACCCTGCGGCAGGGGGAACGGAGACTGATATTCTATATTTAGGTGAGCGGCTCCATGAGTATCCATTCCTTGTGGAAATGCTGCGGGAGATCCCCGACGATAACGATGCAATCAGCATGTATCGCAGGATGAATCCAAAGGATGTCCGGGATTCTATTGAGGGGCTGCTCCAACTCGTGCTAGACTAAATAAAATGAGTTTCGTTAAAAGGATTCCTGTCTTCATACCGATCTCTTGCCAGCCCTCACCCGCAGCTCATCCGGCCTCCTGCGCCCGCACACGAGCACACAGACGAGCCCCCGAGCCCGAGCGGCACCGCCTGGAGCAAGGCATGGCCCGGGAGGGCAGCCCGCCTCCGCCAAAGAGCTTCTTGCTTATCATCGAGCCGCACGCTCTCCCGCGCCATTAGCCGCAACTGCAAAAGGCTATAATTGATGCCCAGAAAGTCCCGCCTCACCTTCCTCCTGGAAGAATAGATTCAGGTCCACCTCTATCCAGTCCTGCACCCCTGGAATTCTGACATAGATCTCTAGATCTTCCGGTACCGCTACCACCTGGTAGCTTGTGGGAAGCTCTTCCGTTTGAAGCGCCCCTCCTTCCGACAGAGGACGGCTCATGATATCCATCATGATATCAGGCGTAAGCTTTCCTTTCTGCATCTGTGCCAGGGTGAGGAGATTACGGCTACGCTCCTCAGTCCGAATGGGATCGTTTATGCCAGGGACAGGCGTCTCGAAGCCCCATTCCGGGTTTTGGAAGTGGTTGGTTGAGACGAGAAGGCCATCTTTGTCGAGAGTTCTCCTCTTCAGATCGAAGGGCGTCCACTCGTAGGATCGGGCCCCTCTCTCATCTGCCACGTTCACAATGCATCCGTCCGATGGCCTGGCGGAGCGAAGCCTCCCATCGATCTCCTCAAGGCTGGCTGAGTCCTCAAGGAATGTGAGGAGAAGAATGGGCGTTGTTACCGTATTCGTAGTGAAGATGCTCTCAGATGTGTCACCGTTGGTCTCCAGGAAGATTCCCCTCTGGTTCATGCCGGTGTTCAGATAGATAGACCCTGTGTAATGGACACTTGCCACAGGGATGCTTCCGTCCTCGGGGTTAAAAACCACTACTACTATGTACTGGCGCATCTTATCGCTCCAGTCGTAGTTCCTCCCAAAGACCAGTGGCCCATTGGATGTATAATTGCCCCAGACAGCCATCGCAGAGCAGCCATGGGCAGAGAGTAGGTAGATCTGCAGGCAATTTATGACTAAGAGATCATTCAGTCCAAGACCAGATGTTTCTGCCATTCCCAGGATGATTTCTTTGTACCTCTGAGGGTAGAGCTGGAAGGACCTGTTGCCAAAATTTAGGAGTTGATCGCGAGTGGGAGCTTCGGATTTTCCAAAGTCACGGCTCATGTTATCGTAGATCTGATTCAAGTCCTCTTTGAGAAGATAGCCGTACTGCCTTCCCATCTCTCTATAGCTTCCGTGAAGCTCAAGCACCTTCAGGGATTCGAGTTGAAAGAGATGGCCGCCCTCAAAAGCTGCCACAGAGGAGACAGAGATTGAGTTATTTTTCAGATCTGCAGCCAGAGATGATGAGCAGAGCAGCAAAACTACAAGGGCCAAAGCTCCCTTAAGTGGTAAAGAGTGGCCTACGACTACGTGTTTCCGTGTGAACATCCTAAAATCTCCGTTGTGCGTTTGAAGTTGGTCTTAGAGGTTGCCTTTGAGCAACAGGTAAACGAAATAGACCACAATTGCGAAGAATGCCAATCCGCCCAGGAACCACATGGTTTTCCAGAGGAAAGCAACGATTATGACTGCAAGAACCAACAAAAGCAAGTTCTTAATACTTCTCTCGATAGCCATGTCTTAAATGAGGTCATCTTCCAATAAAACCGTTTCGACAGAAGAATCGCCACCCCAAATGAAGATTCGGGACACTCACAAGAAACGATAACTATAACAGGATTACACTCTGATTGACTGAGGTGATAAACAACGGACAAAATCGATTTTGAGATCATGAAAGCAATAGCTGACCTCAAGGTTCCCTACCCAAAAGCAGATAGGATCAATTCTTTAGTAAAAATTGATCCTGAAGAACTTGGGGCACGCCTGGGGGTCTTGGAGATGCAAGGATATGTCAAGAACCAAAGCGAAACGGAAACGGTGGGTTCTAGCCTCCCCAACGATGTATGTGCGAGCGGGCTAACTAATCTGGGGAGGCGGGCTTTGGCGGGACCGAGATGGTAATTGGGTCAAATGTCCTTTGTGCGTCCTTTGTGCCTTAGTGCCTTTGTGGTTAGGTTCGTTTGTCGTCGTTTAGAATACCACAGCTAACAGTAACCGCAGACTGAGCATTGATAGAAGACCAATCAGATCTGAAATGCTGCTCATTCGATCTACGCGCCCCCCGAGCCAGAGCGGCACTCCGGTGCGAGGCCCGGCCCGGAGGCGCTCTGCCTGGGCCCTTCGCGCTGGGCCGTTACCCGAAACCAGCTAGATGTGCCCCCGTTTCGCCGCTTCTGCCGCTCCCTGATCGAACACTACGTGGACCTCTTAGAGATGCTGGCCCGCCAGGGGCGAAGCTGCGCATCGTGGGGGTAGCGGGCAACCCCATCTGCGGCGTTATTACTACGAGCAGCGGTTACACCGGCGGGCTGCCGGGCGTAGCCGAGCACGCGCGTGTGTGGGACGCGCGGTGAAACGCGCGGATCGATCCGGGCTGCACACTACTTCTGAGATTGTCCGGCCTTAGCTCACGGGACCGTATAGCTTCCACAATCCTAATAGGTCCGCATTGCCAAGAGACCAATCTACCTGTCCGTTGTTGTAGCCATACATTGTCTTACTCGTATCCTCCGAACCATACAGGTCGGCAAGGCCAAGAGTGTGCCCGACCTCGTGAGTCGCTATTGTGCGAATATCAAATATGGAGTTGGTGTCCGTGCTCTCAGAATTTGCCGCACGCCATTTCATGTTCCCATTGAAGTAGATATCAGACTCGGCTGCCTTTTTGTATCTCGTTTCGTCCGGTCCGTATACATATACGTCCGTGTAAGACCAGGTCCAGGTTACTGCAATGGTTGATCCTGTCACTGCCTTCGTAAGTGCCATGTAGTTATTCTTCCCATCTCCCGTTCCACCATAATATACCCCCGGTTTACGCACTTTTGTGGTGAATGCAATGACGTTAGTGGACCCAGGAGTGTTTGTGGTATCTGAACCTTTAAAAATGTTCTTTGCCGTATTGAGGTCCCATTCGTTAGCACCTTCGCTAATCTCTCGTGCCCAGAGTTTCGCATTAGTACTCGTACTGCTGCCAATCAAATTTGTGGAAAGTTGATATTGAATTGGCACGTTGTCTGCCCATCGCCAGCCAGTCGTTGCGAAAACACCGTTATCTTCCGATAACTTATCTTGTGATGGCTTCAATACGTTGGTGGCAGTAACTCCAAAAATCCCGAGGTCACCCTTACGATCTTCATAAATGCCATTTGCTGAGACGGAAAGTTCGCCGGAAGCTATGCCCTGTAGCACATCATTATTGACGACTTCCTGGCCATTGAACGAGTTTGTTCCATAGATTCCGGCCCGATCAGCAGCAACAGAGGTTAGATCTGTATTGAGGTCGCCGCTTCCTGAGAATCCACCCTCTACTGCCATGTTATTTTCTGCGGAGTTCGAGCGGCTGCTTGTGGCCCCTGCATCACCAGAAATCGTCGTGCTCTGCCCGCTCTTTGATATGTCCTTTCCTGCCAAGGCGTTCATTGAGGCGGATGCATAGCCATTCAAAACAGCATTCATCTGCTCAGTGGATGTCGAGCCGGATTTGCCTTGTACGACGGCGGCCAAATCGCCACTACCTGCTACATCCTGGCTGAGAAAAGCAACTTCACCGGAAGCAATGGTCGATGTAGTTGCACTGAGCACGCCTGAGCTTTTGATTGCACTATTGACGTTGTTTCCCTTTGCAGATGTCTGATAGCTTATTTCATTATCTCCTGAGCCGCTCACCTGGCTAATTCGAGATATCCTTCCGTCTCCCAACGTACCCACATCCTTCAAGGCTGTAGAGGTATCGAGATTGTAGTTGGTAGATGAAGATGCTCCGTCTGTTCCGTAAGACACGGAAATACCAAGCACCGGATTTACGGACATTATCAAAATATATGATAACGTCAAAACATGCGCCATGCGCTTCAAGGTGGTCATTTTTCCTCCAATTTTTTGATAATTCTACAATTATCTCGAATACAACCTAACTCCAAGGTATAATATTAATATTCGCTGATCAGGAGATAAACAGTTTGACAAAAATATATATACCTAAAACCGGAAGCACTGTAGCGTTCTGAAAAGGTTTAATTACCTATTATCGAATATCAGGTTTGGATGAGACTGCATCTTGCGATTCTTCTCGTAGCGATTTTCTTGCTAACCACAAACACTAACGCGGTCTACTGGTCGAGCAGCGTTTCAGCCAACTCGTCTCACTGGTCCATCTATCGCCAGAGCAGTAATATTAGTTTTGACCTGTCAAGCTCAGTGGAAGGAAAAGTATCCACCGTAGAGTCTCGTGGCAGAATCCTAAGCCCATATCAATCCTACTATGAAGAGATGGGAACTAATGACGTACGCCTTCGGCAGAGGACAAGCTCTTTTGAAGGGAGCTACAAATCCACAGATGAAATAATGATGCAGTCCGTTGTTTACTCGGACGAAATCGAGATCACAGTGGATAAGCCCGCGGGAACTGATCTATACACAATCGAGTACAAAAATGAGAAATGGCCGGTCTTCATAAAAGCCAGTAGAACCCTAGCATATTCCGGCCGGCAGATAAATAACCGAGATTTTGAGGGAAATAATGGAGACTTTGTGGGTGCGAACTTCCTGTACAACCGTGAGCTCTCTAAGGAACAGAGGTCTGTTATTTGGCTGCAGAGGATGAACGCCACAGTACTAACTACCAATGAATCCATTTTTCTAGCCGAGTTCAAACCCACAAAATATTTAGGTTACGAAATCAAAGCTAACACTACTGGAATTGCGGATTTAAGCTATAGGCTCAGAGATTCTCAGTACGATGTCAAACACCAGAACTATCCTGCCCTCAGTGAGGGAGAAGAACGGTATTACGGTTCATACGGTCTGAAACGAAGAATAGAGATGAAAACTGTATTCGAAAATTCCAATGAAACCGATGATGAAGCAGATAGTTGGTTACCATGCTGTTATGCGGGCTGGAACAACATGATGTACTTAGATAAAAAGGGCTTTGGAACCGATGCCAAAGGGGTCTTCGATTGCACCTGTTATCAGCCTTCATACCCCAGCTCCTTGGCTCTGACAGAGGCTGCTTCTGCCTCTGTATCGCGGCCCATTTTATAAAGAGCAACGCTTTTTTGACGCCAGACCATAGCATTGTTAGGATTTAGCCTGATGGCCTCATCAAAACATTTCATGGCCTCATCGTACTCGCTTTGGCCATCGACACCAAGGCGAGCGAGAGCAACGCCTTGGCCAAGGAGAGCAATGCCTTTATCGACCCAGGCTTGGGTAAGGTTAGGATCAAGCCTGATGGCCTCATCAAAACATTTCATGGCCTCATCGTACTTGTCCTGGCCATCGAGACCAATGTCCGGGTCATCGAGAGACTGCCCCTGGTTACTGAGAACAACGCCTTTGGTGTTCCAGGCATCGGCATAATTGGGATCTAGCTTGATGGCCTCGTCGAGAGCCTTAACTGCCTCATCGTACCTGCCCAGGTTATGGAGAGCAACGCCTTTTTCGATCCAGGACACGACAGGATTGGGTTCTAGATCACTGAGCCAACCTTCTGCCGTCTGCTGACAATTTGCTGATGTCATCAATGCCAAGAGCAGGACGAAAACGGCATAGATCAATCTCATTTCAGATGGATTTCTCCCAGTCCTGCCCAAAATCAATCAGAGGCCGGACTTCCGTTACCTCGAAGGTTGCCAGCACGGCAATCATCCCTGCCGCAGGCTCGCCCACAACCTTGGCCATCTGGCTCTTGTACGTCTCCAACTTTGGCCCCGAGGTGGCGTACTCCAACATCTTCAGATAAACCCGGATCCCTTTCCAATCAAGGACGCCTGCTGCCGGCTCCATTATCATGAAAACGGCATGGGGATTTTCCTCGAGGTTGGCAAAGGTGCGGCCCCTGGCAAGTGCCACTATGACAGTTTTTTCGTCGATCATTTGCGGGGAGCCGTAAACGGCACAATCTGCCTTTCCATCCTTACTCGATGTGCTTATGACGCCAAGCCTCGGCTGCTTGTTGAAATACTCCCTCAATTTTCCCGACATATCCTTCGCCATCCTACAAGCCAAAATCGATGAAAATCCCCATCATTTTGTCTGCTTTGAAGTATCCGTAAACCGGATAATTGCCCGGACCCGGAGTGAAATGCAGGCTATTGCCGCTGTCGCTTGCCACAATTAAGCCGGAGGCCACATTCAGATATCCAATGATCCGGTAGTCCAAATCGAGGCTTGCCACACCATGCATTTGATTGTAGCCCGTTCCCGTGCTCGATGCAAAGGGATCGCCGCCCACCCATGCATTTCCGATGCCTTTGTTAAAGAGATTCTCTGCAACCGATTCTACGGGACGCTTCTCAACCTGGGCCCCGCCAATAGGAAGCATAGACAGCAATAATGCTGCCACCAGCAAGACCAATATCGTCTTTGCAAACATCCGCATATATTTTCACCTTCCAAGATATATTTTGAATGGAATTAATGCACTCTAGGTTATGCATTCTGTATTTATGGATTGTACATTCTATCTCATATTGTTTTCCCTACGAAGCAGACCCTACCAGGCGATACATGGCTTTCTGGGAAAGATTTATATCACTGTCAACCAAAACCAAAAGTATGGTTTACAATTGAGGCGATGTAATTACGAATCAATCCGCCATCGTAATAGTAGTTTACCTGCTGGCCATGCTGACGATTGGAGCCTGGGGGCTACGCTTGCGAGGTTTGGAGGATTTTCATTTAGCAGGCAGAAGCTTGCGAAAGGTTCTGCTCACAGGCACCTTTTGTGCCACAATTGTGGGGGCCTCTTCCACCATCGGCATAGGCCGGCCTGGGATTTCGCAGCGGCCTAGCGGGGGCCTGGTGGATGCTCTCCGGCACCATAGGAATGCTAATCCTGTCGCTTTTTTTTGCGGAAAAGATCCGAGCGAAGGGATGCTACACTCTGCCGGAACTGGTGGGCTCTTTTTATGGTGAGAGGGTGAGGACTGCCGCCTCGCTTCTCATCGCCGTCTCCTGGGTTGGCGTGATTGCCGTGCAGATAGCGGCCGCCGGCAAGGTCCTAGGCGCCATCTTTGGGGGAGACGGCACAATATTCATGATTGCCTGCACTCTGGTATTCGTTCTCTACACAGCGCATGGAGGGCAAAGCTCGGTAGTGAGAACCGATCTGGTGCAGTTTCTGATAATAATAACCGGAATGGTTATCCTTTTTTTTGCGGCACTCAGCTTCGCCGGCCCGGGCCCTATTTTAAGCCAGAGCTTTCCCACCTCGGCTCAAATGGGTGGCTGGGAGGTATTATCCATGATAATAGTAGTGGGCTCGGCCTATCTGGTAGGCCCGGATATGTACTCGCGCCTGCTTTCCGCCTCTAGCCCCAGAGACGCAAAGATTTCGGCATTAATCGCGGCCATCATCCTCATACCTCTAGCATTTATCATCACATCCCTGGGCGTGTTCTCCCGGTCTCTTTATCCGGCATCCCCACCGGAAGGGGCCATCTTATCGCTCATGACGGGACTTCTCTCGCCGGGAATGGTGGGGCTGGTGGCCGCCGCTCTTCTGGCCGCCTTTATGTCCTCGGCGGACACAAGCCTCATGACCGTGACATCCATCCTCACCTTTGATATCTACAAAAAGGCAAGGCCGACGGCATGCCCGGCCCATCTGATGAACGTCTCTCGTATCATGGTCGTGCTCATTGGATCCTGTGCCCTCCTCCTGGCCATCTCGCTGCCCGGCATTATCAAGACCCTGCTCATCGCCTACACCATCTTCACCAGCGGCCTGCTCCTGCCCACAGTTGCCGGATTTTATAAAGAAAGGCTGGGCCTGACCTCGGGCGGAGCGCTCTGGGCGCTGGTGGGTGGGGGAACTACTGCCCTATTCCTCGGTCAAAGCTATCCATTGTTGGGCATGGCGGTCTCTCTGGTCCTGCTATTGGCGGTAAGCTATCTGGAAAGGCGGCAGGCGAAAGGAAAGGCAAGGCGGGCGGTGTAGTTAGTAAAACTGCGGAGGAGGACACACGCAGCAAGCTGCGATGTATTAATTTTAAAATAAAATTTTTAAGTAATTAATAACTCAGACCACCCCTCTACATCCCCCCCGCACACGTTCGCTCTTCGCAGCTCACGATCTGCCCGTCCCGCAGGGTGTACATCTTCTCTGCCCGTCGGGCCAGATCCAGGTTATGCGTCACCACCACCAGCGTCAGGCCCCTCTTATTCAGCTCTGAAAAGAGCCCAAAGATCATCTCCGAAGTGGCGCTGTCCAGGTTTCCGGTGGGCTCGTCCGCCAGCACAATTTTAGGATCGTTGATGAGAGCCCGACCGATGGCCACCCGCTGCATCTCGCCGCCCGACAACTGTCCGGGCAGGTGATCGCCCCGATCAGCCAGGCCTACCATCTGCAATACCTCTTCGATCCTCTTCGCACTGCGGTTCTTCTTGCTAAAGAGCAGGGGCAGCTCAATGTTCTCCCGCGCCGTGAGCGTGGGCATGAGGTAGAACTGCTGGAAGACAAAGCCGATGTTCTCCCGGCGAATCTTGACCAGGTCGCGCTCCTTCTGGCCCGCGATCTCGATGCCGTTCAGCCGCAAGCTGCCGCTGCTGGGAGTGTCCAGGCAACCCAGCATGTTCAGGAGGGCGGTCTTTCCCGAACCGGAAGGGCCGATGATGGAGACAAACTCGCCCGCCTTGACGCAAAAATCCACATTCTTGAGGGCTTGAATCTCCTCTCTGCCCCGTCGGTAGATTTTGCACAGCTCCTTGGCCTCAATTATGCCGCTCATTCAAAGCCACCTCTGATAGCCTCCATGGGCGACAGCCTTGAGGATTTAAAGGCCGGATAAATGCCGCAGACCAGGCCCAGCAGCACGGAAAAGCCCAGGGCAAAGCCCACCAGCTCCGGGCTGTAAGAGATGAGCGATCCGCCCGGCGAGTAGGGCAGCATGCCCTTAACGAAGCTCTCAATTATGCTTGAGCCCACCACCGCCGCCACAGTGCCCAGGATGCCGCCCAGAAGAGTAATGAAGACCGTCTCCGCCAGAACCATTCTTGCGATGTCCAGGCCCGAGGCTCCAATGGCCTTCATCATGCCGAACTCCCGCGTCCGCTCATTTACAGACATGAGCAGAGTATTGATGATGCCAAAAGCGCTGATAATAAGCGCAATGGCAATTACCGTGAGCAGGAGCGAGCGGGCCGAGCCGGCCAGGTTCATGATGGTGCCCATGATCTGGGTCATGGTGACCACCTGAATGTCCGGGATCTTTTCCATCTCCTGGGAGACGGCGGCGATGCGGCTTACATCCTTGACCTTGACGGCGATGGTAGTGATCATGCCCTGCTTATTGAAGACGCGCTGCGCTTCTTTTAAGGGGAAGAAGTGGAACTGGTCGTCCTGATCGCCCGTCCGGCCCAGGATGCCCACAATGGTGAAGTTCTCTTTCTTCGGTCCCACGGGAAGCACCTGCCCCACGCTCAGGTTCTCCTTGTCCGCTAGACTGCGGCCCACCAGCATGACGCCCGTCTCATTATCGGAAAAGAATCTGCCCTCTACCGTCCACCAGGGCTTGAGCTCTCTTGTCTCTTTCATGTTGATGCCGTAAATGATGTGCGGCGTGCTGACACCGGTCTTTTCGTCCTTTTTCATAAACTGGTGCAAAAGCATGGGGGCGGCCAGTTCAACGCCGGCAATTGAGCTCACATTCCGGTAATCGGAATCGGAGAGGTACTTGGGAATCACACCACCATGCATGATCAAAGAGGCCGCCTCGTAGGGGCAACCCTTGGGCACAGCCAGAATGTGAACGCCCAGGCTGTTTACTTCTTTGGAGAGCTCCTTTTCATAACCGGAATTGAGAGCCAGAAGGCTGAAGAGAACGGATACTGCAATGGCCACACCGAGAACGGTAAGCATGGTTCGGCCCCTCCTGCGTAGAAGGTTCTTGGCCGCCAGGGTAAAAAAGTTCATTGATAGACTTCACCGCCGATCAACACCATCTTGCCGATGATCTGAGGATCGCCGTTCTTTAGAGTGACCTCACCATAGACCCTGGCATCTTCGCCGCTCTTCTGGGGGATGGCGAAGTTATTGGGCAAAATATCAACGTAAATGCTACCCGTGCCGTCATTCAGGACAAACCAGCAGCCTGCTCCGCATTCCAGCTCGATCTTGCCCTCGACTACTACCATCTTGGCGTGATAGACGGTCTCATTCTCTAAAATTTCGGAAATCTTCACTTCATCTGCCTGAAGCTCGGCAGGTTCGTCCTTGGCCAGGACGGTTTGCATGGCTAAAGATATCAATAGCATCAGAAGCAATGATCCGGTTATTGTGCCAAATCTCACATTTATCACCTTTCGTTTCGCTCAGATACAGGTGCCGATATTGCGGCAATCAACGACTTTTTTGCCGGGCAAATGTATGCAAAGCAATACCTAGAATTTGCCAATCACAATTGTGAACACCATGAATACGACTATTATCGTATATAAGGATTATGTCCGAATGATGGAAAAGAAGATATTCAAGTAAGTTTGTAACAATAGAGTAATTATTGGTTAGTTACAGCTATTTGCAGGCCATATTCAGAGCATCCGGGGATACATGAATAATATTAGTGCGACCTTCAATAGGATTTTCGTCCGAAATCTTGACGGCTCAGACCTGATGGAGATCTTCTTCGTCACAGCAGTTGCATCAATTCTGGCCATACGAGGCTTCTTGCATCTTACGGGCTATCCCCAGTTCAGCCCAGGAAACCTGCACATAGCTCATGTGCTGGTGGGCGGGCTCTTTATGCTGCTGGCCATGATAATGTTTCAGGCTTTTACCGGTCGAGCCGCCAGGTCCATGGCTGCACTTTTAGGCGGATTTGGTTTTGGAGCTTTCATAGACGAGGTTGGCAAGTTCATCACCGCAGATAACGATTACTTCTTCAAGCCAAGCGTGGCCATTATCTTCATTATCATCTATTTCCTCATGGAGCGCATCAACTGCTCCCCCTGGTTGTCGGACAAGGAACGGCTGGTAAACGTCCTCGAACTTACCAAGGAGGCAGTGACACAGGATCTTAGATCTGAAGATCAGCAAAGAGCCCTGAGCCTCTTGAATGAGGCCGATCCTAAAAATCCGGTGACAATCGCCCTCTGCGAGCTGATGAAAAATATTGAATCCATACCTGCCCAGGGGCCGGATACCTGGACAAGAATCAAAAGGCGGGGCCAGTAACGCCTATGCACGCATTGTGAGAAAGCCCTGGTTTACCAGAGCCGTGATGGCGTTATTTATCACCATCTCGCTTTTTTCTCTGCTTATCAACTCCCTGGAAATTATCCAACTATTTGTCCCCAAGTTGCAGCTTCCGCCATTAACCTTGAGTGAGTTAGGAGGGACGCTCTTTGCATTGCTGGCCAGCGCTTATGTAGCGGCGGGGGTTCTCAGGATGCAAAGCGACAGGCTCAGGGCCTACCGGCTGTTCAAGACCTCCATCCTCATTCAGATCTTCCTGGTGGACATCTTCATTTTCCTGGATATGGAGTTTGCCGGCCTCATAAAGCTGGCAATCGATATCACAGTTCTCCTGACTCTGAGATATATGATCGACCAGGAGACGGTTCGTCATTGATTTGGCTTCGATCCAACCGCTGGTGCAACAAGGGTATCTTCCATGATCTTTCCGTAAATATAACGGAATATCAATTTTCCCGTGGCTATCATCGGGGTAGCCAAAAGCGCTCCCATTATGCCGAATGCCTCGGCACCGGCGATGACACCGATCAACACTATCAGGGGAGGGAGATCGACAGCATCACCCATGATCTTTGGCACCAGGAATTGATTTTCCAGCATCTGGACAAGCGTATAAAAACCAATAATCACCAGCGTAAAACTCAGGTGGCTGAATGCCAGATGCGTTGATCCAAATAAGAGGGCGATCAAAACCGCCGGAACAGCCGCCAGAACCGGGCCGACATTGGGGATCAACTCCATGAATCCGGCAATGACGCCCAGGAAAAATGCCTGTGGCAATCCCAGAATAAAGCCTCCCACCCAGGTGACCAGGCCTACTATCAGCATGAGATGAATTTGACCACGCAGGAAACCTGTCCAGGTCATGTGGATATTCCCAAACAGCAGGGAAAGCTCCGGTCCATGGCCCGGTGGAATCAAGTCCGAAAACCAATTCTTGAACTCACCAGCGGTGAGAGTCATTTGAAGCGCCATCAGCAGCGTGAACAATACCGAAGCTAACCCTGAAAATGTCGGTCCCAAAAATCCTGCCACGGCACCCATTGCCCTTCCAAGCCGGCTGCTCAAGTCGGCAACCGACATTTGCATGGCTGGAACTGGGGTCTGGGCTGATGATGTAGAATAATTCAGAGCCGTCAACAGGGAATCAAGAGCCGGGTTCAATACGCTTGCCAGCCACTGGTGGGCTTGCAGATCAGTTGAAACGGATTGTACAATCTGGCTCAATCTCTGTATAATCAGACTTGGATCAATTTGTAGAGCAAAATTGGCTGCCTCCACAAGCGGTTGGATCAAAAGCAAGGGAACTACCAGCAGCATGGCCACCACGAACAAATAGGTAATTACAATCGCCAGATTTTTATTCATCCGCAGACGCCCGGCCAAAAACCTGATAATTGGATCAACTAATAAGGCCAATAGTGCGGCAGATATCACCAAAGGAATGGCCGATCGCCCAATGTACACCACGAACAGCCCAGCCAAAAGCAGGACCACGCCCATAATATAACGGGCGGGTTCACTCCAACGGTTACCGGCAGACGCTTGCACCGAATCCACAGTCATAACAAATGAATTGCTGGTTTTGGAAGATAACCTTTGTGCCGAATTTACTGCAAATAGTTGTCTATGCTGACCAGCTTCTCCACATCGCTCTTGCTGATGCTCGACTCCCGGACGACCTTCTCCTGCACCTCGATGGGAGCGCGACTCCTCAGAGCCAGGGCCAGGCAGTCAGAGGGCCTGGCATCTATCTCGCTCTGTCGGCTCTCGCTCTTGATGGTGATGCGAGCATAGTAGATGCCTGCATCCAGATCATCGATGAGCACATTGGTGATGCTGGCGGAAAGGCATTCCAGGACGGAGATGAAGAGATCATGGGTCATGGGCCGGGGCGACAGCTCCCCGGAAAGGGCATGATGAATGGATACGGCCTCGGACAGCCCCACAAAGATGGGCACGATCCTCGCCATCTCATCCTCCAGGAGGACCACAGGTACAGGCGCGCTTCCTTCTGATTCGGCGATGTAGACTCCTTTTACCCTGACAGGAACTGGTGCCACCATGACATTATCTTCTATTGCCATATTATAAAACTCCGTCCATCTAAATTTATCTCCGGCTCATTCCCGTTTATACTGCCCGATCTATGCCGATTCTCACACAGACTCCCTCGATATCCCAGTCTTTAACCAGCTTGCCCTGTAGTTCCAGGCCTAGGCCCAACTGGAAATTTGCAGCTCGAACCTCGCCGGCAATATGCTCTTTCTTTTGCAGGGCTAAGTCAAGGATCGGCTTGCTCTCGATATCGACAATGGCCCGGATCTGATCTTCCACGCGCAGATCCAGCTCTTTTCTCATGTCCTGGATGCGGCGAATGATCTCTCGGGCATACCCTTCCGCCTCCAGTTCGGGTGTGAGGGTGATGTCCACGAAGACAAATCCTCGGGAAAACTCTGCGGCAGGCAGATTTTGCGACGGCAATTCCTTGATCGCCACCATATCGGCGGTTATCCTGTACTCCATTCCTCTGAAAGATATGGTCGCTTCGCCTTCATCCAGTTGCCTCTTAACCTCTGTGGGGTCGGCGGCGGCTATGGCCTCGACGACATTCTTGGCTTCGCCCTTGTAGACCGGACCTATCTTCTTATGAACAGGGGCGATCTCCAGGTCCATCTTTGGCTTTTCTCCGGCAGCTAGCACGGTTATCTTCTTGGAGTTGGTCTGGCCCTTAAGGACATTTTCCAGGCCGCCCAGGTCCACGGTCTCCTTGGCCGGAGCTATCAAGATTTCTGAGACAGGCCAGCGCAATTTGCGGCCTCCTTTCTGGCGGGCATTGGAAGCGGCCATGGAAACCTCCCTTACCAGTGCCATGCTCTCTTCCAGATGCTTGTCTATTCGCGCCGCATCGGCTTTGGGCCACTGGCACATGTGTACCGACTGCGGTGCACCCTCGTCCAGGCCTTTCACCAGATTCTGGTAGATGGACTCCGCGATGAAGGGCGTGAACGGAGCCATGAGCTTTGAGAGTTTAACTAAAACCTCATAGATGGTGGCGTAGGCGGCGAGCTTGTCCGGATTATCCTGCTCAATCCAGGTGCGGGGCCGCACCAGCTGGATGTACCAGCGAGAGAGATCTTCCAGTATGAAGTCGGAGATGGAGCGAACAATGCGATGCAACTGGTAGACCTCCATCTCTTTTGTGACGTCCTCAATCAGGCTGTTTACCCGGGACAAAATCCAGCGATCCTCGGGGCGTAGATTGCTCTCGTACCTGGACAGATCCGCCTTGCCGGCATCGAACTTATCCAGGACCATGTAGGGCAAGGCAAAGCGATAAGCATTCCAGAAGATGTTGAGCATGCGGCTGGTGTTCTCCACAGCATCCCAGGAGAAGTGCAGATCCTCCCAGGGGGCATTGGCTCCCAGCACATAAAAGCGCAGGATGTCGGCACCAAACTTCTGCACAACCTCCTCCGGTTGGACGATGTTGCCTATGCTCTTGGACATCTTCCTGCCCTGGTCGTCCAAGGTAAAGCCGTGCATGAGGACGCTCTTGTAAGGCGCTCTGCCAAAGGAGACCATGGCGGCCCCCAGTTGAGAGTAGAACCAGCCGCGCGTCTGGTCATGCCCTTCCGTGATGAAATCAGCCGGCCACCATTCACTGAATTCTTCTTCGTGGCTGGGGAAGCGTAAAGTGGCCCAGGAGGCTACGGCGCTGTCAAACCAGACATCAAAGACATCCGGCGAGCGCACCATTTTGCCGCCGCAGGGGCAGTCTAAAAAGATATGGTCCACATCCGGCCGGTGCAGATCAGCCAGCTTCTGACCGCTTCTCTCCTCGAGCTCAGCAGCCGTGCCGATCACCTCCAAATGGCCGCAGGCCGGGCAGGTCCAGATGGGCAGAGGAATTCCCCAGTATCTCTGCCGGGAGATGCACCAGTCGCGGGCATTCTTGATCCAGTCCGAGAAGCGAGCCGATCCTGCCCACTCCGGATACCAGGTTATGCGCGAGACCTCTTCGAGCATTTTGTCTCGCAGATCGGATATTCGCAAAAACCACTGGCTAGTGGCGATGAAGATGATAGGCGTCTTGCAACGCCAGCAATGGCCGTAGCGGTGCGCTAACCGTCCCTGGGACAACAGTTTACCCTGTTCAACCAGATCGACGATAACTTCGCTATCCGCCTCCTTGACATACAGGCCCTGATACTTCGCGCCGGCTTCCGCCGTGTAGCATCCGTCTCCGCCCACAGGGCAGAAGATCTCCATATGATGTTTCATTCCCAGCTCGTAGTCCTCGAGACCGTGGCCGGGGGCGATGTGCACGCAGCCGGTGTTCTCTGCCGTCACGAAGTCTGCGGCATAAACCCTGTGCAAAATATCTTTTTGCCGGGGGACCATGCCGCCCAGGGGGTGACTGTATGTGAGCTCCTGCATTTGCTCTGCGGATAGGGCACAAAGCAGCTCAAAGTCTTGATAGCGACCGATCTTGAGCACGGACTCGACCAGGTCCGAGGCCATGATGAGGATCTCGGCCTTTCCATCCTTCCGGGCTCGCACTTTGGAATATTGGAAGGTGGGGTTGACTGCCACGGCCACGTTGGCGGGAATGGTCCAGGGCGTGGTGGTCCAGATGACAATGTAGGTATTCTCTTCGCCAAGCACGGGGAACTTGACATAGATGGAGTAGTCGGTCTCATCCCAGTACTCCACCTCGGAGTCGGCAATGGCCGTCTGGCAACGCGGGCACCAGTTGACCACCCGCAAACCTCTTTCCAGGAGGTTATTCTCATGCGCCTTTTTTAGAGTCCACCAGGCCGCCTCCAGATACTCGTTCTTGAGCGTCATGTAGGGATCTTCCCAGTCCAGCCAGGCCCCCAGGATCTTGAACTGAGCCGTCATGTCGTCCTTCTGGCGCAGCGCGAACTCCTTGCACCTCTGTATGAACTTATCGACGCCATAAGTCTCGATATCCTTCTTGTTTCTAAAGCCGAAGGACTCCTCTACCTTGACCTCGATGGGCAGGCCGTGCATATCCCAGCCTGCCCTGTCCTTGACCTCAAAGCAGTTCATGGACTTGTAGCGCAGAACCGAGTCTTTGATCACCTTGTTCCAGGCGGTGCCCAGGTGAATGCGCCCCGTGGTGTAGGGCGGTCCGTCCACGAAGAAGAACTTCTTGCCGCCCACGCGAAGCTTCCTAACCGTGCGGTAGGTTTGCTCCTTTTCCCACAACAATCTGATCTGGTTCTCTAGATCCTCTGCATTATACTGCCCAGCTACCTCGGTGATCACAGGAAATCCTCCAAAAAACGATTGCCATCATGTTACACATCTATATTTAGCCTTTGTTGCCTTGCAGCAATATTGATATAATGACAGCACGAACCATTTCTCAGGAGGAGTTATTTATTAAAGAGGAGATCTGGATCGAGAAGTACCGGCCCGAAAAGCTGGACGACATTGTGGGCCAGGACGAGATAATTCGCCGTCTCAAGTCCTATGTAAAGACCAGAAACCTGCCGCATCTTATGTTCTCCGGGCCGCCGGGCGTGGGCAAGACGGCGGCCTCCATCTCCATCGTCAAAGAGATCTTTGGCGAGACCTGGAGAAACAATTTCATCGAGCTGAATGCCAGCGATGAGCGGGGCATAGACATCATCCGTCACAAGGTCAAGGACTTTGCCCGCATGGCACCGCTCGGGGTAGCCGATTTTAAAGTTATATTTCTGGACGAGGCTGATGCCCTGACCAACGACGCTCAGAGCGCTCTGCGGCGCACTATGGAGCGTTACTCGGCCACAACCAGGTTCATACTATCCTGCAACTATTCCTCCAAGATCATTGAGCCCATCCAGTCTCGCTGTGCCGTCTACCGCTTCAAGCCCCTCTCGGCGGCGGCCGTCAAGAAGCGCATCAAATTCATCGCCGATGAAGAAAAGCTGATAGTATCGGACGAGGGTCTGTCCGCCATTGAATATGTTGCAGGCGGAGATATGCGAAAAGCCATCAATGCTCTGCAGGCGGCTGCACTTTTGGACGATAAGGTAGACGAGGAGACGATCTACCAGATCACATCCACCGCCAAGCCACAGGAAATTCGAGATTTCATAAAGACAGCTCTTTCCGGAGACTTCGTGGGGGCGCGGGCGGCATTGGACGATCTGCTGCTCTCCAAAGGGCTCTCCGGCCAGGACGTGGTGGTCCAGATTCACCGGGCCATGCTGGACCTGGATATACCTGACAGGGACAAAGTCAGACTGATCGACCGCATCGGAGAGATCGATTTTCGCATGACGGAAGGCGCTAACGAGAGAATTCAGCTGGAAGCCCTGCTGGCATACTTTGCCCTGAGCGCTTCTTAGCATTAGGGCTTGCAGCCGTCTTTCTGCGTTTCGTCTGGATCGACTGACCGGCTGCGCTCTACGGCAGCCTGTAGATCTTCTATTCGCACCGGTTTTGAGACATAATCGTTCATGCCCGCCTCCAGGCATTCCTCTCGATCGCCTTTCATGGCGTGGGCCGTCATGGCAATGATGTAGGGCTGGCGGCCCGGCATGCGACGAATGCATTTCGTAGCTTCAAGGCCGTCCATCTCCGGCATCAGCACGTCCATGAGCACCACGTCGTAAGGATGGCTTTGCAGTGCGCCTAAAACCTCTTTGCCGTTGGCTGCGATATCCGCTCTATAGCCCAGACGCTCCAGCATGCGTGTTGCCACCTTCTGGTTGACGGCGTTGTCCTCTGCTAGCAATATGCAAAGGTGCTTTTTCGCAACATGTTCCAGGCCAAAAGCAGGCAGGAAGAACTCTCCTTGCAACTCTGCCGGGGATAGGTCAGAAGAGGCTTTAGCAGAAATTGTGAAGTAGAAGACAGATCCCTTTCCAGACGCGCTTTCTGCCCAAATTCTTCCACCCATCAGCTCGGCCAGATTCCGGCTTATGGCCAGACCCAATCCCGTACCGCCGTACTTGCGGGTGGTGGAGGCATCCACCTGGCTGAAGGATTGAAAGAGGCGGCTCATGCGATCGTTGCTTATGCCGATGCCGGTATCCTTGACCGCAAACATAATCTCATATTTTTCGTCTTTGGGTAGGGAGGACACGCTGACAGAAATATTTCCTGTTTCTGTAAATTTGACGGCATTGCCGAGCAGGTTGACCAGAATTTGCTTGAGCCTGGTCAAGTCTCCCAAAAGCCGGCGAGGGACAGTCGGATCTATCTTAGAGCTGAGCTTAAGACCCTTCTCAGCGACCGCCGAAGATACCATATTCACAGATGCATCCAGGCATTGCTGCAGATCAAAGGGCTCATTTTCTAAATCCAGCATTCCTCCCTCTATCTTGGAGAAGTCCAGGATATCGCTTATCACAGCCAAAAGAGCGTCCCCGCTGCTGCGGATGGTTTCAATGTAATCTCGCTGCTCCGAATCGATATTTGTATTAAGAAGAATACCGGTAAGGCCGATGACTGCATTCATAGGCGTGCGAATCTCGTGGCTCATATTGGCTAAAAAGACGGACTTGGCCTTTGTGGCCGACTCGGCACGCTCTTTGGCCAGGCGCAGATCCTGCTCCACTTTTTTTCGCTCGGTAAGATCGATGGAGACGCCCACAAATCCCATGCTTCTTCCTAGCTGATCTTTAAGCACATTGAATACATAAGAAGCCGGAAACAAGCTGCCATCCTTTCTCTGCACAATGAGTTCGCTTTCTCGATAGCCGTAGCGCATAATATCTTCGATTACACCTTTGATGAGACTGTGTAACCCCTCCGGCACAATGGTCTGTGCAATGTTCTTGCCGAGCACCTCATCTGCCTTCCACAAATAGAGCTCCTCTGAGAAATGGTTCCAGTAGATTATCCGGCCTTCGAGATCTGTGGCAATTACGGCGTTTCTGACCTGATCAAGCAAAGAAGCCTGAAAGATTACCTGGCTCTCGGCTTCTTTTCTTTCAGTTATGTCCTGGCCCTGAGCGATGGTGGCCACTACATTTTTGCCGGTTTCATCAAAGACGGTAGCCGAGTTCCATAGTACGGTTCGAACCACTCCGTCCTTTCTCAGAATGGGGATCTCAACCGCGTCCCAGTGCTCGCCGGAGAGGGTCTTTTCGATGTAAGCCGAAGACGCGACTCTACTTACCTCCGGAAAGAGAATGTCCAGATGACGACCCATGACATCTTCAGCTAGGTAGCCGGTCAGTCGCTCAAAGGCATGATTGAACCGGGAAATCCTGAAGGAGGGGTCCCCGACGATAATGGGGGCATTGGCATGTCCGATGAGATTCTCCAGATAGTCCCTTGTTTCGCGCAGGTCATGCACTGCTTTCTTGAGCCTCTCCGAAGAGCGCTTGTTCTCAGTCAGGTCATTGCCGATGCAGAGGATCTCCATGATTTCGCCGTTATCATTTTGTATGGGTCTATTGGTCCAGGAGATCCATACCCTCTCGTCATTAGAGCGCATATTCTCGTTTACATTCGCTTCATACGCTTCGGGATTCTTTGCAATGCATTCAATCATCTTTCGCAGATCCCTGCCCTCAGAATCCATAGCGGGAACAATGGTGCCTACTACATTGCGACCAATGATCTTTGCTCGCCGGTAGCCGAAGAAATCCTCCGCATATTTATTAATGAATGTGATTTTGCCGAATGTGTCCATTCTCATAATGATGCTGCTGGCGCTCTCCACCAGCTCGCGATACTTTTTTTCGCCTTCTCTTAAGGCTGCTTGCGTCTCCCCCCGGTCCAATGATGCGCCGATGGCCCCAGCGATCGTCATCAAGATGGATACCTCGTCCCAGGTCCATGTCCGTTCGCTTTTCAGATCATCAAAGCCTATGAATCCCCAGAACCGATCTTTTATAAAGAGGGGGACCATCAAAAAGGAGCGCACATTTAGCCGTTCCAAAAGCACTCTCGCCTGCGGGGGCTGATCCCGGGTAAATCCCTTAAGGGGCATGCCGGATGCAAGGGTTTCATACCAGAAGATAGGGATGTTGTGAGGTAGACTGTGGGAAAAAGGGGGGCCTCTTTCTGGCTTGAAGCTCTCATTGAACCAGTCGTAGCTCAATTTGCACAGATGCTCCCTGGCTACCGTATCATAACACTCATAGATATAAACCCGGTCCACATCTGCCGAACACCCCAGGATCTCCAAAGCTTGATTTAGGGCAGGGTCCAAATCGCTCGTGATCAGTAACTGGTTTGTGGCTAAAGCTGCACCAGCCAATATTCTGTCCCTTTTACGTAGATCGTCTTTGGGCGTGCTTTTCAGGATGACCAAAAAACCGCCTGGCTGTGTATCACTCGGCATAGGTGAGATGGAATAATAGAGGAGCCTGCCGTTTAGTCTGATATTTCCGCAGGCAATCTGGCCAGAATCGATCAGGATTTGGCGGCAGATCTCATGGCAATCAGATCCTTCCTGCCATCCCGTCAGTTCCTTTGCCGCAGAATTCATGTAAAGGACGGCCCCGGTCAGGTCACAAAGGCAGATCGCCTCATGCATGACTTCCAGGGCGGATCGAAACATATGCAGTTGGTCCGTATCATCACCTTACTAAGACAGCTCGCACCGGAGAGGCTTCTGCATCCTTTACGCTCAGGGGAAGGCAGATGAGGCTGTATCTGCCGCAAGGAACAGCCGCAAGATCGATGCCTTCCAGGATGAGAATATCATTTTCCAGAAGAGTGCGATGCACCGGCATTGAGTCGTCCCCATATTTATCTACGGAGAGGTAGTCGATCCCCACCAGGCTGACCTCTGCGGCAACACAAAGATGGGCTACATCCAACGAAAGGTAGACAAACTCTTCCGAGAAGGCGGCTTGATGCATGAGATGCTTTTCGGAATTGCCGGTCTTAAAGAGCAGAGCCTGCCCTTTATCAATTTTACAGTCAGGCAAGCTGGACGGCAGGACCGGCCCCTCTCCGAAGACGGAGATGACCTCAGCCGGGATGATGAAGCGCTTCAGGGAATACTGTTCCTGGGCTCCTCCGCTCTTTAATAGATGGGATGGGAAATCCAGATGAGTGCCGGCATGTGAGCAGAAGGCTAAGGCAGATAAACTATAGTCATTCCCTTCATCCAACCTTGCCATCCACTCCCGAAAGTACGGCCGATCTCCGGGATAGGCGGGCGCCGTGTTTAACGGCGCACTTATATCGTAAACTTCCTTAAAATCCAAAATATTGTTAAGGATGATTTTAGATACAGGAGGCATGGGACGAAACCTTTTTTCATACTATTTAAATGGACTTCATTCAGGATCGGCATCTTCTAATGCCTACTTTCTGCCGCAAAGACTTATAATCCCAAACAAATACAGTCGTCCCCATGAAGAACCTGGGCACCATGGACCGGCTTTTGAGGGTAATTCTGGCAGAGATATGCATCCTTGTAGCCTTCTTTTGGGTAACTACGGAGTGGCAGATCCCCCTTTACCTGATCGCCGGAGTGATGCTGCTTCAGGCGGCCACGGCTACTTGTAGCATCTACAACTTGTTGGGCTGGAACAGATGCGAGATCGTCCGGCGCAAGGACAAGAATCTCATGACGGCCTTTGTTGTCGTAGCCCTGCTTCTCGCCGCGGCGGGTAGCTATGCCAGCGCTGTGCTGACCAAGGACATCTTTCTGGAGGATTTAGGCATTGTAAACGAGTCCTATAACCAGGCGCTGCATTCCATGGATCTGGGTGGGAGAGATAATGCAACGATGCACTACGGAGAGTTGGAGAGCGCCTTTGCGGCTTTTTCTAAAAAGTACAGCAAATACAAGCCGCTGACGATCAAGTTCGACGGTAATTTTACGATTGAGATGAACAACATATCTGCGGCGATATCCCAATCGAAGGTAGATATCCTGCAAGGCAATCTCACGCGCGGCCAGGAGGTACTGAAGAAAGCGAAGCCTGATATTCAAAAGATGCAGGATCGATAAAAAAAGGCTTGTTAGCCCTCCCTGGGAGTGGCCATTTTATTTTCTGTCAAGGACCTTGATCAGGTGATAGCCGAACTGGGTCTTCACCGGCCCCAGGATCTTGCCCTTCTCGCCCTCGAAGGCGGCCTTCTCAAACTCCAGGGCCATTTTGCCCTTGCCAAACCAGCCCAGGTCGCCGCTGTTTTTGCCGGAAGGGCACAGCGAGTATTTGCGAGCCATCTCGGCAAAGTTTTCCTGGCCCGTGGCCAGCTTTTCTGCAACCTCGATTGCTTTTTTTCCCGTCTTGCACAGAATGTGAGCGGCATGCACTTCTTTTACCATAGGCAGGATGTGGAAATCGGAGAGATAAAAAGCTATTCGATGATCTCCTGCACCCGGCCCACCTGGCCGTCCGCCAGCCTCACCTTGATGCCGTGCGGATGGGTTGGGGAACTGGTCAGCAGCTCTTTGACGATGCCACGTGTTCTTTTGCCGGTGCGCTGGTCGTTCTTGAGGACGACGTCCACGGTAAGGCCGGGGCGGATGTCTTTCCGATGTTGTCCGTTCATGGTTATCCTTCCCGGCGTCGCCCTGCTATTTTTGTCTTGCGCAGCAATCTCCGGATTCTAATGCCAGGTTAACGAGACACCACCGAGATACAAAATAGCGATCATCACCGGCTGATGGACCAGATAGATGGCCAGCGAGTTATAGCCCAGGAATGCGAGCGAACGCACAAAAGACGACCCGGCAAGATCCGGCACCGGAATCCTGCGCCGGTAGCCGGGATAGAGCCGATCTCCCAGCCCCATACCCACCAGAATCACCCCGAACCAGGGAAAGACGGGAAAGTAATCCACCGAATAGAAGCCCGGCGGCGCCAGCCCCAGCCAGAGCAGCCAGGGAAAGCCGATGCTAATGTTCTGTAAATATATTCCTACTAATATAAATAATAATCCAAAAATGAGGTTCGCCTTGTGCAGCCGTAGAAATGGATAGGCCAGCAGCAGCGAGAGGCCGATGAGGTGCAGCACTCCGAAGACGATGAAGGCCCTTCCGATGAAGATATAGGTGACGAGAGTAATGCCCAGGGCCAGGCCCAATATCCAGGCACTCCTCTTCAAAAGCCGCAGGCGAAACCGATCTTCCTGCCCCAAGAGCTGTGCCCGGGAGTGGCTCAGAGTGAGAGAGAGGCCGACGAGGAGGAGAAAGAGCGAGGCGGTAAAGCGGGCCACCGCCAGCCAGAAGCCGGAGGATACATCAATATCGTAGACTGCAAAATAGTTGAGATCAAAGACCAGATGGTAGAGAACCATGAGGACGATTGCCCCGCCTCGCAGCAAATCCACCTCCCAGAAACGGACCGTCGGGCTCTCGACCAATTCACCATCATTTTTCATTCCCTTGTCCATTCGTTCCTTAAAGCTGCGCTCTCTTTTTTGACATCCACCTTCTGGTTTTTGTACATTCCTCTGTACTTCGATGGGTCCCAATCTACGTTCCCATCACAAACAAGA
>JANYKI010000003.1 GCA_025361645.1 Methanothrix sp.
CTCGCATTCGGCCCCCCGGAGATTTCGGATGCGCCGTACCTCCCTCACGCCGCCCCTCCCGCGCCCGACCCGGGAGAGTTCGAATGTGCGATCTCTGTTAGTCTGGGCGTGCTGGCCATGGGCGGGACACCGGTGGTTTACGGGAATAAACCACAGAGTCACAGAGCGTACAGAGGACGAACGGACGGAGAACTACTATTTGTTCAGGATAGATCTGATATTATTTTTCAATTTTCCCAACTAAGAAAAGTTGCGCGTCTCTGTGAGCTCTGTGCCTCTGTGGTTAATAATCGTAGCTTGATAATTAAAACATTGGATTACGAATTGGTTAGGCGTCTTTGTGCGTTCTTTGTGAGCTTCGTGTGCTTTGTGGTGAAAGTCTTAAACCCGTTATATTAAAAATTAAAAAAGAAGGCTTTCGTCTCGTCTGCCGAGCAGATCTCCACCGACACACCCTATGGATCGACCAGCGCCACATCAGCCGTCGGCCGGGCATGCCCCGCGCCGTTCTAACGATCGTTCCCTGGTGGCGGAGGTTTTGCATATCCTGGAACAATTCAGTTGAGCTTATCTGCGAGGACAGGGAGCGATGATAATAGGAGTTGGTATCTTCCATACAAAGGATTTTATACTTTCATGCTATCATTATGCTATCAAAGGAGGCATTATGGCCCAGATCATCGTGCGAAATCTCGACGACGACATCGTGACTCGACTGAAAACCCGCGCTCGTGACAATGATCGTTCCCTGGAGGCGGAGGTTCGGCATATCCTGGAGCAATCGGCCAAAGTAGACATGGCCCAGGCTCGCCAAATTGCCCTGAATATTCGAGAGAGACTGAAAGGCAGGACGTTTCCAGATTCAGTTGAGCTTATCCGCGAGGACAGGGAGCGATGATAGTAGTAGTTGAAGCTAGCGTGGCTGTCAAGTGGTTCATAGCAGAAGATAACGCCAATGATGCTCTTGAGCTGTTAGGGAAAAACTATGAGCTTCATGCGCCCGATCTTCTCTTCTTGGAAGTAGATAACGTTCTTTGCAAGTTGATTCGCAGAGGTCTTTTATCTGAGGAGGAAGGATTCGATATCCATAATAAAATACTCGCATTTCCTATCCGGTCTTATCCATCTCAGAATTTCCGAGAGGAAGCATTTCATATGGCAATCGGGACCAAACGCAGCGTCTACGATTGTCTTTACCTGGCCCTGGCCGAGGCGCTGGATGGCCGCTTGGTCACTGCCGACGGCAAGTTCTTCCAGGCCCTTGGCAATAGTCCCCAAAGGAACCGAATGCTCTGGGTGGGAGATCTGTTAGGTAGCTAAAAAGCCCTCATCTCCGGAAACCTATATATTCTAGATCTGCTTAGCGCATGGCCCGTGCATAACCCAGAGATAAATACTGAGACGATAATCACCATAGTAGGTTTTTTGGGAGCTATCTTGCTCCTCCTGGATGTCGTGGTAATTAGATGATTTAAGAAGTATAATGAGGTGGGAGAGGTTCAGGAAGGAGGTTTAGGACCTGAACTCTCCGGATTTGGCAGAACTTTTATCAACATGATTTTCTATTATACTATCTGATCTCATTAGATTTAACACTTTCGGTATTTTAAATAAGTTGTATTGCAGGATGTGATCAGATGGGCGAAGATTTGAAGTAGCGGCGATATCCATCTGGATTTGTATCCACCGGGAAAAACAAAAGGAGGCGAATTCGCCATTGCAGAGCAAAAAAACGCATCTCAATTCAGAATATGAAAAGGCCCTGATCGTATACGAGAAGATGCTGGCCTTCGAGATGGACCATGTGCAGCAGAGCAACATACAAAGAAAGATCGGCGACAATTGCCTGGAAATAATCAAGCAAAAAAATGATTTGTTGAGCTGCGAATGCGCCATTGCCGCCTATGAAAAAGCTCTGCTCGTTTATACTCTAGAGCGCTACCCAATTCCTCGCGCTAAAGTCATGAGAGGCCTGGGCTTCGCCTATGCTGCTCTGGCAGACATCGCAAATCGAGCCAAAAATCTCAAGCAGGCTACCCTTTGCTGGGAAGAATCCCGGCCCTTCTTTTCGTTAACCGCCTTTCCAGAAGAGCATGCTTCCATTCAAAATGAACTGGGCGTTGCCTACCGAAAACTGGCGGAGCTGGAGAGCCGACCAGAAAACGGCAAAAGGGCAGTAGAGGCCTGTGAAGCTGCGCTACGCGTCTATAACTTCAAAGATAGCCCCCTGCAATTTGCGGCAGCGATGTCCAACCTGGGAAGCTGCCATCTGACGCTGGCCCAGGCTGCAAATGCTGTCGATCATGCAAAAAGCTGCAAAAAAGCCATTTTAGCTTACCAGGAAGCCATCCAGGTTTATTCTCCGGACCGTAGTCCCATGCAATATGCAGCTATGAAAAACAATCTGGCCATAGCCTATCTCTCCCTTTCCGAGACCGAGGATAAAGGAGGAAACTGCCGGCTGGCTCTTGCTGCCTGCAGAGAGGCACTGCTCTACAGAACAAAGGAGGAGCATCCGCAGGCCTACGCCGCCTCAGAGAACAATCTGGGGAATGCTTACCTCGCCTTGGCCGAAGAAGAAGATGATGAAGTGGCAAAAGAAGGGGGCGAGCAAGGGTGCCTGGATAACTGCCGGCTTGCACTGGATGCTTACCGCAATGCTCTGCAGATCTATTCTCTGGAAGAGTTCCCCAGGCTTTATGCAACGGTTCAAAATAATTTGGCCAATGTCTATCTTACTCAGGGGCAGAGAGTGGATAAAACCGTTAACTGCATGAAGGCCATCCTGGCAGCTCAAAAGGCTCTCTCGGTCTTTTCTCTGGAAGACTCTCCCGAGGATTATGGCGAAGCCAAAGGCAGTCTCTGGCTGGCCTATCTCACCTTAGCCGATATCGAGTATCGGGCCGAGAACTGCGCTCTGGCTCTGCAGGCCAGTGAGGAGAGGCTGTATTCTTACAGGATCTGGGCCCCTCAGCCGCTGCAAATTGCTTCCTGCTGCCAGGATCTGGCCATGACGGCCATAATGCTGGCGGATATGGAAATATCGGCAGAGGCCAAAGCGGAAGACTGCAAGAAGGCCGTATCTGCCGCTCTCGAAGCTTGGCAGATCTATGATGTGTCCAGCTATCCAGAGGAGTCTGCTGAGGCACAGATCTTGCTCTGGGCAGCATATTCAGCTCTGGCCGAAGTGGAGGAAAGCCGGGAGAACTGCCATCGGGCAATACAGGCCTGCCAGGCCGCCATCAGAATCTATGAACGAACGAGCCCGGCAGAGCACGCCGATGCTCTCAAGAATCTGGGCTACAGCTTCATCACGTTGGCTGAAATGGAGGACCGGGCGGAAAACTGCCGGAAAGCCATCGATGTCTACGAGCAGGCCATGCAGTATTACACGTCGGAGACTTCTCCCCTGGAGCACGCCGATATTCTCAGGGATTTGGCCTTTGCTTATGTCATTTTTTCGGAGGTGTTCGATAAAGAGGAATGCAGCAAAAAGGCGCTCAAGGCTTACAAGAAGGCCTTTAAGATCTACAGGGCCAGGGCGGAAGAGCTGGAGAGAGAGAGTGATCCGGGCGCCCATGAGATGCGAGAGAAGGCGGAAAAATGCCACCGCTCCATGCAGTCGTGCAAGGCCATCTTCAAGGTGGGACGAAAGGCCGGGACGGCAGCGCCGCAGCAGGAGAGGCCGAATGCGAGGCCGGGAGCATGACCGGTTTGACGGATGAGCAGAAGGCGGAGTACTTCCGGCGGTCCTACACGGCTGTGGATGGGCTGTGGTTTATGAAGGTCGAGGAGAAGCTGGGCTTTGATGAGGCCTTGCGGCTGGACGAGGCCGTCTGGAAGGTTCTGCCCAAGATTCAGGCCCGCGCCCTCAAGGGCATGATGCATTTAGAAGGCGGCCTGGAAGGGCTGGAGCAGGCGCTCTGTGCCCGCCTGGACCTGGAGGGCTTCGACTATGAGATAGAGCCGCATAGTGAGGGCTTTGCCGTGATCGTCAAGAGGTGCCCCTGGCATGATCTGATGGTAAAGTCGGGGCGCGGGAATCTTTCGGAGAAGGTAAGCGATCTGATCTGCAAGGTGGAAAACTCGGTGTGGGCGAGCGAGTTTGCGGGAGGAGTGGGCCGGGAGATAGGATTCGATAGGGAGGAGAGGATCTGTCGGGGAGAGGGGAGATGTGTTTTGCGCTTTTGCAGACGCGAGACTTAATTTGCAGGATCGACTTTACATGCAAAGCCCGAGTCTTGGGAAAGTATTTATACCAATTATCAGATCATCCAATGATAGGACCCCAAAGAGTTGCTAAGGTGGAACAATGCCATTATTCGATCTTCAATGGGCTTTATCTGCCATAAATGAAAAAACATTAGAGCAGGCGGGGATTGTAGCAAACTTCTTTGCGGGCATCCTTTTGGCAATTGAATATTTTGTATTAAAAGACAGAATTGACCAGATAAACGATCTCTTGGAGCTTCACATATCGAAAGCCTACAGTAATTCCTTGAAAATAGTCAAGGCTTATGCAAAATGGAATAGATGGATAATTATTACTATCATTACAGTGATTGTTTTTATTGCTATTTATCAAACTATATTTTACCATAGTGCTAGCGTTAAGGACTACATCATATACTACTACAGCCTGGTAAAACCCATTCTCATACCACTGCGCAGGATACTTCTGGTGTCTCTCGGTGTGATATCTATTATGTTCGTTATTTTATTTATCACCCATTCTACGCCAAAGAAAACCCTTGGTGCCTTGGGCATCTTGCTTTTTATCGTAGGTAATATTTTGCTGTTTCTTCACACCCTTTTTATATAGAGAGCAGGCGTTCGGATATTTAGCCAACTTTGGGGATCACCCGTTTCTTCTTTCATCCAGCCTTGCCGTGGCATTTCTTATACTTCAGGCCGCTGCCGCATGGGCAGGGATCGTTTCTGCCCGGCTTAACAATCATTTGTGAGATCTGACCATTTTTCATGTAGTTCATAATATTGGCAGGAGCTTTACCCTGGCGAAGTTCATGGGCCATAAACCGCATAGGTCCATCGATGTGTCTGAAGAACTCCTTGTAACCCGCACACAGATAATTGAGACCGGTTTTACCGTCCGGAGTTTTGATAAAACGATTCTTGGGGCATTCGCCGTTGCATACGAAGCTAACCACACACTTGCGGCAGTATGCGGGCAGGGTATCGGATTTATCCTGGCCAAACTTTCGCTGCTTACGCGAGCCGGCTAACTGGGCCATGTTCCTCTCGTTAATATTGCCCAGCAGGTGCTTGGGCTCCACAAAGTGATCGCATGAGTACATATCGCCATTGTGCTCCATAGCCATGGCGGTTCCGCAGGTCGGTGAGAAGGCACAGATCCCGGGAGGTACTCCAGACCAGGCAGCCAGAGCTACATCGAAGATCTGCACATAGGTTCGTCCTACATCTTTACGCACCCATTCATCGAAGATTGTGATCAAGAAGCGGCCATACTGCTCGGCCTTCACGGAACGATCCGTAACTGTGTCGCCCTCCTGAAAGCCCGTATCATTATCTCTCTCTACTATGGGTATGAACTGCAGGAATCCTGCTTTTACTTCATCTCTAAGAAAGCGATAAACCTCCAATGGATAATCGGCATTGGCGGCATGAACTGTGGTCAGGATATTGTAGTCCACCTTATGTTTTCGCATGAGCCGGGCCGCTTTCATTACCCGATCAAATGTGGGCTTTCCGGATTTATCTACTCGGTAGGCATCGTGAAGATCTCTCGGTCCGTCCAGGCTCAGGCCGATGAGGAAGTTGTTATTATGGAAGAATTTGCACCATTCATCGTCAAGAAGGGTACCATTGGTCTGCATGGTATTCTGGATAATCATTTTCGGGCGCTTATACTTCTGCTGGTATTGGATTGACCTCCGGAAAAATTCCAGGCCCATCAGGGTCGGCTCGCCACCCTGCCAGGCAATTGTCACCTGCGGAATTTGCTGAGCCTCGATGTACTGGCGGATATAGGTCTCCAAAATCTCATCCGACATTTTGAAACTGCTGCCAGGATATAGGTCCTTCTTGGATAGAAAGAAGCAGTATTTGCAGCCCAAATTGCACAATGCACCCGTGGGTTTGGCCAGGAGATGAAAACCAGACAGTGCGTCCGCCTTGCTCATTGAGTGTTGTTATCTCTTCGGGGTTAATTAATCTATCTTTGCCAAAAAAATGAAACTGGAGACGCTTTCGTCTTAATCAGCTTGCGCCTCCCACAATTGGATATGCCCGCGATGGAGTATTGGGATATTTTCTCATGCTGGCCACAAGCTGTCGATAGATCTTTTGGTATGCAGTTATTACGAAATCGTGCTCGCCTGCAATATTATGCTGCTCACCTGGATCTATTTCAATGTTGTACACTGCCGGAATCTGGCCGTAATCGCTTTTCGGTCCCTGGAAGGAGTCGTAGGCAACCCGGTGAATCTTGAACTGATGCCAGCGTACGGCTGCTGGTGATGTCTCAGCTGCACTCTCAGTTCCCATGTACCACACGGCCCATTCTCGGTTGGAATTATTCTGTCTTCCCAGCAGGAAATCTGATTGATCTATGCCGTCAATGGGCCTATCTGTGGGGATCTTCCCGCCACCAAGCGCCGTAAAGGTGCTGAAGAGATCCATGAGACAGACAATCTCGTTGGATGTCCTTCCAGCCTCGATTGAGCCCGGCCACCACAATAGGCAGGGAATGCGCACGCCGCCTTCATAGGCTGTACCTATTCCGCCCCTAAATGGCGAGTAGCCTGCATCAGGCCATTGATCAAGTGTTGGTCCGTTATCGCTTGTGAAAACCACTACCGTGTTATTGTCTTTGCCTGTATCTCGAAGTGCATCGAGAACCATGCCGATATGATAATCGGTCTCCATTACCGCATCGCCATATGGACCCTTGCTGGACTTTCCGGCAAATTTTGGATTTGGAACACTGGGGAAATGCGTGCGGACTAAGGGAAGGTATATGAAGAAGGGCTTCGTGGAGTTAGCCTGATTATCG
This sequence comes from Methanothrix sp., assembly GCA_025361645.1. Classification (GTDB taxonomy): domain Archaea; phylum Halobacteriota; class Methanosarcinia; order Methanotrichales; family Methanotrichaceae; genus Methanothrix. Next base: position 7,034 of record JANYKI010000003.1, read on the forward strand.
ATGTATGCAATTGCTTTGTCTACGCACTGCTCATCAACAAATGCCAAAGAAGTCAGGTTTAATGGTGACACGAGTTTAAGGTCCCCGCCTTTTTTAGCTTCCACCAATCCATAAAATGGATCCGGCGATTCCCAATTAGGATCGTAGCCGATGCGTTCCCGGAGACTGTAGGTGTTTAGGTGATATAGTGTGCCAAAGAATTCATCGAAACCCAAATTTTGAGGCATACTTTCATTGACATCCCCCAAATGCGACTTGCCAAACATGGCCGTGTTATAGCCGGCATCGGATAGCACGTTCGCGAGTGTAATCTCCTCAGGAGATATGCCGGCCTTAGAGCCTGCAGCCGAGGCCAAGGTCATGCCCGTTCTGATGGGGAGCCTTCCGGTTAGCATTGCCGCCCTGGTCGGTGTGCATTGCGTCTCCGAGTAACAGGAAGTCAGCTTAAGGCCTTCTTTGGCCATCTGATCCATCCTTGGCGTCGGTGCACCTAATACATCGCCGCCACCGTAGCAGCCAGGATCCATATATCCCATATTATCGGCCAATATTATTATGATATTCGGCCGGGGAGCCGGCATGACGTCCTCATGGAGAACCTGGCTAAGGCTTGAATTGTTGGATAAAGCATTTTTCCTATTCGTTAATACTTCTGCCCCTGGATTCTCTGGCGTTATCTGGTCAGCACCATACCCTTTAAGATCAAATGGTATGGGTGACAGACCAGTGTTACCCGAATCGAGGCTGCTGGCAATTGAAATTAAAAAAAATCCTGCAATTACCAATATAAAACCTTTATTCATGGTTTTAAATCCTCCATAATATGATGGACATTCGTTGTATATTACATTACCCCCAATTTACGGATGCATTCTATTTTTGGGCTAAGGATTTTATATTCACAGCACCAACATCTAACGTATGATAAATAAAGCATTTTTTGAAGAAAAAAAAGGCGTTAAGATTCTGCATATAAAAGGCAATCCATACGAAATTGGATATCAACACGGCTATCTTTTAGCAAATAAAATTGATTTAATGATAAAAAGAACGCTTCTAGCTACCGTCGCTTATGTCGCCCGGCAGACAGGCTCGGATCTTGGACGGGCAGAAGAAATGATACGGTTTGGCCAGAAAAAAGCCGAACCGTTTGTCCCGAAGGAATTTAAAGACGAAATGAGGGGAATTGCCGATGGTGCAAATGACGTCGGAGTGGATGTGACTTTAAAGCAGATCTTGCTCTGGAATACAAACTATGATCAATGGTGCATCTATTGTCATCCCCATTACTGGCAATGCATAGGTAAGACAAATACAGAACGTAATGGGCTAATGCAATCTCCATCCGGAGGCTGTAGCAGTTTTTGTGCCTGGGATGAATGGGCCGGAGGAAACGGGAAACTGATCTTCGGAAAAAATGAAGATAATTTCAATATGCCGGAACAACTGGATAATCGTATGATGGTCATAGCCGACCCAGATGACGGATTTGGCCATGCATTCATGACCTATCCAGGGATGATTGGGCTTGATGGCGGTGTAAACGAGGACGGACTTGGGATGATGACGCAGTTGAATTCCATGCAAGATGAAAGCATGGAAGGCTGTGGTATTGCCATATTCACTCGATATTTGCTGACCCATGCAAGCACGGTGGATGACGCCATAAAGATTTTTCGAGAAACGCCGCGATGTGCCGGCATTGCATATCATGTAGTAGATGCCAAAGCCAAAAAGGCTGCCGTAGTAGAAACGTCTTCCAAGATGGTCTCTGTTCGTTATCCCATGCCAAATGTCAAAGCGCTGTGGCAAACTAATCATTCCAATTGCTACCCTGGCTGGATGGGCTATTCAGGATACAATATGGTAGCTGATCAGGTTATGGTTAATGAACTCAAGGATATTTCAACGATCGAGAAATGGCAGAACAGTCTTTTGGATCCTTACAACTTTTACGTTCAAGCTCCTAGCCGCTTTGAAAGATATGGACAATTAATACACGAGTACTATGGCCAAATAACCGTGGAAAATGCCATAAAGATATTAAGTAATTGTAACGAAATAAACTAGGTAATTTTTTATATTAGAAGTGCTCTATTAAGTCGTATGGATCAATTGAGCGAAATAAAAAGTAGATATAACTTAATCAAACCATTTTTTAATGAAAAGGCAAGACGATTATTTCTT
>JANYKI010000006.1 GCA_025361645.1 Methanothrix sp.
GCCGCGCGCCCAGGTTGACCGGATTTCAGGAACATCCGAACCTTCGGTTTCCCTGATATGCTCATCATAATAATTGAATATTTGCGTTCGTCTGCATGATAGCCTTGTTATTCAATCTCAAGAAAACATGAAATCCGGGCGAGGGTTCACTTCATCCCCAACCTAAAGGATGGGGAATTCGTGACCCTCCGCACTCCCGTTGTATTAAATTGAAAGCCGCCGATGGGATTCGAACCCATGAACTGCTGATTACGAATCAGCCGCTTTAACCGGGCTAAGCCACGGCGGCCCACAAAGCCTGGAAACCACAGACCCATGTGAATTTAAGTTTTCCCGTCCTCGCACGGCTTCTCTTCCGGCCCGTTCTTAAATTTCTCGATCTCCTCCGCTAACTGGGGCAGGAATATGCCGATATCGGTGACGAGGCCGATGGCCTGGGCCGAACCCCGGTCCATGAGCTTGGTCACAGTTGAAGGATTGATATCCACGCAGATGGTCTTGACGAAGGAAGGCAGCAAGTTGCCCACGGCAATGGAATGCAGCATGGTGCCCAGCATGATGGTCATGTCTACGCCACGGAGGGCTCGGTCCATGGCATCCTTGGCCTTGGATGTGTCCGTGATGACCTCGGGCAGGGGCCCATCATCGCGAATGGATCCGGCTAGAATGTAGGTGATGCCTTTTCTGGTGGCCTCGTACATGATGCCCCCTTTGAGCTTTCCTTCCGCTATGGCGTTCTTGATGGAGCCGCTGGCCATGATCTCGCTGATGGCGTAAAGGTGATTTCGGTGCCCACCGGAGATGGCATTTCCCGAGCAGTTCATGCCCAGACTGGTGCCGAAGAGCTGCCGCTCGATGTCATGCACAGCCACGGCATTTCCGGCCAACAGAACGTCAACGTAGCCCTCCCGGATGAGCCGGGCCAGCGAGGGTGCTGCGCCCGTGTGGACTACCGCCGGCCCGCAGACCACGGCAATCTTTCCCCCTGCCTTTTTGGTGCGCACAATCTCGCCGGCCAGCTGGCGCACCAGTTCTCCGCTGGGCCGCTCGGAGCTGACCTCATTGGACATGAAGCCGAAGAAGGTCTTCTCACGGGGCCGCTCGGGCGGCACGACCTTGACTCCGGAGGTGCCGATGACCACGCGTTCGCCCTTCTTAATATGACCGATGGGCGTACATAGAGCCCGATCGTCTTGCAGCACGACCAGGCAGTCCATGTGGTTGTGCTCCACTTCCACCCAGGAGCCCTGATAGCGCACATAGGTGGGGTGGTTGGTGGTGGAGTAAAACCCCCTGGGAACGACCATATCGCCCGGGGCAACATCGGTTTTGACGTCCTCCATCTCCACGAGGCGTGCCCCCAGGGCATGCAGCTCTAAGAGAACCCGGTCCAGATGGGCCGCATCCTCGCCGGTGACGGTGATCTGCACATAGCTGCAATCGTTCTTCTTCTGGCCTATCTGAAAGTTCTTGATCTCAAACTCGCTGCCCATATCCATGATCTTGTCCAAGACCTTTGTTAGGATCTGCGAGTCGATGAGATGTCCCTGCATCTCGATATCTGCAATTTCGCTCATAAGCTTTGGCCTTCTACCACATTTCTCCACCCAGGAGCGCCTGGGTTTTATCGTTTGTGCTCATGATCAGTTTGGTTATTCGTATCAAATAGCCGTCGTCGTCGGGCTCAGGCGCTTCGAAGATGGTGCGAATGCCGCATCTTCGCAGGTGATATTCAAAATCCCTGGCCGTCTGCAGGCTTTTCACCCTGATCTGCACCTTCTGCACGATATTTTCGCCCTGCTGCGACCTCTTTATGGTATCGACCAGAGGCAAAAGAATGCTCTCCCCTAAAGAGAGAGCCCTCGCCCGTCTATCCTCTTCCGACTCATTCCACTCCACAGACTGAAAACCCTCTCGCACCGCCCGGGAGACAAAGAAGTCCAGAGCATAGTCATTATAGTAGCGAAAAGCCACGGCCAGGTCACTGCAATTGGTACGAGAGCTGGTGTACTTTAGCGGTGCCACAATATTTTCCGGGTCTTTCATGACCACCCCCTCTCGCCCCTGGCGGCCAAGCTTGATTACGATCCGCTTGATCCTCTCTGCAGCTCTCTCCTTATGAAACTCGCCCAAAAAGGCCGTGGCCAACAGGCCGAACTCCTGGGCGAATTCATGGGTTTTGTGCACGCCCAAGGTGCTCTTGCCGTTCTTTTCGGCGATATCGAAGAGGTAGAAGTCGATACTGTCCGTAGGATAGATGGCCGTTGATACGTAGGGGTTTTCCGGACCTACCATCTCTCCGCATAACACCAGACTGGGGTGCTTTTCGAATACATCCTCCTGCACGATCCGACGCGCCACTTCCGTGGAATAGGGGCAGATAAACCCGCCTCTGGTGAGGGCCACAATCTCACCGTTTAAAGAGAGAATACGCACATTATGGCCGTTCATCTTCTCCTCTACAGCCACAATATCGGAAAAATGCCTCTTTATCGCCGCGGCAAGCATGAGAGGACGCCGGATCTTGGGATAGCCAAAAACGATCTCGCCGTTTTCAAAAACAACTGTCCCGGCCTCGATTCCCGAGGTTTCTTTTTCAAACCGGAGCAACCGAGGCTCGGGCCAGGCAGATTCTCTGATTACCGTCTCTTGCAGGCCTTGCAGCCTGCTTTCCGTGATTCCCAGTTTCTGTGCAACTCTTGCCAGATTCATCCGTTCCTCACCAGATAATCCAAGATGGACCGCCTGGTGATCATGCCCACTACCTCTTCCCTACGACTGAGAACGGGCAGGCCGCCTCTGTTCTCCGTAAGAATGATCTTTTTGACCTCATCCAGAGGAGTATCGGCATAGACGTACTTCACATCATGAGTCATCACATCGGAGACCAGGATGTTGTAGATGCGCGCGTATTGCTTGCTGGCAGTATCGTTGAGATCCCGGAAGGCGCGTAGGGACTTGGCCACATCCCTTTCTGATATTATGCCCACCAGCCGGCCAGCCTCCACCACCGGAAGCCTTCCTACGCCTCGATCCAACATCATGCGCCGAGCGTGAACCAGCCGGTCGTTGGGGTTGGAGGTGAGGGGAAAACGCATGGCTTCGGATGCCATACCGCTTACATTTATGGCTGCCAGTATCTCTCTGGGCCGAACCCAGCCCAGGACCTTCTCGCCGTCCATTGCCACCAGAACACCGGTCTTCTGCAAAAGGACCATGGCATCCTGCACATCCATATCGGGGAGTACCTTGATTACGGAGTCCATGGTGGCAGACGCCACATGCAGAGAGGAGGCAGGCATTCCCAGGGATTTTCGCGTTCCCAGAACGCGAGCAATCTGTCTCATGGTGATTATGCCGCCCATCTTGTCTTTGTTAGTGACAAGAAGCCTTCTCAGATCATTCTTCTCCATCAGATCCAGAGCATGGCCCAGTCTCTCTGATTTGTCGATGGTAACGGGCTCTCTCATGATGTCCTTTACCTGCATTACTTCCACCTCCCAACCTCTGCGATGATTTCATCGGTGGAGAAGTAGCCCACCACTTCATTCTGGTCCATCACCGGCATGCCAATGATGTTCTTCTCCACCAGGGTCTGGCTCGCCTGCACGGCCTTTATCTCCGAGCCGATGGTAAAAATAGGCGAGGTCATGATGTCCTCCGCCACGAAAGGCATCTGCTTTACATAGCGATACTGCTTTCTGCCGGCGGGGCTCTCTTTTCGGGTCATCTTGATGTTCTTGGTCTCCATCTCATCCTTTGGCCCCATTATCTCGGAAAAGGTAAGACCGGAGCGGGTCACAATGCCTACCGGAGTCGTATTGTCCTCGTAGACTAGGGCGCGGCTCTGGCCTTGCACATTCATCTCTTCCAGGACGTGGCCGATGGTATGGTGACGGTGCACACGCAGTACATTCCTGCTCATCATGTCTCCTACGGTCGCTTTGAGATCCTGCTCGGAGAAGTACTTCATTATGTCCCGCGATGTGATCATGCCCACGATCTCGCCATCGCGTTCTACCGGCAGGCCGTTAATGCCGTTTTCTAAAAGAAGCACTGCTGCCTGGGGCATGGTGGCATCGGGGAATATGGTGATGGGCTTCTCCGTCATTACCACCTGGATGGGGACCTTGTCTATGGGCCTTCTGCGCCACTCAGGTGCCGCCTGGTTGAGCCTATTAGTGATGTCGTACTTGGTAACGATGCCCACCAGCAAGCCGGCGTCCATTACAGGCAATCTGCCAATGCCGTACTTGAACATCAGATTCCTGGCTCTTTGAATGTTCTCATTTCGCTCAATGACGTAAATGGGAGCGCTCATGTAATCTTTGACTTTCTTTATTATCATGCTAGAATTCCTCTGTTCTCGGCTAACGCCCTCACGTAGTCTCTTTCCGTCAGAATGCCAACTAATGATCCCTTGTCCATAACCGGCAAAGATCCAATCTCATTGTCCATCATCTTCCTGGCAGCCTGGCCAAGGTCTGCTTTCTTCTCAGTGGCAATCAAGCTTCTCTTGATCAGGCTCTTGATGGGCTGATTCATTACTTCTCCGATGTCGCCGGTAACCACCTTTTCAAAAGCATCTCCGCTACCCAGATATTTCATGATATCCGAGGCTGTGACCATGCCCATGAGAACTCCATCCTGCACGACGGGCATGCGACGAAAGCCCTTCTGAATGATCATCCTGGTCATCTTCTCGATAGTGGTCTGCGCTGGTGCCGTCACCACATGAGGACTCATGAAGGTCTCTACACATAGGCCGGTATCCAGGCCCCGGCAAAAGCGCACAAAGTCCTCTTCGGTAATTATGGCCTTGATGCGGATGTCCTCATCAACTATGGGAAGGCCGCCCACGTTCTTCTCATACATCAGCTTCAAAACATCATTTAACGAGGCTTTGTCACTGGCGTAGGTGAGGCGCGTGCTCATGATCTCTGTGATATCGGCATTTATGGCGGTGAAGATGTTTCCGCCATACTTTTCCCGCAAGAGATTGTGCCGCAGTCCCCCGCCCAGAAAGTCCACCACGTCCACTGAAGTCACAAAGCCAATCAGCCTCTTTGTGCCCGGATCAGCGACAGGAAGCCGGGAGAAGCCATAGAAGGTCATGGTCTTTATGGCGCTCATGATGGTAGTAGTGGGCGGAACGGTGACAACATCCGGTGAGGCTACACCCACTACGTCGCTCGCCCGCTTGGCATGCCGGGAGTCGAATTGTAAAGGTCCTCTATCCCCCGAGCCGGGGGCTACAGGCATGCGATCGTTCTTTTGCGGAATCCTTGTTACTTCTTTTCCCGTTGTTGGCCCTTTGCTCATCTTCACTCACCAAGGTAGCTTTTGATCAAATCGTTTCTATCCACAATTCCCACGAGCTCTACGCCATCCACCACGGACATCCTGCCTACATTGTGCTTGAGCATCAGCTCGATGGCGGTTCGCACGCTATCTTCCGGCTTTACGCTATACAATGGTGAACTCATAAATTTCTCTACAGGCATCTGCATCGAGTCCGCCGACCTTCTCTCACCTTCTTTGCCGATCCGAGCTGTGCCTTTGAGCAGATCAAATCTGGTGATCATTCCTATGAGCTTGCCGTCCTTGACCACCGGAAGGCCGGTGTAGTCCTTCTCGACCATCAGATCCCAAATCTTGGTTACAGGGTCATCAGGGCGGGTGGTTACTACTTTGCGGGTCATAATCTCAGATACCGACTTCCTCGGCACATTCTCCAAATCGATGTTCATAAAGACGTCCAAGAGGCTAACAACCCCTTTTAGCACGGGCTTCTCCTCGGACTCGACTACAGGAAGCAAAGTTATCTTTTCCTTCTGCATGAGACGGGCGGCATCAAGAATATCCATCTGCCCCGTCACTGTAGGAACCGGCACCACATAGCCCGATAAAGTCACATTCGACTTGGTCGAGGTCACGCGCAGCATATCCTGGTTGGTTACGATTCCTAAGACAGTGCCTTTGCTATTCACAACCGGCAATCCGCGCACATGGTTGTCTCGGATCATCTGACGCGCTTTGGTCAGAAAAGTGGAATCCTCGACGTATAGAGGATCTCTGGACAAAATATCATCTACTAACATTGTTATTCCCCTGCTGTCCAGCAATAATGATATTTCTTACCTTTTTCCGTCTCTGCAACTCCAGCAGAGCAACTCTCCATTCACGCTCTCCAGGGTATCTGAGAGCTGGCTGCAAACCTCACAGATTCCGCGCACCACCCCTCGGGGCTGTTCTAAATGGATGCTCTCTTTGTGCATCTCCAATAGATCGCTTAAAATCTCATTCAAACCGAGGGAGGAACCGGAGACGAGATCCGTATCGGTAATTATGCCCACTAGCTTTCCTTGGAATATCACGGGCAGACGCTTTACTCCAGAGCGAAGCATCAAGGCTGCAGCTTCACGCAGGCTGGCATCAGGTCCAATGGAAACTACGGGAGCGCTCATGATCTCTGCCACCTTTAAAGTTCTGGGATCTATTCCCAGGGCTAAGACCTTCTTTACCAGATCCCTTTCCGTCAGAATGCCGGTGGGCTTGTCGCCAGATACTATTATCAGACAGCCCACGTTGGCCGAGCCCATCTTTTTAGCAGCGCTTAAAATGTCCAGCTCGGCATCGGCTGTGATCACCGGCCGGGTCATGATATCTCGCACTGGAATTTCTGTCTCCATTGGCCAATCTTCTCCCCCATAGCTCTATAACCTTATCAGAGTGCTAATGATATAAAAGGCTACTGCGGCCCAATAGGAATTAAAAAGATTAATATTATTTTTTTAATTTTATTCCCGTATGTGCCCAAGAATATGCTCTATTTCTGCCAGGATGAGCTGTATGCCCAATCGCGCTGCGCCCGGCGATCCTGGCAAACAGAAGACCGGCCTGCCATGATAAATTCCCGCCGCTGCCCTTGTGAGCATGGCGCGAGAGCCCACCTCATCCAGGCTTTTGTAGCGAAAGATCTCGCCAAAGCCGGGAAGCGTCTTTTCAAAGAGCGGCTCAATGGCCTCCAGGGTTAAGTCCAGATGAGTAAGCCCTGTGCCACCACAGATGACAATGGCATCTGCATCGCTTTTTTTTGCAGCCTCCCGCAGCACAAAGCCGTCCGGCAAAAGAGCATAGCGGGCGGTATGTCCTGCAGCTTTAATTTTCTCCAAGATCACCTTGCCTGATAGATCCTCCGCCTCCGACGGGCTCTTCACCGACCCAAACTTTTGAAAGCGGGATGTGCTCGCGACCACTACATCTATGATCATGCTATATCCTTAATGGTCTAGAATAAAATTTTTCCCGTGAAGGAAGATCTATGTCGCTTTTGGCAATTGATGTAGGGGCAGGCACCCAGGACATTCTGCTCTATTCGGAGGATGTGTCTCTGGAAGGCTCGACCAAGATGGTTTTGCCCAGCCAAACCGTGCTGGTGGGAAACAGGATAAACAGAGCCCGTCTGGCAGGTAAGGATGTATTCCTGCGCGGACCGACCATGGGAGGGGGAGCCTCTACGGCGGCCGTAAGATGGCATCTGGCCGCAGGACTGCAAGTTTATGCCACACCCTCGGCGGCAGCAACCATAAATGATAATCTGGAGCGCGTGGCAGCCTTAGGTGTAACGATTCAAGAGGAAGCGCCCGAGGGTGCGCAGGTCATCGAGACCGGGGACATAGACGTTGCCGCACTGGCCCATGCCTTGCAGATCTTCGACATTGCTCTGCCAGGGTGTATGGCTGTGGCCGTGCAGGATCACGGCTTTTCCCCAGAGCGATCAAACCGTCTGGTTCGAATTGAGCATCTGGCTGCCGCGATCCGCTCCGGCGGGAGACTGGAGGCTTTCGCCTACCGGCAGCCTCCGGCGGCCATGACCAGGATGCTGGCCGTAAAGAGTGCCCTGGCAGAGGCGGGAATACAGCCCCTTCTCATGGACACCGGCCCGGCAGCGATCTTTGGGGCAGCTCTCGATTTGCCGGATGATTCACCTGCACTTATCATCAATTTCGGAAACGGCCATACGGTGGCCGCCCTGCTGGCCGAGGACCGGATCACAGCCTTCTTCGAGCACCACACCTCTGAGCTTTCCCCGGAAAAGCTGCGCGAGTTTACAGAAAAGCTGTGCAACGGAACATTAAAAAGCAGCGAGGTCTTCGAGGATGGAGGCCATGGGGCTTATATTGATAGCGTTCCCGATAAAGTGGGCACGACGCTCGTCACCGGACCACGTCGGCAGACGTTTCTCTCCAGCGGAGCGTTGACGGGCGCGCTGCCAGCGTCTCCCGGAGGAGATATGATGATCACGGGCTGTATCGGCCTGGTCAAGGCCTGGAAACTAAAAGAGGATTTATGGAGATAGGCAGAGGGGCAGAAGCTGTCATCACTCTTGAGAACGGAGTCGTAAAGAAGGAGCGGCATGCCAAGAGCTACCGGCAGCCGGCGCTCGATGAGCGGATTAGGCAGGAGAGAACTCTAAGGGAAGCCCGGATCATGTCCGACGCCCGCCGGCACGGGGTTCTCACCCCCATCATTTGTGATGTATCTCGCTTTGAACTCAAAATGGAGATGATAGTAGGCGAGAAGCTCAAGGATATCATCAATATTGAGCTCTCCGAGATGGTGGGGGAGACGGTGGGAAAGCTGCACCTGGGCGGAATTGTGCATGGAGACCTGACCACCTCCAATATGATGCTCACCCGCGGCAAGATCTGTCTCATTGACTTCGGCCTGTCATTTTACGAAAAAACCGTGGAAGCGCAGGGAGTGGATGTTCATGTATATTTTCAGACCCTGGAGAGCACGCACGACCAACCGGAGGAACTGATGAAAGCTTTTGTGGCGGGATACACGCGAGCCTACCCCCAGGCAGAGGCGGTTTTGCAGAGGGTCAAGGAGATCAAGGCGCGAGGCCGATACCTATGAATGCTTCATCAACAACTCTAGGCGTCATATCCTCGGGCCGGGGAGAGAATTTGCGCTACATTCTGCAAGAAGAGCGTTGCGGTCGGCTGCCGGCCCGGGTGGGAATCGTCCTCACCGATCAGCCGGATGCAGGAGCCCTTCGGATCGCAAAGGAGTTTTCCGTTCCCTGCCATTTTATCGACCCCATCAACCTCTGCCGGGAGGAGCACGATCAATTGCTCATCGCCCGACTGGAGGCAACGGGTGTGGAATTGGTGATCCTCACCGGCTACATGAGAATCTTATCACCCCAATTCGTGCGCCATTACAAGAACAGAATCCTGAATATCCATCCCGCCCTTTTGCCCTCATTTCGGGGCATGGATGCCTTCGCTCAGGCTCTGGCGTACGGAGTAAAATGGACGGGAACGACCGTTCATATCGTGGATGAGGATGTAGACCACGGCCCCATTGTCTACCAGAGGCCGGTGATCGTTTTGGAGAATGATACCCACGATAGCCTCAAGGCCAGAATTCAGAGGGCGGAGTACAAAGCCTATCCCAAAGCGATAAAGATGTTTATAGAGAGAAGGCCAGAGATACTGGGAAGAAAGCTGGTCTGGCAAAGAGAGGAGAGATAACATGGAAAATTTATGGGCCCCCTGGAGAATCGATTACATTTTGAGCAAGAAGCCGGAAGGCTGCATATTCTGCAATAAGCCGAAGGAGAGCCGGGACGACGAAAACTATATTCTTTACCGGGGCCAGTATCACTTCATCATCCTCAATGCGTTTCCCTACAACAACGGCCATATGATGGTCGTTCCCTACCGGCACACGTCCACTCTCGCTGCCTGGGCCCCGGAAGAGCAGCAGGAGATGATGCAGCTTGCCGATCTGTGCGTGGATCTGTTGAAAAGGACCATGCACCCGGACGGCTTTAATCTGGGCATCAACATGGGCCTGGTGGGGGGAGCGGGCATTGCTGATCACATTCATCTGCATATCGTGCCCCGCTGGAATGGGGATACCAATTTCATGCCCGTGCTCTCCGACAACCGGGTGATATCGGAGGCGCTAGGAGCCACTTACGGGAAGCTGAAAGAGGCGCTGGAAGAGCTTAAAAGACCTCGACAGTGCAAGTCTTCCGAAACCCCCGCTTGAGCGGGCGGGTCACGTGCGCGCTTGGGCCCGCGGGAAGGCCGACTGTGATCAAAGATATTCTCGCAAGGCTGCCTATTAGGGGAAAGCGCCGAAAATCCGCATTTGAAGACCGTTAGAAACCTTTATAACTTCCGTAGACATCCAAAAGTAGCACTCAGATGGAGGCCAGCTTCATGCCTGTCGAAACCCCCGAAGAAGCAAGCACGTTTATTAGAAAATGGATGGAAGATAGTAAGGTCTTCAAGAGCGAAAGCAGCAATGATGCATTTTATTTTCAGTATGATGGTAACGTGGCCGGAGAAATCGAGTTCTCGATTCAACAACCCAAGGAGTTGGTAAGGGTTATTGGCGTATTATCAAGGATGGCTATCGACCCTGCGCACTTAGAAAAGCTAAGTGCCATTGATGAGAAGACGCGGGAAAAAATCTTTGCGAATATTGCGGAATATCTTATATTTTTGCCGCCCAACTTTGCATTTGAGCCCACGCCAGGAAATCCAAAATCTATCTTCTTTGTAAAAGAGATAACATACGACGAGTTGACTGAGGGACGATTAAACGCAGCTATGAATCAAATATGTCGCGGCTTGATATTTACATCAAATAAGCTCACAGAAAAATTAGGGGAATCCGCAACAGAGTGATATTGTGATTCATACAAATTGTTGCTCCAAATCCGCATACTCTCTTATTAATAGACCATCTACAAATGAAGTCAGAAAAGATCCCTCTATTTCGCAATGGCAAGTGCGTTCTCGGTCTTCTTCTCTCGCGTGGTCTTCTCCAAAGGTCGGCGTAAGGCTTGATAATCGATCTACTAAATGGCAAAAAAAGGTTGCATCGTTCAGCTCACCACAGTCTATAAATGTGAGCAACGTATATATGTACCATCGTGAAGATGCTATGTCATTTGGTCCGCGTGATCCGATTGAATCCATTCACGGAAGGGATGTCGAAATCCCACAAATTGAAATGGTGCGCGCCTATTTGGACCAATATCCCGAGTTGTCTGAGTTACTAAATAGCACCTCAAGAGAGTCACGGCAGACATTTGGGCCACAAGCACAGCTATCGCTAGAAATTTATCACGATATTGAAACAAACGACGAATATCTTACCTTATATGTAAGGCAAAGCCGATATGATCCAGATACAATGAAGAGGATCAAGCAAATAAGGAGAAAATATAGAGGCTTAGCTAAATCAACTAATGGCAGATTCTTACTCACAACAGACTTCCGTTCCCCCAGGTAGCTTTACATGACCTTTAATTGGAAAGAGTATCTTGAGCTAGCTCAATATCTCCAAGGCAAAATCGAAGTGTGTTATTCAGAAGAGTCTGCCAGACGCGCAGCCGTTAGCCGGGCTTATTATGCAGCGTTTTGTTTTGCTCGGAATTATGCGCAAGATCATTGTGGCCGCTCTAAGGGCAAGGGCCCAAAAGAACATGCAGATCTCATAGGTTTCTATACAATACTCGGTACTACAAGACAGAATTTTGCGGATATCGCAGAGAACCTCGACGAGCTAAGACAGTGGCGCAATTTTTGCGATTATGATGACAACATAATGCGAAATCTTAATGATCTTGCGGCAGACGCGCTCGCCGATGCACAAGAGATAATTGATATATTAACATAAATATAAGGTGATTTCATCCCACCTTCTTCTTGTTGATTTTATCCGCTCAGGATATGTTTATCTGTGATGATGCACATCCCAATTTAGCTTTGCAGGGGCGAGGTGCCGCCGCGCAAAGCTTCCCAGGCGGAGGCCAGGCATTTGGTAGAAGATGTTTCTCAGGTAGAAGGTTTTAGGGAGTTCTTTAGAACAGCTACACATGATGATAGTAGTCCAGAAGGGCACGATCCTTATCCTTTTCAGACGAGGCTGGCCACCGCAAAGGAGCTGCCGGAGCTGATCGACATCCCCACGGGCCTGGGCAAGACCGATGCCGTGGTCCTGGCCTGGCTGTGGCGCAGGCGCTTCGCGGGCGAGGATGTGCGCAGCGCGACGCCGCGAAGGCTGGTGTACTGCCTGCCCATGCGAACGCTGGTGGAGCAGACCGCGGGGAAGGCGAAGATGTGGCTGAAGAACCTGGGCCTCTTTTCCGAAAAGCAGGGCGACGACAAGCTTGCGGATACGAGCAAATGGAAGCCGACGGAAAAAACCGACCAGGATAATACTTGCATCGCCGTCACTGTGCTCATGGGTGGCGAGGACAGAGATGAATGGGACCTTTACCCGGAGAGGGACGCCATCATCATCGGCACGCAGGACATGCTGCTCTCCCGAGCGCTCAACCGCGGCTACGGCATGAGTCGCTACCGCTGGCCGGTGCACTTCGGGCTGCTCAACAACGACTGCCTCTGGGTGATGGACGAGGTGCAGTTGATGGGAGTAGGCGTTGAGACATCGGCGCAGATGCAAGCATTTTGCAGGTCTTTTGGAACCATAAATCCCGTCCAGTACATCTGGATGAGCGCCACGGTGGGAGAAAAGCAGCTTGACACTGTGGACCACCCCCAACCCGCGGGCGGATGGCTGAGGCGGTCGCTTGAACCGGACGAAAAAACGCTTCCTGTGGTTCAAAAAAAGTTTGAGGCAAGGAAGCCTTTGAAGAAAGCCGATCTTACACTCGTCAAGGATAATGAAAAGAAATCCTATGCAAAGGAAGCGGCGGATCTAATTAAATCGAAACATAAAAAGGATACACTCACCCTTGTAGTGGTCAATCGCGTTGATCGTGCTCAAGAGATCTACAAGGATCTTCTTCTTCAAGGTCGAACGGAGGAGAACGCAGCCGTCCTTCATTCTCGGTTCCGGGAAGGCGATCGAAAGGCACGTATGGAGATTCTCGATGAGAAACAGGACCGCATCATTGTAGCTACTCAGGTCGTTGAGGCCGGTGTGGATATTTCGGCTCACACACTCATTACCGAGCTTGCTCCCTGGCCCTCTCTTGTTCAGAGATTTGGGCGGTGCAACCGGAGAGGTGAGTATAATGATGCAGAGATTGTATGGATCGATATCGATTCCTGCGAGGGAGCAAGCGGTCTTGAGCTGCCGTACGAATCCGAGTCTCTTGAGATCGCCAGGAGTTTAATCAAGACGATTACGGATGCAGGGCCGAAGTCACTGGCTAAAGCCTCAGAAGGCTACGCGGAACCGGAGGTCATTCGGTCTGTTCTACGCAGGAAAGATTTCATTGACCTTTTCGATACCACACCCGACCTTACAGGAAACGACCTGGATGTTTCCCGATTTATTCGAGAAGGAGAAAATAAGGATGTTCAGGTCTACTGGAGAGCGTTCCCCAAGGAAGGTCCGGTTGAATCGCTTGATCCGGCTAGAAGGGAAGAGCTTTGTTCGGTGTCCATCAGCAAGATGAAAGATTATCTGAAGAGGCACAACGGCTGGATTTGGGATCATCTGGAAGAGCGCTGGAAGGGGGTTGGAGATAAAGGCGAGATAAAAGGTTGCCGGCCAGGACAGGTCTTGCTGCTGCATCCGGAAAATGGCGGCTACTCGCCCATCCTGGGGTGGACAGGAGAAGCTGGCAAAAACGGCGCTTTGGTCGAGGTCATCTCTGCAAAAGAGAAATGCAAGAACAAAGATGATCCTTCAATGAACGCAGATCCGCAATCCAGGATCGGCAATTGGGTTACACTCAAAGATCATATCGATCATGTTTGCAGTGAAGTGCGATCTATCTCTGAATGCCTTGACCTTCCTCAAAATTACAAAAACGCACTCAAGAATGCGGCGTTCTGGCATGACGTTGGGAAGGTGCACCCCGCCTTCCAGAACATGCTCCTGGCTGGCAAATCCGATGAGGAAAACCGGAGGGCGGACGGACCGTGGGCAAAGTCAAAGGGCAATAACGGTAGAGCAAGATACTGGGTCGAATCGAGCGACGGCAGTGTAATTGAACGGCGCTATTTCAGGCACGAGCTGGCCTCGGCTCTGGCCTGGCTGCAAACGCAGGGGCAAACGGGAGCTGATGCTGATCTGGTAGCTTATTTGATTGCAGCCCACCACGGCAAGATTCGAATGTCGATACGATCTCTTGATCAAGAAAATCGGCCAACTGACCCCAACCGGCTTTTTGCCAGAGGGGTGTGGGATGGTGACCGTCTGGCACACGCCAAAGATATCCTGGAAGAGGATGTCCTCTTAAATCTCTCGATCATGCAAATGGGCGAAGGAAGCTGGTTGGAAAGGATGACCGGACTTAGAGATAATCCCCGGATTGGTCCGTTTAGGCTGACATTATTGGAGAGCATTCTCCGTATTGCCGATTGGAGGGGCTCACGGATGGAAGAGACGGAAAGGGTGGTTCGATGAGTGCAGAATTAAACGACCTGAATCTCAAAGGCTGTGCACCTGTGCCGCTCGCTCACTACCTAAAGGCGTTGGGGATCTTCAGGATCGTAGCCGAGCAGGTTGATCCGAGTGCCAAAGGCTACTGGATAGGCGATTCTTTCCGGCTAAAAACTACAATGGATCGCGAATCTCTGAGGACATTCTTTTTGGAACAATACAGTCCTACTCCGATCGTGGCTCCGTGGAATGGGGGCAGCGGATTCTACTTTCAGGAAGAGAAGCTTAAAGAAAAAGACCCACTGACGGGGAAAAAAAAGAAGACGGGACGCAGGATTCAGCCGACCGCAGCAACAAAAGCCGTTCAAGACATTTTAGAATCAACTGCAGAGAGACTTTCAGCTTATCGCAAGTCTCTCCAGATCACCAAAAACCTGATCAAAAAGATGGAACTGGAAGAAGCACCGTCCAAGGAGAAAAAAGAGGAACTTATCCAGGCAGTTCGAAACCGTCTTCCGGATTTCGCAATAGACTGGCTTGATGCATCAGTGATTTTGACAACCGAGAATGCAAGATTTCCTCCACTCCTGGGAACAGGTGGAAACGACGGGAATTTGGACTTCAGCAGCAATTTCATGCAACGGCTCAAAGATGTCTTCGGATTCAAGGACGGAAATTCAAGAAGCTCCTCCGGGGCATGGCTTGAAGGAGCGCTATTTGCTGAAAACTCCGACGGCTTGGTCAACGGAATTTCAATCGGCCAATTTTATCCGGGAGCTGTAGGCGGTCCCAATTCTGCGCCAGGATTTGTCTCGGACTCGCCGGTAAATCCCTGGGATTACATACTCATGATTGAGGGGGCATTATTTTTTGCGTCGGCTACAGTCAAGCGGCTGCAAGCAAATATGCCTGGCGTCTTGAGTTATCCGTTCAGCGTTCGCCCTTCGGGTGTGGGATACGGCAGCGCTTCCGATAGCGATGAGAAAAGCGCAAGAGCTGAGATCTGGATGCCTCTCTGGGAGAAGCCCACGGGATTATCTGAACTCAAAGCCCTCATGAGTGAAGGACGTGCTCATGTGGGAACCAGGCCAGCCAGAAATGGTGTAGATTTCGCCAGAGCAGTTGCCTCTCTAGGAGTTGATCGGGGATTGAAATCATTCCAAAGATATGGATTTCTAGAAAGAAATGGCAAAAACTTCTTCTCAGTACCCCTTGAGCGGATCGTGGTGAGCCGCCAGATCCAGGTGGAACTATTGAATGATGTGGATAGCTGGCTCGATTCATTCCACGGCCAAGCTCGATCAGAAAAAGCGCCTGCATCTGTTGGACGCGCTCTGCACGTTCTTGAGGCGTCCATTTTGGCTCTATGCAAAGAGAGCAGCAATGATCAGGTCCAAGCATGGCGTGTGCAGGATGTATTGATCGCCCTCGGAGGGTGCGAAAAAGCCATCGTACGAAGTTCTCGCTGGGCAAAAGAGGCTTTCGTTAAGCCGGTAAGCTGTCTTTCAAAGAATTGGCTGACTATGGCAAATGATCAGTCCCCTGAATTTTTCCTGGCGGCAAGTCTTGCTTCTACCTTTGGCCGTTATAGAGATCAGGAAGGGCGCGAGTTTACCATGTGGATGCGCTCCCAAATGGAGCCCATCAATCACTGGAATGCTAATTTGTTTGATGAGACGTTGGGAAGAGATGTTGTCTGGTCTGAGGGAGAGCCCATCTTCGTATTGAACGATATAATTTCACGCAGAATTATGATGGCGGTTCGCTCCGGAGCAAATAGCTATCTCGATGATTCCGTAATTAAAGCTGATCTTGGAGATATTGCGGCACTTATTGAAGATCGAGTAAATTTAAGCCGCTTGATGGATCTTCTCTGGGGTTTGATTTTAGTTGACTGGCCTTCTGTATCCAGGAATTTTATAAAAAGGCAATTCGAATCGGAGACTATATTCCCATCTGCCAGCTATGCGCTTCTCAAGCTCTGCTTTGCAGGCGGACCTGTATGCGATGCAAAAGTCCCACTCGTGCCGCAAATACACAGGAGAGCCTCCATTGGGAACGGTTTTGGTTCGATGCAGTTAGCAGAGAGACGTCTGAGAGGGAGCAATATCCCTGCGGCTAAGATTAGTACTAATATTTCATCTAATATAATGAAAAGAATTGCAGCAGCACTGCTATTTTCCATTGATCAAAGTCATATCGAGCATTTAGCAAGCAGTGTTCTAAGGCCGAGAGTCGTCCAGGAAGAAAATTTGATAAAATGTGAATTAAGGAGTGAATGAGATGAACCTAGATGTTTTAAGAAATGAACCGCGTATGCTTATTGAAGTTGACCTGAAACCATTACAGGGGACGAGGTTTCAACCCACGGGATTTCCGGATCTCGGGGCAGCAACTTATCAAGCCGCCGATTCAACCTCGATGCTCCTTGTTGAATCAGCGCAGAGCATGGCCAA
Organism: Methanothrix sp.; assembly: GCA_025361645.1. Taxonomy (GTDB): domain Archaea; phylum Halobacteriota; class Methanosarcinia; order Methanotrichales; family Methanotrichaceae; genus Methanothrix. Next base: position 16,848 of record JANYKI010000006.1, read on the forward strand.
CCGAATGGAAGCTGTCTGCTGGGATGATGCTAGCAGTGATTGGAGAACTCCTCTAAAAGGGCTACCCTATGTGAAAGTTGTTGATAGTGCCGGAAAGCCTCTGACCAACTCCATCCTCGAATCTCATCGACTCAACAGCCCTTACATCTTAATGGATAAGAGATTCCTCAAGATTCTTCAGACCGAACTTGATATAATGGAGAAAGGACGAGTTGATCTTAATCTTTTGGCCATAACTTTGCTCAAGTATGATATAAATTCTCTTTTACACGGAATCTTTTTGGCCAAAAGCGAATTAGCGGGAGGTAGACTACGCCTTCCTCGTGCATTATCGGCATTTGTTGAAGCCAGCCACATTAACTTGGCTCCAAGTGGTGGGGTAAAGAAAGATGAGGTAAATCCCTCTGTTGACCGAGAAAAGGGCTTGGACGCAAAGAGAGGATTTGGTCATGTGCCCTTCCACAGAGACGAGTATACCGGCAAGATAACCGCCTTTTTCAACCTGGATCTGGCCCAGATACGCGGTTATCGTCTTGGAGAGGATGTTGAGGACCTCCTTACAGTCCTGGCGATCTACAAAATCAGGAAACTTCTGAGAGAAGGGCTTCGTTTCAGGACGGCTTGTGATCTTGAAATTGAGGGTGATATTTTGGTGAAGCGGCCCACAGGATTCAATCTTCCGTCTTTAGAAGATGCTGAAGAGGCTTTGGCGAGCTTGATTGTAAGCTGCAAATCCAACTTTGCAGAACCGGCAGTTACTACTGTGAAGTATGAAGCGTGATGGAATGCTTGCCATCGAGATGAGGTTTCCTGCAGGAAAATATCACGCCACGCCCTGGAACCGTCAGGTTAACGAAGGCGCCGTGGAGTGGCCGCCGTCGCCATGGCGAATACAAAGAGCCCTGATTTCAACCTGGTACCACAAGCTTGAGACAGAGATAGAAGAGAATATTATCCGTAGAATTATCGAGAAGCTGAGCACCCCTCCACAATTTTCCCTTCCACCAGCCTCTTTGGGGCACACCAGGCATTACATGCCGCTTTACAGGGAGGCCACTACGATGGTTATCGATACTTTTGCTGCGATTGACAGCGAAAGCCGACTTATTATTGCATGGCCCGAAGTTGATCTTTCCAGTGAAGAAAAGTCTGCCCTATCTATGCTACTCGCTCAAATGGGGTATCTAGGGAGGGCGGAGTCATGGGTTGAAGCCAGATTGGCAGAGGAGGCTCCTGTTCTGGTCAACTGCATTCCTTTGCAGGAGGGCTCCGCTATGCCGGAGGGATTTGAAAGTGTTCAGACTCTTGTTGCAATGCCTCCTCAAGAATATTTGAGCTGGAGGAAGACAAAACTTGAAAAGCGAAAATCTCGAAAGCTTGCTGAGTTGCATGATGCTGCTAAGACCAACGGAAAATCTGATGATACGGCCAAGCTGAAGAAAAAGGACCTTGGAGAGATAGAGCAAAGCCTTCCGAAAGATCTTTTCCGTGCGCTTCATGCCGACACCGGTGATCTCAAGAAAGCTGGATGGAGCCAACCACCTGGAAGTGTCTGGGTCTTTTACGCCAGGCCAAGAAGCTCATTTGAGGTGATGCCCCACGACACAATCTAGAAATCAAGTGATTTCTCGATTTTTC
>JANYKI010000012.1 GCA_025361645.1 Methanothrix sp.
GCAATTGTCGATAAATCATTCCATAGTGTACTGGAATGGTTTCTTTGCCAGAAACGATTTATGACTTGTTAAGTAATGGCCAGTAAAGAGGGAAGAGTCTTGCAGGTTACACGCACTGCTCGGAGCTGGGATTAGTACGTATACCCAGCTCCTTTGCTTTGGCGAAAGCTGCCTTGGATTCTGCTGTGCGACCAAGCAACTTGAGAGCCATGCCTTTGTTGTTCCAGGCTACGGCAAATTGTGGATTGATCTCTGTGGCTTTGTCACAAGCTTGTAGTGCCTCGTCGTATTTGCCCTGTTGACCGAGAGCAGTGCCTTTGTTGCACCAGGCTTCTGCATGTTGTGGATTTAGCTCGATAACTTTGTCAAATGCCTTAATAGCATCCTCTGGTTTGCCTAGAATACCGAGAGCAGCCCCTCTGTTGAGCCATGCATCGGCATTTTCTGGATTGATCTCAATAGCCTTGGCGTATGCTTTGATAGCATCCTCTGGTTTGCCTAGCTTAACGAGAGCAGCTCCTTTGCTGAGCCATGCATCGGCATCTTGCGGATCGATCTCAATAGCCTTGGCGTATGCTTTGATAGCATCATCGTACTTGCCCATGCCTATGAGAGCATCGCCTTTATCTCTCCATTTACTACTTTTTCCTCCCATAACTGTTTATTTTGGAGTTCTTAACGAAAAAGGTTGTGCAACTTGTCCTCATTTATATACTAGTCCGAGTGTCTTATTCCCTGCACATGCCCATATCCATATTAAATGTCATAGAACTAAATCCCGACCGCAGAGAAGCAACCCGAAAAGGCCTCTCTCCAAAGCCCCCGGGCGGCCTCATATCCGCCCTTCGCACCCAGGGCACGGTAGAATGCCAAGACCCTCGCTTCCTGGGCATCCTTGGGCCTCGGATTCCACCATTTATATAAAAATAGGTCGCCACCAGGCACCGCAGGCACCACAGAAGACGCTCTAAAACCACCTCCCGCAGTACTCCCGCCGCTCCTCGCCGCCTCCCGGAATACGCCCAGGGCCTGCCGGGCCGTCAAGTGATGGAAAAAGGAACAAAGAAAAAAAGGTCAATCGATAGGATCATAGTCGCAGTCTTTTCTATCTTTTTCGCAGTCGTTCTCCCAATCTTCCCTAGCATCTATGATATCTTTCCTGCGAAGGGCTGCAAAGGCCCTTTCTGCCAACTCCATTTGGTCTGCGATGTCTTGAATCCAAAGAGACAAAAATTTCATATCAACCAGTTCTGCGATGCTGGGCGATGTGTGGGTAGATACCACCTTTTCAACCAGTTCGTTTTCTGATGGCATTTTAATTATCCTTCTGAATAGATTTATGAATATGTAGCATCAGGCTCACGGTGACCATTCCCTGCGCGCCTACTTTTTTTCGAGCGAGCTGGAAGGCTGCCTCCCTATCTCTGCGAGGGAGGCACGCAAACTCGTCATGCTCTGGCTGCTTGTAGTTCATTTCAACTCCCCCCTAATCTCGTTCCAATGCATTATGGAGAGATCCCGAAAGGCCACAAAAATAGAGGGTAGGGTTTTTGCCTGCACCCTGTACTGGATCGTCGCTTGCATATTGCAGACCTCCCAGCTTTAGGCATACCAGCTGCAGTATTTCGACGTCCCATCCCACAGATAGAGATCTCTCTGATGAGAACTCTCGCAGATATGCATATCCCCTTTTGGACTGCAATATGCCTTTGGGGGCTCACCTTCGTGGACTCTCTCAGGCTCAGGCATCCGGGATTCAGACATAAAACCCTGGCTGCCTTCGACTGCTTTTGATCCTATCTGCTTGATGTAGAAATACTGCTTTCCCCTAATCTCATAGACCTTGAACCACTCGACGTTAGTTTGTTCATATCCCCAAGATGTATACAGGATATCACCGGGCTTAAGCTCGTGGTTCGGGGGCTCCTCCCATTTCTGATCTCGGCCGCGGCACTTGGGGCCTTCCTTAGCGTTCTTGTAGGTGGTCTTTTTGATCCCCTCGAAGCGGGCTATTTTATCGGCCAGAATCCGGGCCTGTGGTGTATCTACGATGTACCAGAGCTTTTTTGCCCTGTGCCACCTAAAACCAGCCAGGCGGAGTTCGTTCAAGACCTCATCGGCTGGCTTGTCGGGGAATTTGATTTCTATCCCGAAGTGCTCAGGGTTCGTCTGCCATGTGGCGGAGGTCTGCATTTTCAATCCTCCTTGAATCCCAGGGCTTGCAGCTCTCCCAGGATGAGATAAGATAGCCTAGTCGCTATTCTCTCCTGTTCGGAGAGAGAAAGCTTGAGGGCCTCCTCAAGGATCTTGGCTGGGCTCAAGGCTTCCACCTCCTGATTATCTCCCGGTGCCGGGGGGCTTGGATCCAGGATTTCCACCACGAGTTAAGGGCGACAAAGGCCACGGTCACAAAAAGCAGGCCAAAAAAGAGGAGATTGGCGTCTACCGGCCAGGCTGAAGTATCAACTAATTTCTGCATTTTCAATACCCCATGCTGACGCAGTAGCGGTGCTCTTCCCGCTCAAGGTCCTTGTATTCCTTACAGTCCCACTGGCCAGCGTCTCCCAGAGCTTTTAGCCGGACCTGTATCTTTTCCAGCCTGCGGGACGATTTGCAGAATGCTTTGTATTCCATGGGGTGGAATTTATGCACCCGGTGGGCGGCGTAATCGTTCTCCAGGTATTCTTCGTATTCTTTGACCCTCTTGGAGTTGGCCAGGGCCGGGACGGATTCCGTATTCTTCCGGCCGGCCTTGGACCTTTGAGAAGGGGCCTTCACTTGGCGAACCTCCCGCCGGTTTTCTGAGCAGTT
>JANYKI010000041.1 GCA_025361645.1 Methanothrix sp.
AGGATAATGAGGGCAATCAGTTAGTGATGCTGGAAATGCTCACGCGCGCGCCTGGGCAGACCAGTACTGCGAGGCCGAAATAAACCAATGTTTTGACTATGCGGTTTTGCGCCTTCGCGTGAAAACTGACCTGGTCCAATCTCACGCGAAGCCGCGAAGAACGGTCAGCCGTCCACAAAGGCACATTATCCTCTCACAATCATGGCCCTAAATAGGTCCGGCTGTACCTGAGTTCGATGTTTTAGAGATATTCCTGCTTCATCAAACCCCCTATCTACCTTCACAGGGGGTATAGGCCACATTCAGGACTGCATATTACCCCTTCCATACCGCACACAGGAGTGACTACACCGTGGATTACCCCCTCCGGGCCTATCCCTGCGTTTTGCTCCGCTGCTTTTCTCACCTCTTCGGGCCAAGATCCCTTGCAGGTATAATCGAATAGGAAATACACATCACTGGCCGGGTCCGGCATAATTCCTTCCTGCTCCTTTTCCATGGTCTTAACCTTGGTTTTGAGCATGAACTTCGAACCTGCAGGCACATCCTTGAAATAGACCATTCCATTCTCGTCGGTCGTTTCACGAAGAGTATCTGGTGTAACATCATAATAAGCAGGCGGTATATACGTAAAGGTCAGTTCTACCGGAATGTCCGGCAGGCCTGCATCACAACCGGATGTGAGGACCTCAACGAGATCATCGCATTCGCCATCTATTACTACGTTTGCTCTAACGGTGCCTTTGCTAACAGATTGCCCTTCCTTGTCGTCTTCGGGAACTGGATCTGCTTGCACGGGATATCCTTCCACCTTAGTGAACCCGCAGGGCGATTCTGAGTTCTGAGACCACGTCTCCTGCTGTGAATCGATAATTAGGTAGTTTCCTTTTGGAATGACCACATTGGGGCGAGCTATCCACCAGGCATTAGCTACACCTGAAGCAGACTCTGCCTCAACCGACCAGGGTCCAATGATTTCGCCATCTCCATTTTGCAGACTGATGCTTCCGCCGGATGTTGTGCCCTGGCCATCGTTCCAGTGGTAAGTATCGATATAGGTGATCATATGCGGTTTTGAGATAGTGAGAATTGGGCTGCAGGTGGGACTGTTATCCACGGCGCCCGTATTCCAGCTGTCAAAGATCGCCGTACCGGAATCGCTCTGACCGGATGATTGATCTATAGATCCAGATGATTTTGAATCGCCCTGCAAAATACCATCAATCTTAGACTTGTCATCTTTGGCTGGGCCCAGCTCTCCGGACGGGCTTTCGGACGTGCCTATGAAAGGCTCTCCAATAGATGTCAGCCTCGTTATTTTTGTGCCGTCTCCCAGAGTTACCTCTATTGCAAACCAGTTCCCTTTTCCAAACCAACCAGAATCCGCCGCATAGAGGTCAAATTGCATATCCCTTGAGAAAGTACCCAAGGATGTTACGTGGTTATTATTAAGCTGCGTGCCCTGATCGAACACGCCCAGTATATAGTAATTGGTGGCTGCCGTATCCCAGAATTGTCCGCCTACGGGGTGGGCGTTCTCGTCTGCCGTGTATAGCAGGATTGACTTGATCTCGGTAGGATCGGGAAGGAACAGATCGATACGAAAATGCCCATCCATACTCCCATCAGGATCTCCGTTATCCCATGTGCCGACCTTGTCGGTATTCTTGCCCATCCATTCAAATTGGGATATTTCGGTACCCATTGCCGGCAACAGGAATATGCCAAGCAACGCTAGTGTTATTATCTCCGATTTAGGCAAAAACAATTTCAAGCACCCCATATAATCTTAATTGAGGCTATAATTAATCGATCATATGATTTTTTCGGTTGGACAGGAGAGGATGTGCCAGGATCTCAAATCCAGTGCCAAAGTCTCATACTCACAATCCACGTTTATTGGCTGGTACTTTGAAGATTGATCAACCGGGATTGAGCCATTCATTAAATCCTGCCACTTCGTACGCCTTCCTCAGATAGGTTCTGGCCATGCCTCAGTAATATGGCCATGTGGTGGCTGTGCGGGTATCCAAGGCGGCCTCCACGGGCCGCGAGCCCTATCATGGGTCTCATGGATGTTTTACGGGCAATCAGCGCTCGATCATAGTCCCTCTATCCGCTGAAGCTCAGAATAATTGTAAATCCTCGGGCCGTACTGATACCCCGTTTCGTTGAG
>JANYKI010000112.1 GCA_025361645.1 Methanothrix sp.
CAGGATACATTTGGTTGGAAGATTAAATATTTTCCGGCGGATATATCCTGCCTTCACTTCATCACTAGAATTCTAGATTGTGTCCCTCTAGCATGAAATCGATTTCCAAATACCCGCAGAGTGCTAAAGCCGTCTTCCTCGCCTCAGCCCAAATTTCATCGTCGCGAGGTGTGTTGTAGGGCACCAGGCCCTCACCAGGTCGCTCATGCCCTCGCCTTGAGAGTCAATGAGTGATCAGCATTGGAAAATCCGCTACGTAAGCTTTATTAACCTCACGATCGCTCCTGAGGAAGGTGGGTTGCTTGAGATCTATCGCCTTTTGCATCATGTCGGCAGCCTTGCTGATTTCTTCCTTAGCGAACGGTGCCACGATACCGGTAAGCTCGAATCTGCAAGCTGCGATAGATGCTGCCTCTCCCGGCGATACCCTGCAGGTAGCTAGGGGAGTCTACGATAAAATAACCATAGAAAAGAGCCTGGATCTGGTGGGCAATGGTGCTGTAATCCGGGCCGGAAATAGAGACGCCTGCGTAAACATAGATGCGAACGGCGTTTCCATAAGCGGCTTTACGGTCAGAGACGGTTTTTATGGAATAAAGCTCAACAGTGTGTCGGGCTGCAATGTTTCCAACAACACCGTAATCTACTGTACTCAGCCCGGCATTGCTCTCATCTTTTCCGACGGAAATACCATCACCGGGAACAATGCCAGCTTTAACGGCATAGTGGGAGAGGGCTGGTATGGAATATACCTCTCCAACTCCAACGACAACCTCATCACGAATAATGTGGCCTACGGCAATGGCGCTTACGGCATCAATCTCTTTCCCTCCTGCCGCAATAATACCATAAGCGGAAACGTGCTGCAAGGGAATATGTACGGCCTTTATATGTTCACCGATTGCTCTGAAAACCGGATCGAAAAGAACGATCTGTCCAGGAATACCAACTCCGGTCTGGATCTGCGCATCAACTGCACGGATAATCTCGTCATCAACAACACCATGGAGGATAACAAGGTTGCCGGACTGACTCTCATGGAAGATTCAGGTCAAAACACCATTAGCGGAAACGTGATACGAGGCAACGGACGCTATGGATTACAGATACAGAGCCGCTCGGATGGCAATACCATCATTTATAACAACATCTCCGACAGCCGGACTGGTATATTCCTGGAGTCGAGCCAGAATGAAATCTACGGCAACCGCATGGCAGACAATGTCATTCAAGCCGACGATCGAGGAATAAATCGCTGGAACGCAAAATTACCCCAGGGCGGAAACCTCTGGAGCGACTACCAGGGGCAGGATGCGATGCAAGGACCCGGGCAAAAGGCCCCCGGCAAGGACGGCTTTGGGGATGTGCCTTACAGGATAAGCGAGACTGGAAAAGACCAGTATCCCATTATGGGCGAACAGGTCAAGCAGATTGCCATCCTCGCCAAAGAGATGGCTCCTGCGAAAGCAAGAGTGGGTGACGCGATCGCCATCAAGGCAAAGCTGAAGTCCAGGTACGATCTCTTGCAGGTAACCGCTCGCGCTTATCAAGATGGATTGGAAGCGCAAGGCTACTGCAGACTGGTTTTGTCCGGGGATTTCTATCAGGGGGACTTCTCCACAGCTCTGCTGGAACCGGGAAGGTACGATATTATCCTCTCTGCAAAAGATGCGCGAGGATATGAGTTGCAAGAGACATTGGGCGAGATAGAGGTTACCGCAAGACGCGGCTTTACCTCTTCATGAGTTATATTTTATGAGTTATATTAAGTGTATTAAAAAGGGGAGACAATGACAACATTCAAATCATGTTTGGGATCCTGTTTAGTGGGTGTGGGCATCTTAGCGCTGCTAGCGTTATTGGTGCTGGCAAATACAGCCTACGGAGGCGAAAAATTTTGCGATGCCTGCAAGGGCGATTCAGGCTGGGACCCCATGAAAAAACTCGATGAGATCGGAAATCCCAATGCGGGAAAGGTGGAGGTCATGCCTGGCCTGAGCACGGCTCAGAAGAACCGGGTGGGAGTCTGGAAACAGCCCCTCGCCGGCTTCAATAAAACCGATGCTAGCGAAGAGAGCAATTCGCTGCAGGAAAATGTCCCGGTGAACAACACCACAAAAAGCCTGGCAAAGAAGATCGAGCCACGCAAAATGGCGGAGGAGAACACTTCCATTGTGCGCAGCGCAAATGCCAAGGGATTGCTCGTTCCTATTGACGAGGTCGCTGGCTCCCAGGTATTGCTGGACATCAGCGAGAACGCCACAGAACACATCACAGGATCTATTGCCATTCCTTATACGAATTTTCTCAATGGCACAAATGTGCGATCAGAGGCCGAGCTGGCAAAGATGTTGGGAGATGCCGGAATTTCCCAGGGCGACCCGGTGGTCATCTACGGCGAATGCATGCCCTGTGGAGGAGGACCCGCGCCCGCGACCTTTGTCTACTGGATCATGAGGTCCCTGGGCCAGGAGAATGTCAGGGTATTGGATGGAAGGGTCACGGATTGGGCTCTAGCCGGAAAGCCGACGGCCACGAAGACGGCATTCTTACCTGCCAAGACCTACACTCCACAAATCAATAGGAATTTTTCAGCCGATTACGACTATGTCAAAAGCGGCTCAGCCCAGATCGTGGATGCAAGAACCATGCAGGAGTTCGGCGCGGGCTCCATTCCCGGTGCAATCAACATTCCCTACGATAATGTTATCATCAATAGCAAAATCAGGGATGAAACCAAGCTTGCCCGAGTCTTTGCCTTTCTTGACAAGAACCAGCCTGTGGTAGTTTACACCAATACCGGCTTGAAGGGATCTGTGGTCTGGTTTGCCCTGACTCTCCAGGGATATGATGCCCGGCTGTACTCCTATGAGAATTATCTGTACAACCAGGCGGCAACTGGCAAGGCAGATGCGACTAATGCAACGGCGACGGCTTGAATAGTATTCGAGGGCAAAGGCCATGAAGATATCAAGAATTGCCATGTGCATCCTGCTAATGATGGCGATATTTGCAGGTGCTGTTTCCAGCGTCAATGGAGAATGTTCTGCCTGCAAAGGCGGATCGCCTACCACTCAACAGGACGTGCTGAATAACGAGTGGGCGGTGTTCCTGGGCAAAGAGAATGCAACAACAGAGGTAATGTCCAGCACAGGTGGTCTGGTCAATCCCCGGTATAACCGGGAGAACAATCCTTCCTTACAAGCAGAGAAAATCAAGGCATTACCATCCGTAACAGGGGCAGAAAGCCCAACAGACAGCAACGTCTCCAGGGCTCTGCCCGGCAGCCACATAAATGCAAAGAGAAGCGATGGCTTTGCCTCAGTTCTGGTGCCCCTGGAGAGCGCCAATGATTCAGGGATAATTCTTGATATCAGCCCTGATCCCACCGAGCTTATTCCCGGAGCTATAAGCATCCCTTACACCAAATTTCTTGGTCCGGGTGGCGTTCTTAAGCCAGTGTCCGAGATGGCGGCGGTTTTAGGAGAGGCAGGCATATCAGAGGATGATGCAGTCCTCATTTACGGTGAATGCCAGCCATGCGGCGGAGGGCCATCGGCTGCAACTTATGTTTACTGGATTATGAAGTATCTGGGCCATAAGAATGTCAAATTGCTGGACGGAGGCATCGACGACTGGGTGGCAGCTCTGCGGCCCACGGTAACGCATTCTGCGTCTTTATCTTCTCAGACCTATACTCCTTCCATAAAGTCCGATCTCCTGGCCACTTATGAGTTCGTGCATAGCGGCACGCCCCAGATCATAGATGCCAGAACTACAATGGAATATAAAGCCGGATCGATACCAGGAAGCGTAAATATTCCTTATGATCGAGTCCTGGACGACAAAAGGATCAAGGATAAAGAAGAGCTGGGTGATTTATTCTCCTATCTGGATAAAAATAGGTCCGTTGTAGTCTACACCAATACCGGCGTCAAGGCTTCCATGATCTGGCTCGCCTTGACTCTGTTGGACTATGATGCCAGAATTTACGCCTGGCAGGATTGGCAGGCCAATTTGCCTCAATTGAACATCGCCTTGCAGGAGAAGAATGCCCGGCCCAATCCTGCCAAGATTGGAGACGTAGTCCAGATAACTGTTGTCTTCATGGAGAAAAACCAGAGCTCAGATAGTGAACCGCAGAGCAATACCGGCAACCAGAGCGGCAACGAAACTATTCTGACCATCAAAGGATGCGCTACCTGTGGATTTGGCTCGCCGCAGGGATATGCTGACCTGAGCAGTACCGGTGGCGTGGTGAAGATCGGCTCCACCTCTCAGGCACAAAAAAGCGCGGCGGAAAAAGGTTTCACAGTATCGGCTCAGGTATTGAGCTCATCGGGTGATACAGTCTCCCGGGTTGTAATGAAACGCATCAAATCTGACGGAGACGAGTTTGCCGGCATTTGGAATGCTAATGTGGCAGCCGGCGTATACACAGTCGATATTGTAGCCACTTTAGGGGAGATCACAAAGACCTTCCCGGATGCCATGCAAATTGAGGTTGTCGGCACCAGTAAATATAAGAATCTTGGAAATGAATAACTGGAGCTAAGTGTGAACTCCAGTTCATTTGCCTATTTTATTTTATTGGCCGGTCTGCTTAGCTGTGCGGCCGCTTTTCCCGTGCAAAATGCGCTCGATAACAACAAGGCCAGCATCTGGTTTGAAAAGGAATATGATAGCTACTTCAAGCCAAACGCGGATGACGGCATGCCTCCAGTTATTTATGGAGTGAGCGTAAATCCCTCGGCGCTGAAGACCGGTGCACCCAGAAGCGAGATCAACGCTTTTGTCCATGATGCCGGCAGCATAGAGATGGTCTATGCCGATATCGGCAATCGCATGAACCTCATGCTGGATCTGAATCAAGACGGCAGATACACAGGATACTGCGGCTCCAACCTGCCGCCCGGAGCCTACAAGGTCACAATTGTGGCCATTGACAAATCCGGCAATGCGGCAAAGGACGAATCAGCAACCCTTACCATTCGCGACCCCAATGATCTTAACGGCAATGGGATAGAGGACAGTTTGGAAAAGCAAGGAGGGAAGGATCTGAGGGTGATCGTCCTTCATGACGGCAATCTGAGCAATGTCGCTACATCCGCGGATCGCTTCCATATCTTGCCAGGGAGCGCCTTGACGATATCCAGCGACAAGCTGGAGAAGATTGCCAGGACCAATGGTGTTCGGGGCATCTACAAGGACCAGAAGCTGAAGGTTTTGGCGCTGCCCGACGAGGCTAGCGGTCCGTCAACGCTCTCCACTTCACGCCATGACCCCTGGAATATTGATGATCCCAGGATGAATAAAGGCTACACGGGGGAGGGCGTGACCGTGGCCCTCATTGATACTGGTGCGGATCGTGATCATAAGACCCTGGCAGGCAAAATTGTGGCCTTCAAGGATTTCGTGAACAACCAAACAGATTCCTACGATGACAACGGACACGGCAGCCATTGCGCCAGCCTAGTCGCTGGAGAGGCGGGCACGGGCGTGGCACCGGGGGCAAAGCTGGTAGTGATAAAGGTCATGGACCGAGAAGGTGCATGCTATCTATCTGATGCCCTCAATGCACTGGACTGGTGCCTGGAGAATAAAGAGCGTTACGGAATTAGGGTCGTATCCTTTTCCGTAGGCGGTGAGAGCCCTTCGGACGGCACGTCTCTCCTGGATGAAGCCTGTAACAAAATGGTGGAAAAGGGGCTGGTTATGTGTGTGGCAGCAGGAAACTCCGGTCCTGCCGCTTCATCCATTGTCATTCCCGGCGATGCCGAGAACGTGATAACCGTGGGCGCTGTGGACAGCTCTGGCACTATCTTCGAACTATCCTCGCGCGGGCCGACGGCCAAAGGCGACACCAAGCCCGATCTGGTCACGCTGGGTGTGGATGTAGTCTCCGCCCTGGCTGGATCGAAGAGCGGCAAGAGCTCATTGAGCGGCACATCGATGGCCGTTCCTCAAGTCTCCGGGGCAGTGGCGCTGTTGCTGGAAGCAAAACCTGATCTTGCTCCGGCTGATGTAAAGAGGGTGCTGCTCAAGACGGCCGACGACCTGGGCCCGTCCGGGCCGGATAATGTTTATGGCTATGGGGCCCTCAATCTGACCGGCGCCCTGCAAAGCATTAGTGCGACTCGGTCGGGGCTGTCGCCCCCTGTTCTCGAGGAGATTATGCTTAACCGGAAGGATGCCTCTGTGGGCGAGCCGGTCATGATCGAGGCGCGGGCTTTAGGCGATATCAGGGCCATAAACGCCAATATCGTAGGGCCGGACAGAAATATGGAGATACCCATGGATGACTTCGACGGCAACGGCATCTTCTCTGCCCGCTGGGAGACGAGCTTTTGGACTCCTGGCGACTATCAGGTAAAGATTGACTTGCTGGGAAAATTCGGGGAGGTGGACGATAAGGCTGTCCCTTTCCGTCTATTGGAGAAGGAGTGAAGCTGGTATGTCTTTAGCCTGGCAAGAGATCGCCCGGTTCGGCAAGAAATTGGTCATTTCCGGGCTTACCAGCTCCCGGTTCGGAAATATCAGCCTGCTGCGGGAAGGTCGGATCTTTATAACCTGCACCGGCAGCATGCTTGACGAGCTGGTGGAAGAATTGGTGGTGGAGGTTGATTTAAGCTGTCCCTGCGATCAGGACAAGATTGCCAGCAGCGAGACCTGTGTTCACCGGGCCATCTACCAGAGCACTATAAACAAGGCCATCATTCACACCCATTCTCCTTATGCAGTGGCTCTATCTCTATTGGAGCGAAAGATCGTAGAGCCGCTGGATAGCGAGGGCATGGTCTTTTTAGGAACAATGCCCATTGTTGAGGGCCAAATCGGCACAAATGAGCTGGCCATGGCTGCATCTTCTGCCCTGCAAACTCATAAGGCATGTATTGCTCGCGGCCATGGCGTATTTGCCGTCGGCAATGGTCTCTCTGATGCTTATACGGCAGCCTGTATGGCAGAGCATAGCGCTCAGGTAAGATATCTTGTAAAAGCCTATTCAAGGGATAAATTTATATCTTTACCGTCACTTCAATAATTTGAGCGGGTAATCCTAGTTTTTGAAATCCACACTGAACCCCCCACTCTCCTACCCGCTCTCTTTAAATTAGTTGTCAAAAGATCTATTAATGCCGACAGTTAAATGTCTCCTATGAACTCTTCTCTGGTGCTTGGAAAGATCATGGACATACCAGTGCGGCTACACTGGACATTTCTGTTGGTCATCCTCTATGTTGCCTGGGCTTTTGCCTCTTTCAGCCAGATCGTCTACGGAAAGACTTATGGTTTCGGCGGCATTGAGCCGGCACAGCTGCGATGGATTTATTCTCTGCTCTTTGCCGTAGTGCTCTTCGCCTGCGTGGCCCTGCATGAGCTGGGGCATTCATATATCGCCCACAAGAACGGCATTGGCATAAAGAGCATAACTCTCTACTTCTTTGGCGGAGTGGCTTCCATGGAGGAGATCCCCCGAAATCCCCGCCTGGAGCTGCAGATGGCCTTTGCCGGACCGGCTGTAAGCGGCGTGCTGGGATTGATCTCGGTTTACTTGGCCGGACCGGCTGCTGCTTTTGGTGGTGCTGGCAATGCTCTGGCCATCATGTTCTGGACTTTAGGCATCATGAATATCATCCTCATGGCCTTCAATCTCCTCCCCGCCTTTCCCATGGATGGAGGCCGCCTCTTGCGGGCCTGGTTTGCCACCCGCATGCCTTATGTAAAAGCTACCCGGCAAGCTGCATATATCGGAAAGGTCTTCGCGACTCTCATGTTTCTGCTGGGCCTGTCCACCTTAAATTTCATGCTCCTCTTTGTGGCATTCTTCGTTTATGTGGGTGCATCTGAAGAGGAGAAGGCTACGGAAATAAGCGTCAGCCTGGAGGGGATATTAGTGCGAGACATAATGTCCGCCCCGGTGCGCAGCATTGCCCCGGAAATGACGCTTGAAGAGCTAAAAGAGCTGATGTTCCGGGAAAAGCATAGAGGCTATCCGGTAATGTCCGATGAAGCCCTGGTGGGAATTATCACCTTGACCGATCTGCAGAGGGTTCCAGAAGCGGAGAGGGCCCATACTCGCGTAGATCAGGTGATGGCAAGAAAGTTATATTTGATTGGACCTCTGGAGGAGGCATCGACTGCCATGAAGATGATGAATGAAATGCAAATTCGCCGACTGCCTGTGATCGATGAGGGCCGATTGGTGGGCATCGTCTCCAGGGAGGACCTGGTCAGGGCCATTGAGCTCGTGCAGTGAGAGGTAATCAATTTGGAGAATACGACGGAAACGATGAACGAAGCCGACGCTTCTTCTTGCCGGCTGGTGGAGCCGGGGGAGAATTCCGCTGGCAGCGAGTCCCATGAGATCATAATAGTAGGAACGGCCCATGTCTCAGAAAAAAGCGTCCAGGAAGTAATCAGCAAAATAGAGGAGACGTGCCCCGACATTGTGGCTGTAGAGCTGTGTCCTGCTCGCTATCGGGCTCTTATCGGCCAGGAGGTAGAGAAGGAGATCAAGATCAGCGAGCTACTCAGTGGCGGAAAGCTCTTTTTCTTCCTGGTGCAGTTGTTTTTGGCCTATATCCAAAGAAAGATCGGCGAGGAGCTGGGAGTCAAACCCGGCTCGGAGATGCTGGCGGCCATAGATGCTGCCAAGAAAGCGGGCGCGCGAGTGGCACTGGTCGATAGGGACATTGGTATTACCATTCAGCGTTTCTGGTCGGCTATGGGATTTTTTGATAAGATCAGGCTGGTCGGATCCCTGATACCCGCGGCTCTTGGCTGGGGCGATGAAGAAGAGATTGATATCGACAGCATCACTCAGGCAGATATTGTCTCCCAGATGATCTCGGAGTTTAGGAAGATCTCTCCCGGGGCGGCGAACGTGCTGGTGGATGAGCGCGACGCCTACCTGGCTCGTAATCTGCACTTGCTCTCCAAGCAGGGCCGGGTGCTGGCCGTGGTAGGGGCGGGCCACAGAGAGGGCATTCTCAAGCATCTCGAACATCCCGAGAATATTCCTGCCCTGGAAGGCTTGAATGAGAAGCCCGGCAAAAAGATCACCTTTGTCAAGATATTTGGGGTAGTGGTGAGCCTGCTTATCCTGGTCACCATTGGTCTGGTGCTGATCACGGCAAAGTCCAGCGAGATCATTCTTCAGGCCTGTGTCATCTGGTTCGTAGTAACAGGAGGGCTGTCGGCTTTAGGGGTGGTCCTGGCCAGAGGCCATCCGCTCTCCGCCCTGACGGCGCTCATGGTGGCCTGGATGACGACCCTCAATCCCTTTGTGGCGGCGGGCTGGTTTGCCGGAATGGTGGAGGCCTGGAAGCTCAAGCCTACCGTTTCCGACCTGAAAAAGCTGGCTGCCGCAGACAACTTTAGTCAGATGATGCAAAACCGCCTCTTCAAGGTCATCTTAGTGGCGGCACTTTCAAACGTGGGTGCCATGCTCGGCATGTTCGTTGGCGTCTATCTCATCTGGCATTGGCTGGGACTGAACCTTTCAGCAGATATGATCTGGGTAATGGTAAAAAATGGCTATTCATCAGTTCTTAATTATTTTTAATTTTTTCGCTCGGAAACGACGGTTATTCCCGCGTCCTTGATCTTGTTCTTGCGGGCTACATTTAGCAGAAAGGGCGTCAGGCTCTCCACCATGGAGGAGACGGCCAGCGGACCCGCGTTCAGTGGTCGGAGGCTCTTTATCTCACCGGCAAGCTCCACAACGATCTCCATCGCCTGTGCATCATCGCCACAGATAAATACATCCGCCTTCATCACCCTCTTAATATCCTGCAAAGCGGCGGCGCAGATGGTATGAAAGGCAGAGACCACTCTAACGTCTTTTGGGAGCACCATCCTTGCCTGCAGGGCTGCGCTTCCCTCGGCAGGGGGTTGGTACTGGAAAAACTTGCCGTTGTAAATCATGGGCACCACGGGCGAGATGACGAGCTGGCTCTTGTAGGAGTCTAACAGACCTGTTGTAACAGAAGCCAGATGCTCATAGGGCACGCACAGCACGACCACATCAGCCGTAGCAATGGCACTGGCGTTGTCCGTGCCCTGCACATTACCTACGCCTTCCAAGAGTTGCAATACAACGGCTGCGCTCTCCATGGCTTTATCAACATTTCGTGAGCCGAGGATGATCTCATGCTTTTGCCCCCAGCGCACGGCAAATCCCGTGCCGATATCGCCGGTTCCGCCAACGAGAGCAATTTTCATGGATTTGCCTTAACCAAACTATTATTTTACAGTTTTGTGCCGGGAAGCATTTTTTCCAGGAGGACGGATAGGACCACGAAGAAAAGGACCCCCAGAATCAGGCTCTTGGCTATTCCTATGCGATTAACTCCCAGGAGAACGATGGTGACATAGCAGAGCCAGGGAGGTGTGAAGATGAGAAGGCTTTTGGCATACTCTTCCACAGTCTTGCTGCCGCCCTCGGCATAGATTAGCAAAAAACTGAAAACCGTGAGCATGGGCAGGGTAGTGATGAAAGCGGAGAGCATGCCCCGCCCCTGGCTGGCGAAGTAGGCTGTGAGAGCTGTCACCGTTCCGCCCAAAAGGAAATATACCACCAGCCGCAGGTCGGAGCCCGCCAAATAAGTCAAGTAGGATGAAAGCTGCATTTTAGAACCTGCTAAAATATAACAAGGGATGGCACGAGATGCGAAAGGGAGTAGCAATGAAGGGGGTAATAAACGTCACCTCGTGCCGCGAATTCCTGCATTATCCTATCATAATGCAGCTATCACTATTAGGTCTCTTCTCCTTTATTAAGTTTTAGGTTGGAAAACAGATAGAACTTATTATAAATTATTAAGAGATCAAGCAGGTCTTATGGCTGCCTCGACATCTGTCATGCCGGCATCGGTCTTGATGCCCAGTCCCCAAAAATGGGTGCGGGAAGCCCGATGCCCGCCCTCGAGCAGCCGTTCTATTGCATCATCTATCTTGCCGGGGGTGATGTGCAGCCTCTCGCAGATGCTATGATGATCATAGTACATGGGCACTTCGACTTCGCTCGCACATGTGTCGAGGAGTTTTTTTGCCCGGCGGCTGTGGCCCTCCCAAGCAGAGGCCTTCTCGATTACCTGCGCTTCCTGTATCTCGCCCAGCCACAGAGGGCCGGCCAAAGTCGTCTTGCCTAAGCAATGACCGCACACTCCTCCGGGTTGGGGCTTTTCCAGGAGAACAAAGCTGCCGCAGCTACGACAGTGCTCGACATAGCCCAGTTTTTCCAGGCATCTATCGGCTGCTTTTGCTCCCTTGATCACACGCAGGTAAGTTCTCACATAGTGATCGGTAACGTGGGTGAGCATGGGTTGCATGGCTTTATCCAGACGGGCCAGCTCGCGCGCCGCCAGGCCGAGCAGAATTCTGGCCCCCATCTCCCGGTGATAGTCTGTACGTAGGGGAACTGCCATGTACTTTCTGATACCGCTCATGAGATGGGCACCGCAGAGGGGCGCCGTGTCGGTGGCGGTGATAAATAGATAAGAACGAGCGGACCGGCTGGCTGCTGAAAGATAGGAAGAAGGTGAGCCGAAGGGGTCCAGGTCCACTGCCTGGAAGTGCTGCTCATGCAGGAGAACATTGGCATCGCAGCAGGTTACTGTGCCGGCCAGACCGTTTCGACTCAGGTTTTTTTCCATGAGCCGACAAGCCTGTGGGCTGACGTCGTTTAAGGTCACTTTTTCTACACCCGCTTCCTTAGCCACTCTTAGCCCGCGAATGCCGCTGGCAGATAGGGCGTCCAGATAGTCGGAGAGGCCCAGGCTACTGGCCATGGCTACGCCGATATCGCGGTTGAGAAGCATCTTGGGATTGTAGAAAGCGCCCTCCGTCTCAAAGGTGATGGCGCCCTCCGTTATGAGATTCATCAGAAATCATTCTCTTTTTGGAACGGCGGTGCGCTGGCATCAAAGGCCCTGGAGTCCGTCCATTTGGGCGGTGAGCTGGACGCTTTGCGGGATATCACCATGACGCCTTTTTGCTTGCTAATGGTAGGATACTCATCATCAGCCGGCCCGTACACGGCATATTTCTTAACCTCATCTCTGATCGATGTGCTGTTCAATCCCGCTTCACGGTAAGGACGGATAAGGGGCCGCTGGTCAAAGGAACGCGACTCGGGTCCCGGAAGAGAATAGGGCTGATCGCCTATGCCGTCATTATTCTCGTCTTTGCCGCGATAATCGTTGTAGTAGTTGCCGAAAGTTGTATTCCAGATATTAAGGCTGGTATTCTCATAGGCATTGATGTCGTTATGCATGAAGTTGTTGCCGAAGATGAGGTTATTCCTGTTCTCATTGAGCCTTATGCCATGTTTATTGTCCGAGGCGTTGTTGTCGTAGACGGCATTGAACTTGCAGCCCCGGGACAGCTCCAGGCCATTGAAGTTGCCCTTGGCGGTGTTTCGGATCAGCAGGTTGTAGCTGCTGTTCTCTTGCAGGCTAATGCCGATACCAAATCCTTTCACGATCTCGCTTCTGCTATTATCCTCTGCCAAATTATCGGTTATGTTGTTGTAGTTAGACGAGGACGTTACCAGGATTCCGTAATAATTATGATCGACATGGTTTCTTCTTACCTGGTTATACGAAGCATTCCAAAGGGAGAGCCCAAAGGTGTTCGTGGAGAGGATATTATCCTGAATAATGCCGTCGTTCGTCTCTTTGAGAAGTATGCCGGCGTTGGTGTTGTTAACAATGCTGTTATTATCAAGCACTACATCGCGAGACCTTTCAATATCAAGTCCGTATTTTTTGCAGCTCGTAATGCGACAGGCAGTAACTTTAATCTGGGCACTTTGCAGGATAGAGGCCCCCGTATCGCAGCCTTCCATGGTCGTATTCTGCAAGACCAGGTCCCGCACATTCTCTGCAGAAATTGCCACCTGCGCTCCAAAGATGCTGCAATTTTTTATAGATATGCCGTCGCCCCTCACAACAATGGCCGAATTGGGCTCATCGAAGCTTCCTTCTGCCGCAGCAGCGGGATTTTGCATGTAGTAATTGAACTTGGCAATGCTGTCCTTGCCTACGCCTTTTATGCGAAATCCTGAGATGGTGACGCCATCGCTGGACACTATTATAGCTGGTTTTTGCAAAGCCGCCGAGAGAATGGGGCCGCCCTGTCCCACAATGGTTAACGGCCGGTCCACCTCGAAGCGGCTTACTTCTCCCGGACCTACTACTATCGTGTCTCCTACCTCTGCCGAGTTTATAGCCGTCTGGATATCCGCTCCTGCCTGGATAACGCTTGCTGAGACGGGATCAAATGGTACGTAAATGAAAAGCACAAGAGCGAGAAGCGCGAAGATGGCCTTTCCGTTGCATTTAATGGTTGAAAATTTTATGCAGGAATATTTAGGGCTCTTCGCGATTATCATTGGCTAACCTCAGATTACAATGGTTTTCCAGTTATAAGTTAGTGTCGGAAATGGCGCATGCCCGTGAAGACCATGGCCATGTCGTGCTCATTGGCGGCATCAATCACCTCTGCATCCCGTATGGACCCACCGGGATGAATTACTGCAACAGCTCCGGCCTGGAAGGTTTGATCCAGCCCGTCTCGGAAGGGGAAGAATGAATCCGTGGCCGCGACCGTTCCTCTGGTGCATAGTCCGTGCTCCTCAGCCTTTTCCGCACCAAAGCGTGCTGAATCCACCCGGCTCACCTGGCCCGATCCTATACCTATGGTCTGGCACTCCGAGGCATAAACCAGGGCATTGGACTTGACGTACTTGGAGACCTTCCAGGCAAATCGAAGGGCTTTGCTTTCCCCGTTTGTGGGAGATCTCTTGGTTACTACCTTCCATTCCTTAAGATCGCCTGTATCATAATCCTGAAGCATCATGCCCCCGAAGATGCTTCTTTGATAGTGTCCTCGATAAAGTTCATCCTTTCTGGCCAGCAGATCTCCAATATCCAATATTCTGCGATTGGGCTTCTTTTCCATGAGCAGCAATAGGGCATCGGGCTCATAGCCAGGAGCTAGCAGCACCTCTACGAAGCTGTCGCCGATGGCGCGGGCCGTTTCCAAATCCACCGGCCGGGAAAAGCCGATGACGCCTCCAAAGGCGGATTTGGGATCGGTGGCGAAAGAGAGACGGTAGGCTTCAGCCAGACTTTCGCCATAGGCCACGCCACAGGGATTGGCATGCTTCACAATGACGGAGAGTGGCTTTTCTACCGGGATGCCATCGTACTCCGATAGGTCGATGAGCATTTCAAGCACCGTTTCTGCATCGACCATGTTGTTATAGGACATCTCCCGTCCATTCAGCTTCCTGGCGGTATGCAGGCCCAGACCATTCTCTTTGCTGTAGAGTGCCGCCTTCTGGTGCCAGTTCTCTCCATAACGAAGATCCTGCACTTTCTCATAGGCTGCTGCCGCATAGCGAGGCATGGCGTTCCTGCCGGCCTGAAGGGCAAAGAGTCTTCGCGAGTCGCTTTGCAGACACCTGTAGAGGGCATATGCTTCCAGGTTATTTCTGGTCTCTAAAGAAAGGCCGCCCGTCTGCTTGATCTCTTCTAAGATCGATGACAATTGGGCGTTGTCTAATAAAACAGGACTTCCATCAACCAATGCCTGGCGAATGAGGAGCGCTCCTCTGGGGGTGGTAACATATCCCATGTCGCATATCAAAAGACAATCCGTTCCTGGGCTTGGCAGCCGATCGCATATTTGCAGGCCAAGCTGTTCCAAGCCGGGAAGAATGGATCTTGCCACCTGAGCCTGATCTGCCAGGACGACGACTTTTTTGACCTTCATCGAACCTCTCTCCTTTCATCGCTGGCGCTATTTTAACTTTTTGCCAAAACGCTATTTATCTTATGCCCGAGATAAGCTTTAAGCCCCCAGAACGCCTCTTTTCTGAATAATGGACATTTGCGAGGCGGTTAAATCTCATTCTCTGGGCTGCATCATCAGCTTTGAGGTGGTGCCCGGCTCCTCCCGGCTGGCTGTCCCCTCAGGCTTCAATCCCTGGAGGCGGTCAATCGAAGCTCATCTGACGGAGGAGCCGTCGCGAGGACGGGCTAACCGGCAACTTACCGAGGAACTGGCCAGTGTGCTATGCATTTCCGAGCTAATGGTTGTGGTCTTGAGCGGCCACAAGAGCGCCAGAAAGCTTCTTTTGGTAAAAGGCATGACAAAGGATGAGGCCGTCTTGGCATTAACAGAGAAGATAAGATAATTGAGCGGGAAAAATATGACTTGGGGTAGAGATGAGCATGAGAGTCGTGCCAAGGGGACTTATGATCTGGAGGCCCTGGAGGAGCTGATCGCTTCTCTTCTCGACGCTTCCTACCAGGGTGCGGCCGTAATTGTGGAAGGAAGGCGCGACATGCAGTCATTGCGTGCTTTGGGCCTTCCTGGACCCGTGATCATGGCCTCGCGCCGCAGGGCTCTGGATCTAGCTGAGGACGCCGCCCGAAGCTACAGAGAGATCATACTTCTCACCGACTGGGATGGCAAAGGCGATGAGATGTGCAGGACTATCGAGTGCCACCTGCGCTCCGTGGGATCGAAACCGGACAAAGAGATCCGAAGCCGCCTTAAAAAGCTGGTCAAGAAAGAGATAAAAGACGTAGAGAGCCTGAGCCGCTACGCGGAAAGGATGAGGGAGCAATATGGTATTTAGGATAGCAGTCACCGGAACCCCTGGCATCGGCAAATCCACATTGGTCGCGAAAGTGGCCGCAGCCACAGGCATGCGCGTGGGGGGAGTGCTGGCACGGGATAAGCATTACAAAGATCGGCGCATCGGCTTTGAGCTGCTCGACCTTGCCTCGGGGGCCGTGGGCATGCTGGCCGATGAGACGGGCAGCGGTCCCCAATTGGGAAAGTATCGCGTCCATCCGGAAGACCTGGATGGCCTCGGTGCAAGGGCCATAGAAAACGCCCTGAAATGCGAGCTGATTGTGGTAGACGAGGTGGGTCCTATGGAGCTGACCAGCCACAGGTTCGTCTCCGCTGTAGAAATGGCCATAGCCTCATCAAGGCCCATGCTCGTGGTGCTGCACGAGTGGTCCAATCACCGTCTGGCTAAGAAAATTCGCAGCACATTTCAGGTGATAACCGTAACCCGGGAGAACCGTGCGGCTCTCGTCGATGAGATCGCTAAAGCTTTATCTGGCAAGAAATAGATCAATCAGAGTCCCAATTCCGTTGCTCGGATAAAGGCCTCTTCTGCCTCATTATCGCGATGTAGTGACTGGTAGGCAAGCCCCAGGTTCCTCCAGGCAGTTGCATATTCCGGTTCGATCTTTATGGCTTTTAAAAAGCAGCTTATCGCCTCCTCGTGCCTGGCTAAAACTCCTAAGGCCACGCCTTTGTTGTTCCAGGCATAGATATCGAAGGGATCGATCAATAACGCCTCTTCATAGCTCTCGATAGCCTCCTCATGTTTAGCCAGGTTGTCTAAAGCCGCGCCCCGGTTATTCCAGGCCCTTCTGCCGTCCGCTCCGAGTGGATTGCACTCGATGGCCCGGGCATAGCTTTCCACCGCCTTCTCGTATTGCCCCTGCTGGTGCAGGGCAAAGCCTCTTATTATCCAGGTTCGGGCATTGTATGGATCGAGGGCCAGGGCCTTTTCAGAGGACGCTACTGCCTGTGCATTCTTATCCATCTGGCTGCAGACCAGGGCATGAGCCTTCCAAGCATCGGCATTCTTCGGTTCGAGCAAGAGAGCCTTTTCCAGGGCTGCCGCCGCCTCATCGTTCCTGCCCAGCTTTCGTAAATAGTTTCCCTGGGCATAGAGGATCTCAGCCTTTGCATTTTCATCTTCTTGCATATTAATTCCGATCCGCTTGCTCTTTATAATCTGCACTATTTGACGACCAGCTTAAACTCATGGCGGTGCAATTGGGGTTTCCGATGAAATATAGTAAAGTATATATTATACATATTACTAAAGTATTGTTTAATGTATAGGGGGTAGTTTGGGAGGGGTACGATGAAACCACAGCGGTCCGAGATATTAGGCCGAATGATTAGGTTCCTCAATCTGGACACAGATGGTCTGAGGCGAGTTGTTCTTGAGTCCATAGTCGAGGCTCGAGAGTTCACAGTAGCCTCTATTCATGAAAGCGTATGCATGAGAATAGATGTTTCCAAAAAGGTAGTAGCCTCCATGATCGGCTACATTTGTTCACGTCTGGGAATATTACATGTCAATAAGAAGTCTTATCGTGCGCCTATGAGCTATGTTTTAAGGGATGAATATGCAGATATAGCCAGAGCAGTACTGGCTACCTTATGACCAATGTCAAGAAGGCTCCCCGGACCGCTACTACGCTCAAGGTCCGCTCTAAATCGGAGTACGCAATAAGCCGCTCTCGTGATCCGTATCATGAGCTAATGCTTCGCCTTTTTCAGGAGGAAACAACGGCACAGCGTGGTGGAAAATTCCTGGTAATGGTGGAGGAACGCCAGAAGAGCGGCGATCCATTAAAGACGGAAGAGTGGGAGCAGCTTCTTGTAGAGCTGAATGTTAGTCGATCTGCCTTTTACGCCATGAGAAACAAGCTACTTGGGGCCGGCCTGATCACAAACAAAAGCGGCGAGTACCGGCTCTCCGGAATGTTCAGCCGCGATCTGATGGACATGGCTCGTTGGTGGTGGACGGCAGTCCTTGACAACAACCTGGAGAACCTATAAGCAAGCTTTTAATTCCGTCATCTGCTTTTCTATGGTCTCCACCACTTTGGCATTCTCCATAAACTCCAGGCTTCCCTGACAGAAGGGACAGAGGAAATTGGCCTCGCTTGCCTCGTCGAAGATGAACCGGGCACACCCATCGGTGCAGGCATAAAAAATGTTCTCCTTCTCATAGGCCAGCCTTTCGTCTAATTTGCGCAGCAGCCTTTTAGCTTCTGATTCCAGTGCCTTTTCAAAATTCTCGGGACACAATTGCCACAAATAGGTGAGCCAGCCGGAATCAGGATCGCGTTTGCGTCGATATATGGCCAGCCTGTGTTCGTAAAGCAGGTAAAGGGTGCGTCTTACGGTATTCAGGCTGATGCCGGTAAGCTCTGCCAGCTTCTCATCCGTGATCTCTTCGCCTGGTATGCATTCCACAATGCGTAAACCATCTTCCCCTACAAGCTTGTTTAGATATGCTCTATGAATAGACTCTTCTATGACCGTCAATGAATCACTACCTGGATATAAGCTAGCTAATACTCGATTTGCTTCATACATCACCCAGGGCAATGAATGCGCATTGGCCCCGGGTTTGCTTTAGATTAATATTAGGTTTTCCTTCTATATATCCCCATCGTGAAGATTTTTTTCGGTAATCAAAAGTGGCACTTCGCAATTTTCCAGTTGCTAACCTCTGGTTATAACAAATGGCGGACGATACTATCATCAACTCACAAAGAACTCGGTTTTTTATAGTTAATGTCAGTGCTGGCTCATCTCTGCCAATCTATTATTAAAAAATATATATTCAATTATCGTTGGGGGTGGGCCCATTAGAGGCCCTTAGCTCGACCCCGCCTCCCCCAAGAGAGCCTTGAGCCTTTGTATGGATTGCAGAGCCTGGTTGGCCTCAGCGAGCTTTTCCTGCTCGTAGTACTGAAGGATATCCTCAATTGGTGCTTTGAGACGGTAGACCTTCATGGGCCGGCCGGTGCCATCGCTCCTGCTCATCTTCTCCTCCACCCAGTTGTTCTTCCTAAGAGTGCGTAGCGCTATGCTCACTTCCGGCTGGCGCAGATCGGAGCCTCTCTCAATCTCGCGGGAGGTGGCCTCTGTGCCGCTGGCCAGATAGGCGATCATATTGGAAACTTTTCTCGGCACTCCCAGGCTTTTCAGCGTTTCTACAACTTCAATATCTTTCTCGTCAAATCTCATTACGAACGATTCCTTCATTGTTATCTTCTCCCTTATTTTTACTCCCTTGTAATAAATGAAGTACGTTATGATATAAATAGTTTATTTATGTTAAAAAAATTTTACTATTATTACTACATTTGGCAAACGCACTAAAAATAAATAACTTTGTAAAAATTCGGATTACCTTCTTTTTATTCGCTCTATAAATTGCCTCTTCTTCTCCACAGCATTCATAGCTGCCCGATCGACTCTTGTCGTCATCTCGGCCACATCTCTTCTCGCGTCCTGGCCTACTACCTTTTTTATGGGCGTGTAGGCAGCTTCCCGGAAGCGCGGGGAAAAGTCCGTAACCTTGCCGTCCATATGGAGCAATGCGCCATCTCCTGCCTCAACAGTGCCGATCTCATCCACCGCGACGCCTGCTTTGCCAATGGTCCGGGCGATCTCTTGCGCCTCTTCCTCAGGAGCTATTATGAGCAGGGCATCGATGGAGACGCCCAGATAGTCGATCAACAGGTCGTCGAGCATCTCCAATACGCGCGGATTTACCAGGCGGCGCATCCTCTCCTCCTCGAAGTGCAGCTTCACCCCGGCGGTGTAGGAGATCTCCTTGGCGTCGCCGCGAATGCCTCCATTGGTCACGTCGGTCATGGCGTGAATGGTAAGGTCTTCCTTGAGCAGAGCCTCGCAGGCCTCCAGGAATTTGATATTCAGGGTCTCTTCCACCACCTCATGCCGATCATAGTAAAGGGCAGCCGAGCAGACCGTTCCTCCTCCGGCACCCTCGCTCATCATGATCACGTCACCAGGACGGGCCCCTTTTCTGGGCGTGATCTTATCCGAGACACCTACCGCGCCTACGCAGCCGGTCAGCCGGTCGCCGATGACCATATCACCGCCGATGCGTAGTGTGCTGCCGGTGATGAGCGGAACGCCCATCAGCTCCGAGACGGTAGCGATGCCGGCGATGTGGTCGAAGAGCTTGGAGACATCCCCATCATCGGCGATATGAATGTCGGAGAGAAGAGCTACGGGCTTTGCGCCCATGACATAGACATCGCGAAGCGCGGCGCGAGTGACATGAAAGCCCGCCAGGAAAGGATAGTCGCTGAGGCGGGAGTGCATGCCGTCTACGGTGACGGTTATGTACTCTCCTTTGCCTTTGACCACCCCCGAGTCGTCCAGCTGGCGGGAATCGACCACGGCATTGGTGCCGCCGATGACCTCGGCGATCTTGGTGTGCGTATAGAAATCGCCTGAGCCTCGCGAGCCTACCCCATAGTCGCCCATGGTGACGCCCACCTCTTCCAGCCGGAAGACCTCGCCGCGGGGATGCAGCGTCGCCTTTGCTTCCTCTAACACCGCCTGTGCCAGGAGGAGGGCTTTATCCTCTGGTATTCTCTTAACCTCTCTGATCAGTGAGATGAGCTTGGACTTAATCTCCGGGTCCTCACGTAGCAGGCCCCGCTTGGCAAATCCTTCCAGATCCATGAGAGGGGCAATTGTCCTGCCCTCTAGTAAAGTATTGTCTTTTGTCTGAGATCAGCATAATGTTTATGGGACTGCAAGTTATTGATTCGAGCTGAGGCTAAATTCACAATGAATAATGGAACTGGGAACCTGAACTGGATTGCTAATTTTATTTGGGGCATTGCGGACGATGTTCTGCGTGACGTTTATGTGAGGGGTAAGTATCGCGATGTGATTTTGCCTATGACTGTTATCCGCCGACTTGACGCCGTACTGGAGCCTAACAAGAGAGCTGTTTTGGACATGAAGAAACAGCTTGATGAAGCAGGCATCACCAATCAAGATGCTGCGCTGCGGCAGGCTGCACGGCAAGCCTTCTACAATACTTCACCGTTCTTGCTTCGTGATCTCAAGTCCAGGGCACATGTCCAGCAGCTCAAAGCCGATTTTGAAGCCTATTTGGATGGCTTTTCGCCTAATGTCCAGGACATACTGGACAAGTTCAAGTTCCGAAACCAGATATCTACGCTTGTTGATGCGGATATTCTGGG
>JANYKI010000088.1 GCA_025361645.1 Methanothrix sp.
GTGCTGCGGCTCCTGCCGGCAGCGCCCGAGCAGCGCTCTGACCGGCGGGCCAGGAAGATCCACGCCCGCGCCGCCCAGGCATCGCTGCCCATCTTCAAGGCCAACGGCAACGAATGGCGTCTGACCACCACGGAGAGAAAGCGCATCTTGCAGAGCAACATTTATGGGGTGGACATCGACCCGCAGGCGGTGGAGGTGACCAAGCTCTCGCTCTTGCTCAAGGTCCTGGAAGGCGAGACAGAGGAGAGCATCAGCAGCCTGCTGCGCTACTTCAAAGAGCGGGCCCTGCCGGATCTGGGCAGCAATATCAAGTGCGGAAACTCGCTCATCGGCTACGATTATTATGATGATCATAAGAACCTGAGCGTAGAAGAGGTGCAGAGGATCAACGCCTTCGAGTGGAAGACAGAGTTCCCGGAGATCTTCGAGAGGGGCGGGTTTGATGCGGTGATAGGCAATCCGCCTTACATTCGTATTCAGACTATGAAGGAATGGGCACCGCTGGAGGTCGAGAGATACAAGCAGAAGTATGTTTCCGCAAGCAAGGGCAACTACGATATTTACGTGGTTTTTGTGGAAAGAGGGCTTGATCTGCTGAACAAGCAAGGCAGACTCGGATTTATCTTGCCGCACAAGTTTTTCAATGCTCAATATGGGAAGCCTTTGCGGGAATTGCTGGTGAATGATAAACTAATAACAGAGATTGTGCACTTTGGGGATCTTCAAGTCTTTTCAGGCGCAATGACATATACTTGCCTATTGTTCTTAGATAAATCAAGTCAGGATATATTCCATCTTTTGAGAATCGATGACTTGGCCAAATGGCGCAATAAAGCCGAAGCAGTATTTGGATCGATATCAACAGAATCTATAAAAGATGAAGGATGGAATTTAACAGTTGGAGAGATTGCGCCTATATTTCAAAAACTGAGCAGGTATCCTCTAAAATTAGGCGACGTGGCAGATAAAATATTTCAAGGATTGGTTACGGGAGCAGATCCAGTTTTCATCCTAAAGAATGCCGATGGAAATCAGTATTTTTCGGAAGCTGCCCAAAAGATTTACGCACTTGAAAATGATTTATTACATCCATTATGCAAAGGATCTGTGAATCTCAGAAGATATCATATAACCGATTTAACTAAATCAATAATTTTTCCCTATAAATTTGTTGAAGGCAAAGCAATCTTGTTATCAGAAATGGAATTGGAGGAAAAATATCCACTAACCTATCGATATCTTATCGAAAACCGCACGATGCTTGAATCCCGAGAACATGGAAAATGGAAAAATGATCGATGGTACGCTTTTGGTCGTTCACAAAATTTGAATCAAATGGAGCAAATTAAGATTTTAACCCCAAGTATTGCAAATTCTGCATCTTTCTCCCTGGATTCTGAAGAGTATTACTATTTCGTTGGCAGTGGCGGTGGCGGTGGTGGAGGATATGGGATAACGCTAAAACAAAATGACAAAATCGAGTATAAGTACTTGTTAGGTTTGTTGAACTCAAATCTGTTAGATGCATATTTGAAATCGTTTAGCAGCAGATTTAGTGGCGGCTATTATGCTTATAATCGCCAATATATCGAACAGCTCCCCATCCGCACCATTGACTTCTCCGACCCCGCCGATGTCGCCCGCCACGACCGCATGGTAGAACTGGTGCAGTCCATGCTCGATCTTCACAAGCTTGCATCTGCCGGCACCGATCACGACAAGACGCTGCTCGCTCGCCAGATCGAGGCCACCGACCGGCAGATCAACAGGCTGGTGTACGAGCTTTACGGCCTGACGGAAGAGGAGATCGGGATTGTAGATGGGTGATAGTAGGGCAAAGTATTTAGGATATCCTTGATATCAGTATATATTATGGTAGAGGGCGCGCCTGATATAAAACCAGAACCCAACCAAAGTTTTGATAGTGCTGTAGATCTAAATATCGTGGGAGATATTATGTCAAAGGTCCGTAGATGCCCACCAGAAACACCGGAAATTCTTGAAGACCAGGAAGCATTCATGGCACTATCCACTAAAATTATCTTGGATCTTCTCGAAAACGAACCAGATACATATACAATCGACGATGTTAAGGTTCGATTTAGATGAGCAATAGCACTATTGAGACAATTAGGAGCCCCCCAACTGGTGCAGGCGATATCATCAATGTAGTCTACACGGTATCACGCGACGATGTTTTGGGCTGGATTGGATCTGTTGATGATGCTTTGCGAGCAGAAATCAATGCGAAACTCGCTAAGTACTTTAGAATTTAATTATAATGGTCGAGACCCCGACGGTCCGTTTCTTGGAGGTGGATTTGCTGCGAGGAGTGGCAATCCTCCTCATGGTTCTCTACCACCTGGTCTTCGATCTCAACTATTTTGCAGTCTACGATATTGATGTATCCTTCTGCTTCTGGCTGGCAGTGGCTCGCGTCACTGCCTCGCTCTTTCTCCTCCTCGTCGGCCTCTCCCTCACCCTGAGCCACTCCCGGGCACAGCTCTTGGGGCAGGAAGATCGGTTTCGCCTGCGGCTTTTGAAGAGGAGCGTCTGGATACTGGGCCTGGCCTTGGGCATTACTCTCGTTACCTATCTCGTCATCGGAAGGGGCTTCATCGTCTTCGGTGTGTTGCACCTCATCGGCCTCTCGCTACTGCTGGCTTATCCATTTCTTCGGCTGCACAAGGCGAACATCATTTTCGGATTATTATTTATATTATTTGGATTATATTTGCAGAACATCAGCGTCGGCTTTCCCTGGCTGCTCTGGCTGGGGCTGGCGCCGCCGGGCTTCTATTCGGTTGACTACTTTCCCGTCTTTCCCTGGTTCGGGGTGATTCTGGTGGGGATGGACCAGATAGATGGCCAGCGAGTTATAGCCCAGGAATGCGAGCGAACGCACAAAAGACGACCCGGCAAGATCCGGCACCGGAATCCTGCGCCGGTAGCCGGGATAGAGCCGATCTCCTAGCCCCATCCCCACCAGAATCACCCCGAACCAGGGAAAGACGGGAAAGTAGTCAACCGAATAGAAGCCCGGCGGCGCCAGCCCCAGCCAGAGCAGCCAGGGAAAGCCGACGCT
>JANYKI010000038.1 GCA_025361645.1 Methanothrix sp.
TGCTGGGAAAGCTGTCCTGAGTTCTTCGAAGAGAATCCGGACGACAACTTCAGCCAGGTCGTCGAGAAGTACAGGTCTGGTGGATTGGACAAGGGGGAGGCACCGGACGATCTAATCGGCTGCGTGATAAAGGCATCCGAAGATTGTCCGGTTGAGGTGATCCATATATCTTAAAAAATTTATGCCATTCGAGATTTAAATCGTAAAATTAGGCAAAGTCTTAAATCTTTTAATGTCTATATATAAACATTCACATACGCGATATGGAGGTGAACTATGTTATTCGTGCTATGGTTCGAGTGGAAGCCGGAGAATACGGCTAAACTTCTAGCTGTATGGAAAGAATTCAAGTTTCCGAAAGAGGTAAAATTGATCGGGAGATACCTCCTGATAGGAAGGCACATCTCGGTAGCAATATTCGAAGCACCGAGCGAAGAGGCGATCCTGAGGATAACACATCCATTCAGAGAAATTGGGATACCTCATATAGCCCCCGCGTTGCCACTTGAGGATGCTCTGAAAATGATGGAAAAGATGTAGACTTGGCCTAACATCTATCCAAAACGTGGAATGAATGCTGGAGTTGCAGCTGCATATCTGGAATATTCATCTCCGAATTCCGCCTGAATCTCTTTTTCCTCCTGTCTTGCCAGTCTCCGATACATCCAAACCAGAATGGGAAACATGATTAAAGTCAGTATCGTGGGCCACTGCACCAGGAATCCGATCATGACCAGGATAAAGCCGTCATACTGAGGGTGGCGGACGTAGGCGTAAGGCCCGGTCGTCGCCAGCGTATGGCTCTGCTGCGCCTTGTACAGCACGCTCCAGGCTGAGGAAATGATATAAAGTCCAGCCAGGATCAGGATGCTGCTGATTATATGAATCATTCCAATGTGGGGGTCGCCTGTTGAGCCCAGCAGATCGCTCCATAGGTGCCCGGCATTGTGAGAATATAAATCAAGCCCAGGATAGCGGCGCGTCAGCCAGCCCGAGAGCAGATAGATAGTCAATGGAATGCCGTACATCTCGGTGAACAGAGCAACAATGAAGGCCCAGAAAGCTCCCAGTGAACGCCAGTCGCGCGCCGTTTTGGGCTTTGTGAAGCTAAAGGTGAAGATTATAAAGATCAGAGAGTTGATTATAACCAGAGACCAGAGGCCATATGCCGGTATATCGCTCATAGCTTGTCCTCCTTCTGGCCATGATCATGTTGGCGTGCATCCTGGAACTCGCCGGCTTTATCGGTTTCACATTTTTCCTCCCCTTTATCTTGCTCGTGATCGGCTTCATCATTTCTGCTGTGACCGCCGCACCCACCACCATGTCCTCCATGCCCTCTGTGCATTACGAGATGCAATAGGATGAAGACTATAAAGAATATCGTGCCCGAGTAGGCGATGAGGTGTGCTCTATGCTCTTCGATAAGATAAAATGCAATGATAGCCAAAATAACGAGTAGAGCAATCTTTTGGGCTAAACCGAATCCTTCTTTTGGATTGAGATTACTAGCATCCATTTAGAATTAACCTCCTTTGCCTAAATGCTTATGGGTTATTTTTTGCATTCTTCTTTGAATATATCCTGACAATAAATGGAGTTAGCCGCATAACCTGCCGGCTAACTTATTGCCGGATACCACATATACTTAGTTGCTGATGCTAACACATTCCTAAGGCTTTAAGGAGCTTCTCAAGATCTGCCTTGGAACTCTCGACAAAGACTCCCCTGGTCCCTGAGATCAAAACTGTCCAATCGCCCCCGCTATACATCCAATTATGTTGCGGTACCCATTTCATTTTGTAGAGCTGTGAATAGGCGCTGGCCAAAGCATCGAACATCATGTTCACGGCTCCGCAAAACTTGGCAGTCATCTCGGCCATCTCTTTGGGCATTCCGGTCTTGGACTTATAATCCACAAGTTTTCCCTCAGGACTGAAAATTCCGGCCGCCATAACGCCCTCGAACTTTAAGAGCTCGTCTAATGATAGATTGCATTCACCTTTTGTCATATACAAACCTCCGTTAAATTTAGTATATCTATGTAACTCTTGTTATTTGATCTTATTGAACAAAGATAATGATATTCTGGGCCTTAATGCCCGTCATCAAGCCAATTGACCGTCATTTGCATTATCTGCAGACTCTACTCTCGGAATTCCTATGTCGATATTTCAAGATTCGACTTCGCGAGCATATTTGGTTTAAAATGAGATAATTTATTTTGTTAAAATTATTATATCTAGGTCCTTCATACCTGAGTGCAGTAGCATTCCGAAATTTAATGATGACAATTCTTAAGCAACCTGACTGACTGCATTATTATAAAACTCATCTCCAAAAAAACAAAAAATGAGATAAAATTAGCTTTCCGGATACTCAACCTTTAATCAGTCCCTCTCCGCAAAAGGTCTTTTGAGCCTCGGACATGGACATATCTCCTGGAGGTATGATGATGTCCGACGCAACAATCTCCACTGGGTCCAGCGGCTCGCCCTCTTCCTTGATGATGGTGAGCAATTTAGCGAGGTCTTTATGAAACTCAGCCTTGTTGCCCTTGGACACATGCTCGACTATCTCATTGTCGATTTTGTTCAGCTTGTCTAGATGTTTGCCGTCCAATTTGAACTGCCCTTGACCCAGAATTCTGATGATCATTTCTTCATCTCCAACTTCATTCTGGCCAGCTCATCGCTAACGCTGCTCTGCGCCTTGGCTTTCGCAAGCTCTCGTCCTAATTCGTCGTCACCTGAGAAATCTGTCAGTGTGCCGGACTCCAACAGTTCGTCCAGAGCCGCGGAGCGGGCCTTCATGTTATCCGTCTTCTCTTCAGCCCTTTGCACGGCCATGCCCACGTCCGCCATCTCCTCGCTGATGCCCGTCACGGACTCCGTAACCTTGACCTGGGCTTCGGCTGCGGTGTACTGGGCCTTGATGGTCTCTTTTTTGGTGAGGAAGGCTTCTACCTTTGTAGCTAGGCGTGACTCAGCGGCAACAAGCTTTTGCTGCTGATCTTCCAAGTCGGCAATCTGTCGGTCCAGGCTTGCGAACTGCGACTGCAATCCGGCTTTGTTCTCCAGAGCTTTGCGGGCCATGTCTTCCCGGTTGGCTGCCAGCGCCTCCTTGGCCTGAGAGTCCAGCTTGTCGATGCTCATCTGCAGCTTTGCCTTTTGCAGCTCGATTCTCTTCTTGGAGGTGGTGACCTCTGCCACACCCCGTTTCACATTTTGCAGGAGCTGGAGTTGTTTCTCGTAAGATAGATCCAGGGTCTCCCTGGGATCCTCGATCTTGTCCATGATCTTATTCATCTTTGCTTGCACAACTGTGCTTACCCGATCTAAGAAACCCATTTCGTACTCTCCTTTGTTTTATGGTTGATAGGTCCATAAAACAAGTATAGAAATTGCCTCGAAAGTATTTATAAGCTATCAATTGATTGAGCGATCTGATTTGAGTAGATGAGTTTGGAGGAATTTAGTTGATACTTCATTCTAGGGAGCGGCGCAAAAGGTCTCCGGCTAGATGCATCTGGTAGAGGAAAATGGACCTTGGGTTTGTTGATTAGGAAATCTGATATTAGACGCCAGTGAGGATAAAGGAGAAATACAATCCGCACCTATTTTTTAGTGAGGTCCTGAAAATGAATCTTGAAGAGATGTCACAAATAATGAAATCTGC
>JANYKI010000055.1 GCA_025361645.1 Methanothrix sp.
AAGAGGGTTCATTTTCATCGCTTTCCTGAGTCTAATCATCAGGTCACGACTGATAAATATGATGAGGGAAGCAAAGCTACTGGATAAATATTCTGTTGAACTTTTGCTTCTGCAATTGGAGAAATTTAGAAAAATTTCTTCAGCGGACGGACAGATAATTGACACTGAAATGACAAAAAAACAGAGGGAAATTATTCAGGCGCTAAACTTGTGCGCCTGAACTTTCGGGAGGTTAGGTGACTACTTCCTCCGCCCCGAGTAGGTGGAGCTGATCGTCAGGGTGCTTGAGAACATTTGCGAAGGTCTTTGCTATGCTCCAAAGCCCTGGCAAGCTTTTGGGGTGTTAATACGGGGAGTTTAGGCATGGGCTTCAACGGAAACTGTGTACTCCAAAACATAGTAACCTGAAGTTAGCAACTGGAAATAACGAAGAGCCAATTACTCCCGTGTTCCTGAACAGGATTTCCGAGATATTGCCCCGACAAGGCTTGCCGCCTCATCCGGCGTTAGTTCCTCCGGCCTTCTCTCCAAAAGGGCAGCATCCAGCTCCGCGATTGCCCGCGGACCTGCTCCCAATGCCGCCAGACCCTTCTTTACTTTTTTGCGTCTATTGTTGAAGAGCCCCTCGGCCAGCCTCATGAAATCCGCCCCGTCCGCCGCAGGTCGATCCGATCGGGGCTGTAGCCGCACGACTGCTGAGTCAACCTGGGGTAGAGGACGAAAGGCCATCTTGGAGACCTTCTCCAAAATCTCGATGCGGCAGAAGAAGCCCGTTACCATGGCCAGACGGCCGTACTCCTCGCTGCCCACGGGTGCTGCCATGCGCTCTGCAAACTCCCACTGGTACATCAAAACTGCCGTCTCAAAGGGCCGGGAGAGCAAACGGTAGGTGACCTTAGACGAGATCTGATAGGGAAGGTTGGAGACGATCTTATTGTAATGGGGAAGCTGTACCTTCAGTGCATCGCCTATTATCACCTGAACGTTAGAAAAGCGGCCGGAAAGCTGCGCGGCCAGATCGGGATCTATCTCCACCGCACAAACATGGCCGGCTCGAGAGGCCAGCGCCTCTGTGAGATTTCCTGACCCCGGTCCAATCTCCAACACATTGTCCTTCCGCCCCAGATCGGCATAGTTCGCGATGCGCGATATGGCAGCGCGATCCATGAGAAAATGCTGCCCCAGCTTCATCTCGCGCGGGGCATTGTGGTAAAGACGCGGTATTTGATTTTGTCATCCATCAGCTCGTCCTCGACGCGCCTGTAGATGATCTTCTCGGGATTGTGCAACCCCTTCACCCGCTCCATCAGATCGGCAAAGTTCTTGAAAACTCCTTTCTTGCGCTCATTGAGCACCGCCCACATCAGCTTTTTGCCGATCCCGGGCAATAGCTCCAGAGCGTGCATACGTGTGGTTATGGGTCCGGCCTCGTTAAAGTAGCGAATGAACCGGGCCTCATTTTCCAGGACTATGCTCACAATCTGATAAGTTAGCTCGAGCTTGGCGTTGTTAGACAGCTCCGAATAGTCGATTCTGCGATTGACATGGTCTATGATATCACGACTACCGCTGCCGATGTAGACTCGAGTTCCGGCTGTAGGAACTACGCCCTCCTTGGGTGTCATCTCCATGAGAACGAAGTTGGCTTCTCCTACGGCCTGGATAAGAGGTTGCTTTTGGTAGCTCCTGGAGTCAGGAGTACGTCCATAGGGGAGGTAATCGAGAATCCTAGCTACCTCTTCTCTCTTCGGCGGTCTCCCCTCAGGCATGTGCCTTTACCCCCTGAATACGATCTCTAAAATACTGTTGAGCTCTTCTTCGCTTAAGGTGAACCGTTCCTTGGCATAAATCGCCCTCAGTTCATCCTTCGTGACGGGCCTGACATCGGCGATCTTTACGGCAATTACCTTGTTCATCTTTTCCAGCTTCATGAGCTCCGCTACCATTGCCAGGCTTTCTTCAGCAGTGCCCTTGCTAAAGAGCTCTGCATGTCTTATGGCCCGGCGCAGTTCGTAACCCAGTTCCTCTTCATCGGCTCGCTTCAGCCGGATCTGGTCTAGGATCTCCCTGACCTCCGCCATGGTCAGGATATCCTCCTGCAATACGCTTTTGACAATCATCTATTTTTGTGCCGTCAGATGTTCAGGTAATGTGATCAAGGTCTTGGTGGCGTTGCCATCAGTGACCTTCAGGACAAAGGCTCTACCTCTCGTTCCTACAACCTCGCCCGTCTTTCCGTGGAACCTGGGGTGAGGCATGCCCTTGTGTATGCTCGGATCGATGATCACATGGACCATTGCGCCCGTCTCGAACTCCTGAATCGCCCTGACTACCGAGGATTTGCCCCTAGCCCTGACTGTCCTGCTCAGCTTGTCTCTTGACTTCTTCCGCATTCCGTGATGATGTGCCATCTGATTCTCCACCTACATCTATTACATCTAATTCTTCGACGATCGCGTCGACTCTAAGGATTTCGGCGAGGTTCGGGCGGGTTCTGCCTCCGTCTCCGGAGATCAACTCCTTGATATACAGACCGCTGTCGCCTCTAATATTTATGCGGGCCAAGTTGCCCGTAACCTCTAGTAGATCAGCGCTATGAACTTTTCTCACTCTGACTTTATCTGCCCTTCGGTGAGACACGCGGGTTGGCGTACGCTGATCAATCGGCCCTTCCAATTCTTTCAGGACGGATTTAAGCTTTTCTTCTGAAACCTCTGCACCAAGCCTAACCAGGGCGGTGTAGGTCTTCTCAAATGTGGCCTCTTTGAGCTTCTCAACCATAGCGGAATATGCCTTGGCGAGGCCCAAGACCTCCACTTTGCCGGCAGCGCGACGGTTGATCTCCTCTTCCAGCTTGGCCAGATCGATTGTCCTGATGAGGGGGCGCACCGCCTCGACAATGAAGGGACGACCGGTGCCCATCATGCGAGCGTCGATGTCCTCGCGACCTGCACCGTGAAATACGGTGTCTTCGGCTGCGGCTGCCGCCATCACTGCCGGGCGGATCAACTCATCCACTGACTCCTGGTACATTTTGCCCGTGCCCTGGCAACGCGGGCAGCCGCGACCGCGACATTCGCGACAGGGCCAGCGTGTCTGGGGAATGCCGCGCACGAGCTTTTTGTAGCGCCCGCGAATGAAGATAGACGCGATTTGCAGCTCCACCTCGCCTTTTTCCAAATTGAGGTGAACTACCACATCCGGGTTTTTCAAATCAACCGTCTTCCCTGTCTGGATGGAAAGCCTTTTTCCCACTTCGCGATTCAGCTCCGACTTGAAGGGTTCGGCGTGGGTGGAGCCGCCGTCCGCCAGCAGCAACTCCTCATTCTCGGAGAGAAGGCCGGACATCCTTGTCCCCACCACCAGGGTCTCAATCTCCCGGCCCGCGATGGCAGCGGCCGCTTTTTCCGCCCAGGCGTCCAGATTTGTGGGGGCCATCTCGCCCAGGCAGACCGTGCAACGGGCATCCTCCTCGTCTTTGCGGCCCAGTTTGAGGCGCGCCGATCGGAAGGAGGGGGCCAGCTCTTCAAGCAAGGCGCGGTCGTCATCGACGGCGGCCTGCATGGCCAGGGCCGTCTTGAGGGAGCGCCCACGCTCGGCATTAGTAAGGCCGGTGGAGAGCATGGCGAACTGGCGGCCCAGGCAATTGTCGCAGATGGGGCCGAAGCTGATGATCTTTCGGGCCGTGTCAAGGATGTTGTCTTTGGGATTCTCTAGATTCTCAAAATTGTCTTCGCTCATAATGACTCTTCACATCTTGCGTTCACACTTCTGGTTTATTAGAGCTTGCAATTGATCCATCCAGGAGAGGTCTCTGCCAATGACAAGCTCCTGCATTTCGGCATGATGAGTGTTCTTCATGGGAATTAGCCGCGTAGAAAATCCATGACTTCTGGCCAGCTCTTTTACCTCATCAGCATTGTCATAGGTAATCAAGAAGTCTCCCCGCAGCGCCTCGCAGATGGTAAACAATTCTTCGTGATCGATATCGCAGTATTTGTAGAGCCTTTTACCCGCCTTCTTTCCTCCTGCCGTGTAAGGAGGATCGATGAAGAATACTGCATCCTCTCGGTCCGAAAAGTCTCGCATGACCTTCAAGCCGTCTTCTGAGCGAAAATCAATTCTACTGGAGATTTTTTCAAGATTTAGAAGCCTCTTAGCCAGTGTTTTCGGATACCATCGAGATCTTATGCCTTTTCCGTTCTCCCCGGACTTGATGAGACCGGACCCCTTAGCCAGCACACCGCCATGAAAGGTGCGGTTTTTCAGGATGGTTTGAAAAGCCCTCTCGTTGATCTCAGCTGCCGGAGTGGAAAGCTCCGAAATCACGGACTCACGAGACAACTTAAAGGACAAAATGCGATCTGCTAGCCACGGCCCGTTTCCAGAAACCACGGATTGCCAGACTGCGGCTACGTCTTCATCCAGCTCAACCATGACTGCGCATTGGACATGATTTTCAAAAAGTGCGGTAAGGCTGATGATTCCACCGCCAGCAAATGGCTCAATGAGCATCTTCGGCTTTTGATACTTGTGGCTCATCCATTCTCTGAAGGCAGGAACAAACCATGTCTTTCCTCCTGGATAGCGAAAGGGGCTCCTCTGAGGAACGGAAGCCACATTTACCGGCTTTGCAGTGTAAAAATTATTAGATTCTGTGAAGAGCACAGCTTGCCTGGTTGCAGTCATTAAAAAACCTCTTCGATTGTATTATTTATCGGAGCAGTCTCAAGCTGCTCATCGAGCTTATCTTGAAGGCGTTTCATAAAATCGTCAACTTTGCCGGGCAAGGGGGTAGTGATTGATTTCAGTGATGTTTCAAACTGCGTATAAACCTCGTCGATCTTTTTGAGAGCGTACCTCTCCTGGCCGCTATGATCGACGAGTTGCATGTCATATATTAGCCATGCTATATCCGCCTCGTCTTTGCTTATGCGTTCCAATGGTGGTAAGGTATCAAAGAAATCCTTGCTTAGAGCCACAGCGGTCTTCTTTTTCCAGCTATGAAGAATGCCGCCTTTAAAAAGAAGCTGCGGGACAAGTCGTTTGCGAGATGAAGAAAGATAGTCCGGTCTGGGATAATTGGGCTCGCCTGACCAATTCATGGATGAGTTGCCGGTTGGATCTTTCATATAATACTCAAAGGGATCGCGAACATTTCCGGAAATGTAGACTGCTTGGATCTCAAGAGCGCCGAAGTCGTAAACCTTTCCACATTCGTCATAAGCGACAAGGACAACATCGATATTTCCTGCGGTTTTGCCGTTGACATCATTTAGCCTGACCTCAGTCAAGGAACTCCATGTCGCGCCCTTTCCAAAGAAAAATGACGCGGCGTCGCCGGTGATTATCCATTCTTCGCGAAATCTTATGGGACAGGTGATGACTGGGTTGCTGTAATAATAAATGCTGCATACGCCAAGTGGATTCTTTGCTTTGTCTTTGGTGCAGTTGGGAACTTTGTTATTAAAAGGACAAAGGCGAAGGGATCGATATCGATTCGCTTTGCTGGTTTGATCCTTCACAAGATGGCCAAATACCTCTGCGAGTGGCTGTGATGGCTCTTTTGCGTCTGCCTTTCTCATTCTACTTCAACTTGCACTTCAAGGCTTATAACTGCAATGCTTTACACAACTAAGCGATCTCCTATTCGTCGATATATTTCTCCAGGAAGTCGAAGGGAGCGGGTCTATTCTTGGCAAGCTGCCAGGCATCGTATGAGCAGAGGATTACGCCCACGATCCAGCCCAATCCCGAGCTGATGACTGCAATCAGGACGGTAAATAAGAACAGAACTATTCCTCGCTTGGTGTACCCCAAATAAACGTGGCCGAGTCCAGCGATGAGAATGTTCAATATCACGGCGATTGTTGGGCTCTTTGATTCAGACATGTCTTAGCTCCATTTTCATTCAGTCATATATTATCATCATCCCGACATAAAGACGTTGGTGTCCAGGAACCAGTTTATGAGCACGATGCAATGGTCGGCGTGCAGGCTGGTCGCTCCCAGGGAGACGACCTTTGCCCCGGCCTGCTCGATCAGAGCCTCCTCTTCCGGCGTCATGCCGGTGTGGTCTCCCAGGATGAAGGCCACCTCACCGGAAAGGCTGCTGGCCTCGCCCAGCGCATCAAGGCCGCGAATATCCGCACCATCCTCGCGCAGGTAGATCAATTTCGTTTCTTTCAGATCGGCCAGCACCTCGGCCAGACCGCCGGTGCGTACAAAGATGCCGGAGGT
>JANYKI010000078.1 GCA_025361645.1 Methanothrix sp.
GAGACAACGATCCAGGTTCCCCAAAAACCCCACCGCTTCACGGTATCGGCTAATAATGTGCAGGACTTTTATGCCGGCGTGAAGTTTGGCATCTGGATCACCAAGAGCTTCCAGGCCAGCGGCGGAACTGCCCGTATCTCCCAGGCGGATGTGCCGCCCGGCAGATATAACCTGAAGATGTTTGGCAAAGCCTTGCCCGGCTCCACAGAGGTCCCGGTAAATATCGAGGTCCAGACGCAAGTCAAAGCAGACTCGGCCGGCAAATATAAACTGGCTATCGACACCACGGGCATACCGGCGGGAGATTACCGCATACAAGGGGCGGGAGATGCAAAGACCATCTGTCTGGGGGGCGGCACAGCGTCTGTTTCGCCTTCAATCAATAGCAGCGAATGGAATAAAAACGAAGCATCATCGGAAAAGCTGGTGTTAAAGCCAGTGGAGATCAATCGCGAGACCGTCGAGTGGTATGCCGGTCAGATTGGTTTTGAGATCAAAAACGCCAGCCAGTACGATGAAGCAGAAAAGCTCCTTAAAAAAAGGCTCTTTGGAGGCTATTGGAAGATTATTAGCAGGGGCGATCCTCTTACCGAGGAGGCAGGCGACTGCCTAGAAAAGTATTGCCTGGTGAGAGGCGCTGATGCCTGTGACGTCTGCCGAGAGAAGGACATAATCTTAAAAGGTGGCCTGCCCTCTTTGCAATCGAGCAAAAGCGACACCGGCCTTCCCGCGGTCTCCGCTAACCAGAGTTCATCACAGTCCGCAAAGTCCGAGCCACGTGGTGGCTTTTTAAGCACGGTCGCAAATTGGATTAGGAGACTACTGGGCATGCTACTCGTGAGGTTGTGAAAGATATAGATAAGATGATGAAGATCCCGTCCGACCTGTTAACAGCCGTAATTGTAGCGCTAGCCACACTGCTCTTTACCCT
Organism: Methanothrix sp.; assembly: GCA_025361645.1. Lineage (GTDB taxonomy): Archaea > Halobacteriota > Methanosarcinia > Methanotrichales > Methanotrichaceae > Methanothrix. The sequence continues at coordinate 932 of JANYKI010000078.1, forward strand.
GACACCTCTCTCCATTCTTCCCGTGCGCATACCCCTGGGCCTGGTTATGGTGCTCTTTGTGCCGGGCTACACCCTCATCGCCGCCCTTTTTCCCAAAAAGGCGGACCTGGAAGGAATCGAGAGGACGGCTCTCTCCTTCGGGCTCTCCATTGCCGTGGTGCCGCTCATTGGCCTTGCTCTCAACTACACACCCTGGGGAATCAGGCTGACTCCGGTGGTCGTATCTCTGGCCATATTCACCATGGCCATGGCGGCGGCGGCCTATTGGCGGCGCATGCATCTTCCAGCAGGGGAGAGGTTTTCCATCCAATTTCGCGAGACTATTACCTCCTGGAAGACGGAAATTCTGGCAGACGAAAAAAGTCGGCTGGACAAGGCTCTGACGGTAATATTAATAATAACTATATTTTTATCCATTGCCGCCCTGGTTTATGTAATAGTGACCCCCAAGCAGGGTGAGAAGTTCACAGAGTTTTATATCCTGGGGCCGGGCGGCAAAGCCTACGACTATCCGACAAGCGTAGAGGCAGGAAATAGCAGCACTGTGATTGTGGGCGTGGTAAATCACGAATATGCGCTGGTGAACTACACCATGAGCATTTTCCTGAACAACACGCCGGTGAATAACACTACACGTAATGACTATTTCAGGGACGATTTTCCCTTCATCTATCCAATACTGAGCATGAATCTGACCCTTGCTCACAACGAGACCTGGGAAAAGCCGGTATCTTACGTTCTCAATCATACCGGCGACCTGCAAAAGCTGGAGTTTTTGCTCTACAAGGAAGGAAACTTCACCCGCTCTTACAGGGATCTGCACCTCTGGGTTAATGTATCCCAAAATGGATTGAATCCGGCAGAAGAAGCAGTGTACCTGGCCAGGGCCAATTTTGCCGGTCGAAAATAAACAGTAAAATGCCGGGAGCGGCTACCTTTCTTCAGACTTTGACTTTGGCTTGCAGATGTATTCTTCATTCTTCGTCTTCTTTTTAACCTCATCCACTTCATCGCGAAACTGCATGTAGTCTTCAAAGCAGCCCATTATACGATCGTCTCCCCTGTCCTATGGCCTTTATTCGCGGCTATTATTTATATCAGATTCTCAAATCCAATGAATTCGAGAACAAAATGCCTGCAATCCAGGAGAGATGGGATGAATGAGCAGATAAGTAAGGCGGCGGCGAAGGCCTCCCAAGATGAGGTATTCCAGGCCCTGGCTTACGCCGCATTGAAGGCCCGGGCGGCCAGAATTGCCCCCAACCAGATCATCCGGATCAGAGAGTTCGATCTGATGGTGGCCGAGGATGAAAACGGGAACGGTCTGGTGGTGCAGATCATCCTGCCCCTGGAGCAGATGGAAGGACTGGCCCTGCAAAAGGCCCGCGAACTGGGCGGCTCCGCCGCCAGCGGGAGCGATCATGAGCGACGGGAATGGCTGGCTGCATTCTGGGGAGAACTGGCAAGGTATTTGGGCAAATGGCAAGGCATCAAAATGCGACGCGGCCCTGGGGAGAATATTACCTTCGAGAAGGCGGTGAGCAGGTGAAGCTGGGAGATGCGAAAAGTCTATGATCCATGCAGTGTAAGACCTGAATCTGAGATACCAATCGGCGTTGCATCGTCAAAGAGGTGAAACCAATTAGCCTCATCGATGAAATCAAAAAGAATGTTCGCGAACGCAACTATCGGCTGACTTTTCACGCACGCGCCAGGATGTTTGAAAGGCGCATCTCCAACAGAGACCTGGTAGACTTAATAATCAATGGAGAGATAATAGAGGAATATCCGGACAAGGAGCCGTGTCCAGCAGTTCTCATGCTGGGGTTCGTGTCCGGCCGTCAGTGTCATGCAGTTGTGGCCTGCTGCCAGGACCACTTGCGGATCATCACAGTATATTGGCCTGATGAAGAGAGATGGATAAATTACTGCCTGAGGAAAAAAGAATGATTCCAGATACTTGTGGTTGCTGCAAGGGCAAGCTGCACGAAGGCAAAAAGGAATTTGTTGTTAAAGTAAAGAATGAAGTAGTAGTCATCAGAGACGTTCCTGCTCTTGTGTGTGATTGCTGCGATGAGGCGTATATCACTCCGGAAATCTCTGAAAAGATAGATGAGGTTATGGAGGAATTTTTCGCGGGAAAGCTCCTGGCAAAGCCTCTAGCTGCAGGAGAAGTGGCGCTAAAGGCATGAGCCTAATTTAAGCGATGCTGGAGCCGTGCGCCCCCCGCCCGCGCGCGTGTGGGCGGCGGATTCGTGCGGTTGTGAGTAGGCCGTTGCCAGGGCGCGCGAGCTGGACGGCTCTGCGATGGGGCGGGAGTTATGCACAGTCATATGCAAGAGGAAAAGAATTCTAATAGCGACGCCTACAAATAAGAAGAATTCAGCATTCACTGCAGAAGGATGATGGCAGTGGTTATGCAAAATCTTCTCCTAAAGGTTTTGGTGGCATTAAAAGTTGATGAGGGCGCAAAAACGCCCTGCTCTTTTGCTTTTACCAAATTCAAATC